>JAYSYF010000419.1:0-8269 GCA_043716655.1 Bdellovibrionales bacterium | reverse complement strand
GTGTCCGACTTGCGGATCGTCAAAAATCTCAACCTTCCCTGTGGCCGGATCTTTCGACTTTCCATACACTACGTGAAAGTTGGTCAAGATATGGCAACGGTCGATGATCGTCGCGTTCCTTCGACATTTTCCACCATTTCAATTTCACCGGAAGATCGGTCAACGGACTTGCCGAAAGCGACGTGAAAGTTCGTCAATACGTGACACCCCTCTGCGCCGACTACAAAACCATTCCCATACTCTTCACCCTTAGCGCCGACCTGTGTGATCAGCCCGACGAGTTTTGCGATTGGTCCATCCGGATCAACTGGCTTTCGATTACCCAAGTCCGCAAATCCACCGTTAGACTGCTGCGCCGACGCAAACGAAAAAGTGAGAAGAAATGTGAACGCAAAAAACATATGCGACGGAAAATTTTTACGGCTGCTCTTCATTTCGCCGACTTCGAAAAAGAAAGCCCATCGAGAAACTTATTTATCACCTTAGCGCTGATGGCCTGAGACACTTTCGTTCCATCCGAAAGCACATTTCTGTCAGTCGTGATGCCCACGACCCGCCATTTTTTATCAGCGCCTTGCTCTAATAGCATGGAACCAGACATTCCCGGCACCGCTTCACAGTTTGAGAGGATCATTCCCGTCACGGGCGTCATACTTTCTGAGCGGCAACCCTCTTCAATTAAAATTTCGTTCTTACCTGCAGTATTTCGCCCCGCACTTACTGTCATCAACATGCCCGTCGGCAGAGTTTTGCCATCCGCGGGTCGATCAATTTCAAGGTGGCCATAGTCTTTGCCTGCACATGTTTCGAGACGAAGTAATGCGATGTCGCCGAGAAAGCCGCGAGATGTCCCCGCTTCGTAGTTCCCAAATTCGACGACTTTCGCTTTCACCGTCTTGCTGAACTTCCCGCTCTTCGCATCCAGTTCGAACGAGAAATCAACAGCATGACCAATTTTAAAATTATCGACTAGTTGAACTACGCCGGTTTCCCCGTCGGTAGATTTACCGAACGCTACGTGGAAGTTCGTCAACACGTGACAACCATCCGCACCAACTATGAACCCGTTACCGTAAGGTCCGAGCGGACCGTCAATCTGTGTGAGATGACCAGTGAGCTTTGCAAATGCCCCTCGCGGATCAACCGACTTTCGATTCTGCGCCGACGCTGAATCAGCATACAAAAATAATGAAAATAGGAGAACCAGGAACAACAACCTATCTACGCGATTGATTTTCATTTCGCAGACACCGGAAAAGAGAGCCTGTCGAGAAATTTGTTAATTGCGCTGGCATAAATCGCTTTGGAAACCTGCTTACCGTTTACGTACGCGCCACCGCCAGTCGTAACTCCAACGAGACGCCATTTATTATCGACGCCTTCCTCGAGAATCATCGATCCCGACATTCCGGGCACGCTCTCGCAATTCGAAACCATTAATCCCGTGACTGAAGTTGCAGTGCGCGAGCGACATCCTTCTTCAACCAACACCTCATTTTTACCAGACTGTGAGCGCGAAGAACTTACCGTCATCAGATTGCCGGTTGGAAGCCGTTTGTCAGCAGCAGGGCGATCGATTTCAAGTTGGCCGTGCTCTTGACCCAGGCAGGTGTCGAGGCGAAGGAGTGCTATATCGCCAAGGAATCCTCGTGAGGTGCCGATTTCATAGTTACCGAACTCAACAACTTTTGCCTTTATTGTTCGATTAAATCTTCCGCTTTTAGAATCAAGGTCGAAAGCAAAATTCACCGTGTGTCCAACATCTACTTTATCGACCATAATCGTCTTACCCATTTTAGGGTCAGCCGAAGTGCCGAATGCGACGTGAAAGTTGGTCAGCACATGGCAACCGTTTGGACCTATAACAAAGCCGTTGCCGTATCCTTCGTCGAGAGGGATGACTTGAGTAATCTGCCCGGTGAGCTTTGCGAACGCTCCTTGCGGATCGACGGGCTTTCGAAGCTGTGCTGACGCTCGGTCGGGGGATATTATTCCTGTAAATACAGAAACTAAAAGCAACAATGAACGTGCGCGTTTGATTTCGCCTATGGTCGCGGCGATCACTTTCAACAGCTTCATTTGATCAGTCCATTCGAGCGATCAAGAAACTTGTTTATGATTTTAATGTAGATGGCTTGAGAAACTTTTGTTCCATCTGCGTATTTGCTCCGGTCCGTTGAAATACCGGCGAGACGCCATCTCTTGTCCTCTCCCTCTTCCAAGATCATAGATCCCGACATTCCAGGTACGCTATCGCAGTTAGAAAGCATCATACCCGTTACCGATGTCGCACCACTTGCGCGACATCCTTCCTCAACAAGAACTTCATTTATACCGTTCCTGTTTCGCGATAAACTGACAGTCATCAACTTACCTGATGAAACTCGCTTCTCTGCCGGCGGACGATCCATTTCTAGCTGGCCATAATCTTTTCCTAGGCACCTTTCGAGTCTCAATAGCGCAATGTCTCCGAGAAATCCCTGTGATGTACCCGCTTCGTAATTTCCAAATCCAACAACTTTGGCTTTGCTACTTCGTCTGAATTTTCCCAAGCTCGCGTCGAGGTCGAATGTGAAGTTCACCGTGTGTCCAACTTCGATCTTGTCGACCATCTCGATTTCACTGGTCTCAGAATCAGTGGCCATGCCGAACGCGACATGAAAGTTCGTAAGAACATGGCAGCCATCGGCACCAACAATAAAACCATTGCCATACCCGTTATCGAAGGGAACGAGCTGCGTGATCTGACCTGTGAGTTTCGCAAACGGTCCACGGGGATTCACCAGCTTCCGAGGAGATTCGTGCGCGGTCTGCGCAATCGCAACAGCGACAAGTAGGACCGGCACGATGAAGCTTAATAATGTTGTGATGATCTGCATGATTTCATTCACTAGGGTGACGAGGTTCAAAAACCTTCTCGCTACAGAGCAAGAAGTCCTCCAAAGTTCGCCATCAACCTGGGGAGAAGTGCTGTCACCACCTCGCTTAATAAGCATAGGCATGCTTAATTCCGACTTAAGCGGCTCGTAGCTGAGCAGCACCTGCCACTTAGTGGGAACACGTGCGACGTATTTTGGGGCAAATTCAGCATCAAAGTCACCCGACGCGCCACGCGGCAGTTCGCTCATCGCGCTCGATAGAGAAGTTACCGCTTGTGTCCAGGCAGTGCCTCATCGAGGAAGTTGTTAATGACTGTGACATAGATCGACTTTGATATTTGTTTTCCACTAACTCGCGCCCCGCCACCAGTCGCAAGTGCAACGAGCCGCATTTTCTTGTCGGAGCCTTCTTCGAGAATCATCGAGCCCGACATTCCTGGCACAGTTTCACAATACGATAGAACCATCCCCGTAATCGTTGTTCCTGTGTCAGCGCGACAACCACTTTCCACCAAAACCACGTTTTTACCCGTTGAATCTAACGAGGAGCTAACTGTGGTTAGTAAGCCTTCTGGAAGCGTTTTGCCTGGCGCTGGACGATCTATCTCCAATTGGCCATACTCATGACCGAGACATTTCTCAAGTCGTAGAAGTGCGATGTCACCTAGAAACCCACGTGCCGTGTTGAACTCGTAATTTCCAAACTCGACAACCTTCGCAAGTAGCCTGCGCTTGAATTCACCAGTACTCGCGTCCAAGTCGAATGCGAAATTAACGGTATGTCCAACATTCACATTCTCGACTATCTCAATTTCGCCAGTCTTGGCATCGGCTGACTTACCGAACGCTACGTGGAAGTTGGTTAGAACGTGGCATCCTTCTGAGCCAACAATGAACCCATTGCCAAAACCCCTACCCGTCGCACCGACCTGACTAATTTGCCCCGTAAGCTTAGCAAACTGGCTCTGAGGATCGACGGGCTTTCGAGTCTGATCCGATTCAATTCCGCTCTTTCGAGAACCGTTAGCATACGACGGGTGCGAGAATATGAATGAACCCACAAAGACGATCATTACGAATGTGTTGGGTAAAAAGACTCGAGATACCGCATTCATTTTAGAACCGCCCTTCTGGCGGTTCGATTTATCGCATGTTCTTGAAAGGTTTTGAAGTCGTCTGGGAAGCGGGCTCCCACATATGCATTATTACAGGCGGTATTTACTCTGTTACGCTGAAAGCTCAGACTGCTGGGTTATCGAACTACGGTACGTGCAGAGGTGTTTGCACTTGCAGTTTGCTCATCTGACTGCGGTTTTCGCTGTTCAGCAAGTGGGCCCATCTTCGCTTCGCCGAGTGCGCTGTCCAAAAACTTGTTTATCACCGTTGCATAAATGGCTTTTGCAATCTGCTTTCCATTGACTCGTGCGCCGCCACCAGTCGCCACGCCCGCCAAACGAAGCTTTTTGTCTTGTCCTTCTTCAAGTATCATTGAGCCTGACATTCCAGGAACACTTTCGCAGTACGAAAGCATCATACCAGTAACTGTCGTGCCTGTGTCCGCGCGGCAGCCTTCTTCGATTAGAATCTCATTTTTTCCTTCTGAGCTAAGCGACGAGCTAACAGTCGTGAGCTTTCCGACAGGCAAGGTTTTTCCTTCTGGCGGACGGTCGATTTCGAGCTGTCCGTACTCTTTGCCCAGACAAGTTTCCAATCGAAGCAAAGCGATATCGCCTAGAAAACCTCGAGAAGTGCCGAACTCGTAATTACCGAATTCGACAACTTTTGCTTTCAGAGTTCTCTTGAATTTTCCTGATTTAGCATCAAGGTCGAAAGCGAAGTTTACCGTGTGTCCTACATCTACGTTGTCGACCATTTCGATTTCGCCAGTTTTTGGATCAGCTGATTTGCCGAATGCGACATGAAAGTTAGTCAAAACATGGCAGCCTTCTGCGCCGACGATGAATCCATTTCCATACACTGAAGGTGAGCCTGCCTGAGAAATTTGGCCCGAGAGCTTTGCAAATTGGCCCTTTGGGTCGACTGGCTTGCGAGCAGAGACACTGGCAGCGGCTGGCAGTACGATCAACACGACTAAGGCCAGATTTAAAGTTTTGAGTGCTGCCATCTTTGATGCCTTTGTGAGTGCTTTCATCGTTCCCCCGATGGCTTTCTATAAAGCAAAATAGGTGCAGCGTATGGCACGACCCAAGTCCTTTTAATTGGAACCAGGCACTTATCCACAGCCCTTTGGCGGCAATCGCGGCTCCCTAGCGTCACCATCTCAAAATGAGACGATGGCAACTCGAAATTAGGACTCAGTAAAATGAGACAGTTGGCCGATTTAACCTATGCGATATGCAACAAACACTCGGCATTACTTCAATTATATGCGTTTTGAGTTCCATGGTTTTCGCTGTCGGCGAGGCGGCTGAATCCAGTTCGAAAGGTCGACCGATTCAAGTCGTCAGCGATCCATACGCAGTAGGAAATCCAACTCACTATTCGGTCATCAAAGGATTGTCGAAAATTACCTTTTCGCACCCGCTCGCTGGCCAATTCGGCCGCGCCGAAATCTCAGTAAGAGAAAAAACAGGAACGAAAGTCACCCGTTTCAATCTCTCATCCGACGGAAAGTCCTATAGACCGACGCTTCAACTCGAAGTTCCATTCCATAAACACAATTCGCTTTCCGACAAAGACCTCGTTTGTACGGATCCGGAAGCTCCCGGTCCTCTCAAAATGGTGCAAATACTAAAAGGCAAAGTTGACGATGGCGAAGAAATTGCGAAGAAGAGAGACGAGCTTACAAAAGCCAAATTCTTTGATTCATCATGTTTCGAACCAGCATTTAATGACGATCATCGGAACGCATTGTTCAACGCCACGGCAGATGTGCTAACAGCTTCCGTCCAAAATGATTCACCGGAGCCGAAATATCTCCGGTGTTTAGAAAAGTACGGTTATGCGCATGAGGCGGGTATTGTTCAAGCGCTGATAAAGCAGTCACTCACCGATACAAAAGTGAATCCGCGAGTTCGCATTTCTTGCTCGACAGAACGAAAGGCCAAGCCCGGCGAATTCGACGATGAGACTCGTCAGATCACGATAAAAAAAATGTTTAAACCAGTACGCGAAGACTACGCGGTCAAAGTTTTTCACGAGCTTCTGCACGCAGCGCCTATTATGGACGGCACCCCTCTCGCCGCTATGGAAGAGTGCTGCACGTTGGGAGCGCAGTGTAACGTCCTGAAGGCGTATGGAGAAAAGCGACGCCAAGGTGAGAAAAAAATCTCAATCGCAGAAGCGGCAAGTCTCAAAAATAGCGTCGCTGTCAGCGAAGTAGCAACGTTAAGAGGTTTGGACGGCGAATCACTAGAGTTCGGGGAGCCGAACGGGTTGATAACAAACTTCGAGAAGTCAGGTTTGATTTCCAAGTTCGAAACGCGGCAATGCACAATTTTGACAAAACCAGTCTGCGACACTGACGTAACATCAGCATTCGATCGTGCGAGCAAAAACACCTGTTCACAAACTCTTTGGTCCAATACCACGGGCGATCCTACGAAATATGCCCACTTCAGTTGGACACATCTTTTGGTACCAATCGCTTCAGCGATAGCGCCTGATGAGCAGGATCTTTGCGTCCCACCCGGACACCTCTTCAGTTCTCTTCAGCAGCAAGTGAAAAACGAAATGCGAACAGCCGTGCCGTCATCTGAAAACATTCCGCAAACTTCCCCAATTGAATGGGCACCGCAAAAAGAAGTTCC
The DNA here is from genome assembly GCA_043716655.1 of Bdellovibrionales bacterium. Lineage (GTDB taxonomy): Bacteria > Bdellovibrionota > Bdellovibrionia > Bdellovibrionales > JAMPXM01. The sequence goes on along the minus strand of JAYSYF010000419.1, from coordinate 1,620 downwards.
GATTCGCATGGCGAACAATGGGGCTGATGCTGCGGATGCAACTGCGGAAGTTGAGAGACCGGCGCCGCCTTCGCGGACTATTGCTTCGGTTTCGCCGTTGCCTGATGAGGCGCCACAGCGGCAACTTGGTTCGGCAAAGAATCGTGCGGATGTGGCTTCGACTAGCCGAGCGAGTGCGCTCGTCGACACTATGGAAACTGCGGCTCGAAAAGTGAGCCAGACACTCACCCCCCAAAAGCTCGAACTTCTAAAGGTCGACAAGAACCAAATCTTTGAGTCTTCTTACAAACCGAAAACAAAAACTCCTCACTACCTCGTCGCAAGTTCTGCAACTAGCGCGATACAAGTAGCAGACATTGGCGATCTCAAAGGTCTCGACTTTCCGAATCCGTTTGCTAACACGAAACAGAAAGTAGATCGCGATACAGGACTCTTCACGACCATTGAGAACGACGGTAAATCTAAGAAGACTGCCGCTGTTGCCAAGGGAGCGAAGGCGCAAGGCTCGGACGTTGCAAAAGACGGTTCACCAGGCGGATCAGCGATCTCGGGCAACACATCAACGAGTTCATCTGCCGGAACAACTGCCTCGAGTGCGAACTCGGCGGAGCGCACACCGACTGCAAGCAAAACACACGAATTCAAAACTATGGACCGCACGGCGCTCATCAAGTTTGTTACGAGCGGATACCGAAATCTTTCGAGCGAACTCGAAAATCCAGAACTCGCAGCCGCGCTAGTGAAAAATGAAATACAAATCTTGGATCATGAGAGCCGTCGCATCGGCTCGATGAAACCAAAATCGATTTTCATTTATCGCGATGACCTCGGACGACTCGTTCAAACCCGAGCGGCAAAGTGATACGCCGGTCCGCACGAAAGTATTCTCTCTTTACGCTCGTGTTGATCTTGATCAGCGTCGGTACCGCGATTTATCTACCTGCATCCGTCGTGCTCGAGTTTCACGACAGACGCGACGAGATCATTCTCGATCAAGAACGCCGTCTGGTACAATACATGACAATGAGTCAGTCACTCTACCGCGCCGGAGCCGACGAAGATCTCACGGCACTTCTCCGCCAAGTGCTGGCAGAAAAAGACATCAGCTACTTCGCAATATACCAAAACGGTAAGCTTGCGCACACTGAACCCAAGGACGACGCACTCGCCGCCGGTCACTCGTACGAAGAACGAGCTCCAAAGGCAGGAAAAGATCTTATAGATGAGACGCGAAGCGAACGCAGCGAATTCCTGTCAGACTCGACTCTCCTAACAATCGGCATCGACAAACGTCATCCGAATCTGATGTACAATGTTTTCTTCGGTGCGAACCTTTGGAAGATTATTATCCAAGACATCCTCATGGTCATCGCGATGTCGGCGTTTGCGTTTTGGTTGCACACGCGGGATCTGATGAAACTCAAGAAAGAGATCACGAAGTATGGGCGTGTGCCTGACTCGATTGGCAACTCGAAGACTTTGTCGGCTGAGACTGAGGCGATTGTTGCTGGTCTCAAAGGTTATGCACAGGCTGAAAAACATCTGCAGGAAAAATCGGATCGACTTTCAGTGCAGGTGCTGCCGGCGCTTAAACGAGAACTTTTCAGCGGCCTTACTCCG
>JAYSYF010000418.1:0-8278 GCA_043716655.1 Bdellovibrionales bacterium | reverse complement strand
AAGCCGTTGAGTCTTTGCTTCCTGTATGGAATTTTCCCGAGAGCTTCCATTTCATTCAGTTGGACATAATCTCGAACCGTTCGATACGCGCGATATCCCTTTACGACTCGAGTGAACGGCCGATGCATCCAGAGCTTCCATCCTTCACCTAGCCTTCTCGCAGCGGGGGTATCGGTCACCGGCTTCAACAACGTGAGTCCCTCTAACAGAAAACGTTGCGCCGTCTGTCCGGCGACCACGCGAAGAAAACTCTGAAAGTTCGTGCGTCTCGATGTGCGGACGACGAGGTGCCAGTGGTCTCCCTGAATCGTGATCTGTTCCACCTTCACGAAAAATCTGAGGGCATACTGCTGAACAAGCTGATGAATAAGTTGAAAACGACGATGTGTCCGAAATCCGCCAGGAATTGTATGGCGATTTGCCTTGAATACTAGGTGAATTGGACTCTTCGTGGAGAGCGGGCGCTCGCGTCTGCCCAACCGAGATTTTCTAAGCGTACCTCCGTGTGAGAGCCGATGTTGAAGTAACTTCTGGTTACCAAATGCCGTTTGAGTTTTCGCCACGTGACCGATACCCCCGTCGAAAAAGTTTCGAGCGTGGTAGGTGCAAGGAGTTTGTCGCGCTCAACTCGATGCTGCTGACCTTCAATCAATCTCGGGACGTGCCGCGGACACTAGTTGATGCGCAGCTAAAGCGCCTTTTCAGAAACGATGCGCCCGTTTTCGATTCGCGAAAGTTTTCCATGAAGACCGGCAAGGTCGGTTGGGTCGTGGGTCACGAGCAACGCTGGAATTCCCGTTTCTTCCAATACTGCGCGCACCAACGTACGCGCTTCTTCGCGGTTCTCTGCATCCAAAGAAGAAAACGGTTCGTCGAGAAGCAAGAGTCGCGGCTCGCCAATCAATGCTCGAGCGAGTGCGACACGTTGACGCTCTCCACCCGAGAGCAGATTCGCCTTCCGTTTCACGACTGTATCGAGTCGCAGACTTTTGACGAAACGATCGATATTCGCGCGGGCGCGTTCGCTCGAGAGTCCGCGAGTTTTTATCGCAGCATCAGCGGCAAACTGAATATTTTCGAGCGCTGACATGTGACCGAAAAGTTCGCCGTGCTGAAAGACAACGCCGAGCTTTCGTTCGGGTACGGGAACTTGACCCAGGTCGAAGGTGTCTTTGGTCGTGTGACCGATACCCCCACCGGCGGCACCGGCAACGAGCCACTCGATTTCATCGGCGGCGTCGAGACCGAGAAGCAAACGGAGCACCGAAGATTTTCCAGAGCCCGAAGGACCCCACAAAGCCGTAACGCCAGCGGGTAGAATGTTCCAGTCGCTGATGTCGACGAGAAAATCTTGATCGGTTTTTCCATAGCGATGCCGAAGTTTTTTAACCCACATCACGCGATCCTCCCATTGTGAACAATCGATAACTGATTCCGCCGAGCAAGAGACAGAAGAGAATCAGAACCGACGCGGCTTCCAACCGATATCCTTCAAGTAAGTTCTTAGCAACCAAACCAACGGTCATCGCACGAGACGCGGCGATTGAACCGATGGCGTAATCTCCCCAAACCCAAAATGAAACGAGACCTGCGGACCAGAAGAAAACTTCGCGGAGCTGCGGCGCTAAAATTTTTCGCACGATCATTCCATGTGAGGCACCTAAGGTTTGCGCGACAGCAACCTGCCCATCAAGGCGTGAAAGGCGCTGTTCCCAGCGCAGGCGCCAAAGAATCGGCGCAAACAAAAGTGCACTACCTACCGCGATGCGAAGGGCATCAAGTGTAAAGGAAGGATCACTCCCCCAGCCAATGACGAGTGTTGCAAACCCGGTGATAGCCGTGCTTGGTGCGACATAACCAGAAAGCCAGGTACGTTGCGTGCGTGAGGGATTCACGACGGCGAATGCCGCCAAGAGGACCGCACAAAAAACGCCGCCAAGTGTTGCTGTAACAACCGAGCCCCGTAAAGCTAAGTTTACAAATTCAAAATCGAAGAGACCGGCCGTTTCCAACTGACGAACTCCCTGAAGCGGCGCCCGCACGAGGCTCGTCAATACAAGAATCGGTGCAAATAGAAAGACAGCGATTGCAGAATTTGAACCGAGCACTCGACCTAGTCGCGCACGACCTTCGGATTCGATCGGTCGCGCAACGGCCCCTTCAGATTTTCCAAGAACCAGAACAGTCATCAACAACATCGACCACTGAAAAAGTGAGAGCGCAGCAGCTGTGTCCCACGAAGCGTCGAGCCGGATTGCATGCAAGATAGCGATTTCGAAAGATACTGCTTTGGATCCGCCTAGCAAAAGTGGAATCGAAAAACTTGCGAGGCTCGCAGCAAAGATCGCAGTCGCGAGCCGAGCAAGATCGCGCCGAACGGCTGGAAGCACACCGCGCAACCACATCACTCGGCGCGAGGCACCTTCCGTCCAAGCAAGTTCAAGACTTCCACCCAGTTCGTTGCGAATCACGCGAGACAAAACGACGGCGACTAATCCCGAACTTACGATTGCATGTGCGAATGCCACGGCCGTCCATCCGCGCCATGCCGGGAACAAAGACATGAAACCAAGAACGATCGCAATCGAAGGAACAGCGGCAGGAGCAAGTGCGAGTGCTTCCCACCGACTGGAACGGCGTAAGAGAGCTGTCGCTCCAATCAAACCAAGAACGATTGAAGCTAATGCGGATGCGGCAGCCTGAAGGACTGAGCGCCATAACAACTCGACAAAATCCGGGGGAATAGCGAGTTGAAAGCGGGAAATGATGAGCCCGAAGAAATATGGAACCGTGAAAAGCAAAACTAGAATAATGAAGAGCGGTCGCCGCCACGACGGCATAATCACAGCACTTCCTTGCGCCAGCGCAAGAGCATCGCGTCGGGTTCTTGAGTCAATGGTTGAGAAGGATTTCGAATTTTCAGACCGGTTCCGCCACTGATCTCATTCAAGATTTCGTCGAACGGTGTACCAGCAGAAACCTTTTCGTCGATAGGAAGCATCCAGTTTTTATTCATCAGCACGGCTTGCGACTCCGGCTCTAATAAAAAACCCAGGAATTTCCCTGCGTGCTCGCAGCTCTGGCATTTTGCCGAGATCGCCGCATATTCGATTTGCACAGGATGCTGCACGGGAAATGTCACGAATCGATAACGATCGTCTTGCTCGCTGAGCCGGTGATAAAGAATCGAAGTCGCATATCCGAAAGTAATCTTGCTTAGACCGCGCGTGAATAATCCATAAGCCTGCGACCACGATCCGGACATCGAGTGCACGTTTGGTTTAAGCTTGCGAAGAAATTCGAATGCACGATCCTCACCCATTTCTTGCACGAGCCAGTTTACAAATTGAAATCCCGGCGAACTCGATCGTGGATCCTGCAGGGTGATTGTTCCAGCGAAGCGTTCGCTAAGTAAATCGGCGAAGTCCACCGGCGGTTTAATTTCTCCCACTCGATAGACAAAACCGAGGGGTGCCCAATCGAACGCAATGAACTGATCGTCCGAGAAACGAGCTTTCTTCAGGTCGATATCATGTCGCCGCCAAGTTTCTTTTTTCTCGGCTAATCGTTTCCCCAGTTGATCAAAGCCGAGAACGACGTCCGCTGGAAACGATTGCAGTTTTGCTAGCAGCAAACCGGCGTCTTCTGCCTGGAGTAAAATTACTTTTGTGCCAGGAAACTTAGCTTCGAACATCTTCGCGATCTCGGGACCTGGCCCCCACGAAGACGTGAAGCTGGAATAGGCGAGGATACGAAGTTCGCGCCGAGTGTGATCCACGCGCATCGAGTTTTTGCTAAGGTATATGAATAAGTAGCCGAAGATCGCGGCCGAAAAAACCGCCACAACCACAGCGATCAGCCAACAGGCCGAGTTATTGAATCGCTTTCGAACGGGTGTACCGGTGTCGTCCATTTACCACCACAAGCCGCGATGCCTTTTATAAAAGAAATAATCGAAGCCAAGGCATCGACCCGCTCCGATCCAACCGAGAACAAGATGAAGTACAACCATGAACGTCGTTGCCTGAAGTGCGATGCCAGCGAGATTGCCAGCACCGTTCACGGTACCGACGCCAATCGCACCAATTAAAAACATCGAGAGAACGACACCGATGATCGCGGCCGGTCGAACCAAATAACCGAGAATATAACTGACTCCGATGAATGCTTGAGAAAGTGCGACGCTGATCGCAAATACCTGCCAATTAGGAATCACGGCATTTTCTAAAAACCATCGAAACCATTCCGGAGCCGTCGACAATGGCAGATGGTTCCGAACATCTTCCGCCAAATACGCTTTCGTCAAAAAATCGCTCTGAAATGCCGCGATCGAATGCTTCAAATAATAACCGCCCAAAAATATGCGCAAGCACGCAATTGGGATGAGATGGCCGACGTATTTAAAGCTTTCGATAAATGCGACTAACATACCTTTGGATTCTCGCCTGAGGTCGGGGTCTGGTCAATCACGACCTTAGACTGGTTCGCGTTGATAGAAGCCTCCCGCACGGAAATCCCAAGTTTGAAGCCTTTCTTCGCGGTATTCTCAATATAGCAGGAGGGTCCATGGAAGGATCTCAACTATCGCAAGCATTTGATGGACCGCGCGCTCCGCTCGATGCCGAGTGGGCGAAGGTCATCGAATTTCTCAACGCGAGCATTCGTCCCGGCCAAGCTTGGTCGATCAGCGACGAGTACCCAGCGTCATTAGGCCGTTCACAAGCGCACAATATGCGCGTCATTATGGAAAACGGCGAAGTCATTGCTCATGCAGTGTTCAAACCGATCATCCTCAAAACTCCAGTCGGAATTTTCAAAGTCGCGGGCATTGGAAGCGTCGTCACGAATGATCGTCACCGGAAGCAAGGTCATTCGACCCGAATCATCGAGAGCTGTCTCGAAGCTGCCAAGAACGCGGACTGCGACTTTGCAATTCTGTGGACAGATCTTTTCGATTTCTATCGCCGCATGGGTTTTGAACTCGCAGGCAACGAAACGACGGTCTTGATCGACCGCGATCTCGCCCCCGAGACAGCTTACAAATTCAACGACTCCAATCGTGTGGCACCCGACGCGATCTTGCGCGTGTACCATCAGCACTCAGTTTGTTCGCATCGTAGCGTTGAAGATGTTCGTGCATCGCTCGCAATTCCGAACACGCGCGTCTCAACTGCGTGGGACACATCAGGCAAGCTCGCGGCTTATGCCATCGAAGGCAAAGGTGCAGATCTCGACGGATACGTACACGAATGGGGCGGCTCGACAACGGCTCTGTTAGCTCTGCTCACTCATATGCGAAAGGTGCAGAAGCGCGACCTGCGCATCATCGCGCCCGCGCATGCAGGGAATTTGGTCTCTCGACTCACCGAACTCGGCTGCACGCAGCACGGTGGTTTTCTCGGGATGCTGAAGATTTTAAGAACCGACGCGCTCTTCACAAAAATCGGTCGCTACGCTCGATCGCAAGGCATTTCCGATCTAGTGCTCGAAGTGCGCGACGGAAAGTCGCACTTCGGTCGGGGCTCGCAGGTTTATTCGACCGACTCGCAAATCGATTTGCTTCGACTTCTTTTCGGCCCCGAGAAACCTTCGGCAATTCATCAGTTTGATGCCGTCACAGCCGAGGCGTTCGACAGAATACTTCCTGTCCCAGTTTGGGTTTGGGGATGGGATTCAGTATGAAAATCATTCGTCACAAGAGTTTTAACGGCGCTCGTGCGTTTATGCTCATTCATCTCGTCCTCGTTCTCTTGCTTCCATTCCTGTTTACTCAAATGGGCGGCTGCCAAGGTGAGAGAGACACTCTGCCCTTGAATTTGGGACCCGAAGTCACGGCCGCAGAGCTTGATCAAGCGATCACAAAACCGCTTGAGACGACAAACCCCACGTCGATCAAGCTCGGTGAAGCGTTTGTCGTTTCAGAAACTCAAGAAATCGGAGCCGGCACCGCCTTCGCGATTCTTTCGGACACAGTTCAGTCGGTCATTGAGCGCACAGAAAATACGGCCGAGATTTTACTTACCGTCATCGAAACGAAACAGAGATATATCAACGGTGAAGTTCAGAAAACGAGCACCGAGGTTCCTTATCGCATCGAGAAATCTCCGCCGCCGTCGCCTGTCCAAGTTACGGCTCAGTCGGTAGCTTCGACAGAAAGTTCCGCCGTCTCTGCATCCGCGAAACTTCGGCCCGAAGTACAAGCGATGTTGCACGAGAGAACACCGCTCGGAATTTTATCGCTGATTCGCAAACGAGAAATCGCGAGCGTCGCAACCCGCGATGCAGCGCAAGCTCAAAGCGGCGTTGAAGTCATGACCGATCGAATTACTTATCACGGTCTTAAGGTTTCGGTCGCGAAAGAGTCTCCGCCAGAACCGGTACAACAAGCGGCGGGTTGCCTTGGAATTCCCGATTGCAAACTGACCGTTCACCGCGTGAGCTTTGATATGGTTTTTTGGACGGGTGATAAACCGGAACGAGTTCACTGGGATCTCGCGATGAGTCCCGAAGCGCCGTATCTTGCGGCCATGCTCAACAAATGTGTTACCGGACTCGCAAAACTCGCGGACAACCAAGGGGATATACTGGTCAGACAGTGCCTTCCTGTGGTCAACTTCCGCTATGTCCAACAACCTTGACCGACATATTGCGGTCGTGACCCACACGACCCCAAACAACCTTTCGGCCATTCTAAATGAGTTCGAATGCCTTCCGCGCTTTTTCGAGCCCGCGATGCTAAATGAAATCAATGCGCACGACTTCGACGGAATTCTTTTCGACGACGTCGAAGTTGAACTCGGACCGCCGATTCAGAAAGCACTTCGTGAGATGCATGAAGCTTTCAAACCGATCGCCGTTATTGGCCAAAGTGCGAAAATGATCGCGAAATTTTTTGGCGAGACCGTCGAACTCGCGCTCAAAGAAGGTACGCCTGCAAGCGATTACATCAGCGATCGAGACTTCAAAGTATTGTCGACAGCAGGAACTGACGTTGCCGGCATTCGCCGAATGCTCCGCGAACTTATCGAGATGGCTTAGCGCTTGCGCGCAAGGGATGGCTTCGCTGCTTTGCTAGCGAAGCCGGCGAGGCGCGCCTTGTGTGCCGGTCCAAACCAAAGTTTTTCGAAAGCTTGCTGCTCGCGACGTGCATCCGCTGTCGGAACGCTTTTTAAGTTTTTCATCGTCGTGACTGAAACTTTTGGAAGCGACGCTAATCTCAAAGCCAATGCGATTGCACCAGTCCGCGCATTCCATGGAGCTTCGATGTGATCGACAAAACCTGCAGCCTTCGCTTCACTTGCGGTCAGCGGTTTTGATTCCAGCGAGAGTCGAGTGAGCTGGGCTGGCGAAGTTAAGCGCATGAGTCTGGCACCGCCGCCCCAACCGAACGAGAGTCCCATTCGACGCTGCCACAATCCAAACACCGCTTCTGGTACAGCCATCACAACATCGAAGGCCGACAAGAGCTCGAGCCCGCCACCGAACGCATCACCTTGGACAAGTGCAATCGTAGGAATCGTAAGCGCGTTCAAATAAGAAATACATTTCGTGATCTCTCGATTCGCTAGCTTGCCTTTCGCTGCCCCGAGAGTGAGATGGTCTTTAAGGTTCCCGCCCGAACAGAAAACCCGGCCTTCACTTCGAAATAACATCGCGTCGCAGGTTTTCTCGATTTGCGGAAGCATCTTCAAAAGCTCGCGTGAAGTTTCAAGCTTGAAACTGTTGCGTGATGACTCATCGTTAAAAACGATTTCGCCAACCGTGACGCTACGGTCGCCGAGGCCGATGGCTCCCGAGACTTGGCTGACTGCAATGGTATGATGAGAGAAATGAAAGACTGAGTTTTTCTTCACACCGAAACGATGTGTCGTTTGACGGCTCCGCGTCCAGTAAAATGTACGCCAACACCCGTGCCGCCGGTGCGGCCCATCAATTGTGTCCACACAATTCGAGCCGGCATGACGTACGTGCGATTCACGTTTTCGAGTTCCATTCGAACTTTAACGCTCTCGCCGATTTTTATGTCCTGAAGGGCGTTCAATTCAAGATACGCTCCTGTTCGGGACATATTAAAAATGCGGGATGCATAAGTTCGCCCAACGCCGAACTCCACCTGCGCTTCTTGTTCGGTATTGAATCGTTTGTGAATTTGCTGAGTCACGGCACCCGTCATGATCGCTTTTTCAGCGATACCAACGAGGTCACGATTCTCGTACGGCTTTTCGAGATAAACGATTCGTTCTAACAGCTGAAGATTCTGAACGGCTGTTGGTACATC
>JAYSYF010000417.1:0-2708 GCA_043716655.1 Bdellovibrionales bacterium | reverse complement strand
CAACCGCCGTCGACGTGACGTTGAAGGTGAGACCACCTTCTTCTTTCAGTTCGACGTATTCCAGGCGACCGTTCGAACTGTTACGGAAAACCATTTTCCAACGCTCGATCTTCGTTACAGTTCCGATTCCTTCTGGAATTTCTCCATCGACACGAATCGCGATAACATCGTTTTTACTTTTCAAGTTAAGTGTCGCAACCGAACGAGTTGGGTTCGCGTGCACGAGCGTTCCGACGAGAGCGAGTGGAAGCTGCGTTAGTACTGGTTCTCCATCATCGCGTTTTTGCGGAGTTCCGCCGAGAGCATCCGGAATCTTTTGATCGCTCGAAAAAATATTTCGACCCGTGATGATTTGGAATTTTTCTTTCGGAGTGTATTGCTGCGTGCTTGTCATCGGTGGACGCACAGTTGGTGGATCACCCGGCAGCAGTTTATCGCGTAACGATAGGATCGTGAGGTCGGCTGCCGCGTAACCCAAAATTAGGAGCAAAACTATTATTGCAAAAGTCTGGTGCCGAGGTCGCGCCGAATTCATTTGACGAGAGTATCAGACTGCCACGGCACCGCGGCACCGCTTTTCGAGCGGACCCCGACCTTGAGCCGGGGGGCTAACTTCATCCGGCCTTTTCAACCGGCCTTGAATTGAATTCACGGTCGTTGATCATTCTCTGGTCGGTCCGACTCGGTTAATAGAATCGACTTTATCTTGCGCTCTCGAATGTGGCGCGGTTCGCGGGTGATTCAGTTTCGTTTTGTCCCCGAAAATCTGTGTCATGGCGGTACTCTTCCGTACGGTTCAGCTTGGCACAGAGGATGCTCTGACTAGGTTCGGAACGACTTTCAGTGACAGTTTTCGACCAGGAAATCGGGTTTACTGCAAAGTTTTCGTGTGAGGGGTCTCGAGGGAGCAAATAAGGGGTATACGAAATGACAGGGGCGCAAGTGTTCAAGTCTATCTATTCGCAGTCGACCGGGGTGGTCTTCGCGGGCCGAAATGGCCTAGATTTTTTAGAACTTCGTTTAGGGGCAGTCCGAATTCCAGAAGTTTCATTACGCATTCGGGAGGCACAGCGGCTTCTCGATCTTCTCGAAGTTGACCGTATCGATTTATTGGGCGCTACAGTTTCTGAGGACGAATCTTTTTTTCGCAATATCAAAGTTAAAAGCCTCTTAGCCGCCATTGTTCAAGTTGGACTTTATGATCGATTGGTGAAGTCGCAACGTGTTCCCGATGTACTCATCGGCAATTCGAATGGCGATTCCGCGTTGCTCGTTTGCGCAGGTCAAATGACTTTCGAGCAAATGATTACAACGTCGGCGGCTCTTCAAACTCTTCAGCCACGCCAAACTCTTGAGCCGGTTAAGACAGCAACGACACCTCCAGCGGTCTCGCTGCTTCCTTCGGGAACTTACGGTGCCGGTGCATCTGCATTCGGACCGGGCGGAGCTATGCCGCTGCTTCCAGGCGTGCACGCAATTCAAGCGTTCGATGCTGAAACTTCAGCATCGCACCTGGCGACACTTCCTTCTTTGGCGGGCGTCAGCCTCACCGAATACCGCGCGTTCATTCGTGCGGAAGACGGCGGAATGGTCGAAGTCGGTCAGCCTGTGATGGATATGAAACGCCTGATCGCAGAAGTCGTTGAACACCAAGCTGTCACTCGATTCATCAACATCGGGCCAGCACTGGCACTCGCGACGAGCGAATACGAAATCATCGGCGAAATCGCTGGAGCCGACGAAGTAACGATCATCGATTCGATCGATTTAGATCCGATGCTCAATTGGTTCTGGAAGCAGATGCGGCCCATAATGGGCTATGCACAGTAATTAGGGAATCCATACGGGTTCATCGCGTCCCGCCAACCGATTCAGGTGGCGGGCTAACACGAAAAAATAATCGTTCAGACGATTCATATGTTGAATGACGTGATCAAGCCACGCGGGCTTCGTCGCGCCTGCCGGCGACACTCGAACGATCGCTCGCTCGGCGCGTCTCGCGACCGTGCGTGCGACGTGAGCCGTCGCTGCAGCTCGGACTCCACCGGGTAAGACGAAGTGTTTGAGTGGAGTGAGATCCGTCGACATGCGGTCCATGGCGAGTTCCAAACCCGCAACTGCGTCTGGACTTAAAGCTGGAAGTTTAGATCTGACGCCATCGTCTTCGGTGGCGAGGTGAGATCCGAGTACAAACAGCGTCGCTTGAATTCCGAGCAGTTCTTTATGCAGACGGACGGTTTCAGGGATCGCGTGTCCTGGCCATTTTTCCGATTCGACATCGCTCATCAAAACTCCGAGAACGCTGTTCAGTTCGTCCAGTGTTCCGTACGCTTCTAACCTAGGATCATCTTTGACGACGCGCGCGCCGCCAAAAAGCGATGTTGTTCCTTGATCCCCAGTTCGTGTGTAGACTTTAGAGCTGCTCATATGTTCAGGGAGCCTAACGCGAAGCCTAACTGTCAAGGAGAATGGTCAAGAAGAATGGTCAACGCGAATGCACCGTCGGGCGGTAATTCCGATTTTATTCAAAGCTCAGGACCCAGCGGTAAACCGCTGCTCGTGACGGTTCCGCACTCGGGGGAAGCGATTCCTCCAGAGGCGCAATGGCTTGCGAAGCTCGACGAGCCGCTACTGATGTACGATGTCGATCGTTACGTCGACGAACTCTACTCACCAGTTCTTAAATCGCTCAACATTGCTTGGATAAA
>JAYSYF010000416.1:0-8321 GCA_043716655.1 Bdellovibrionales bacterium | reverse complement strand
TCGATGCTCCTTCCGTCGCGTGGAATCAAACTCTGCCGTTATGCGATGGCGACGTAAGCAATCTTGAAGGGCGCTTGCCGTTCGAACGAATGCTTTCGCGTTTCTCGGTTAAAAACGAAATTGAAACACGACCTTCTCCAAAATCTCTGACGATGGTTTGGGGAGCCAACCACAATTATTTCAACACCGAATGGCAAACTAGCGATTCGTACGGCTGTGCCGGATCACCGACACACAAACAAATCTTCGACGAAAACAAATCTGAGTCGCTCGAGCAGCAGGCGATTGCTCGTCAATCGATGACCGCATTCTTCCGCGCGCACGTTGGCAGCGAACGCGAATCCGAATTTGCTAGAAACTTCGATCCCGCATTCGACTTCCCCACAGTTTTCTCAACAATCGGAAATGTCGATCGAGATTTCGTTGCAGGATACGAACTCGCAAAATCATTTCGTATCGACGACTTCACGGCGGCTACCGGGATCAACCCTGCAGGACCGAAAAATCTCGTGTCCGTCGTAAAGGTGAGTCACGAAACTAGCGCCGAGCCACCCGTTGCGAATGTTTCGTGGACTCAACCGGGCGACGATCGTTTTTATCAGTTGAACTTCAAGGACGCCACACGAGGTGCCGACATTACTTCGTTCGACTATCTCGATCTTCGCGTCGGACACGTGATGGCAGATTTCGTGAAAGAACTGATCACGTCGATGGATTTCAGTGTCGAACTCGTTGCCAGTGACGATAGCCGGTCGAACGCAGTTGCAATCAGCGACTACTCGCGCGTACTTGGACCTCCGAACGACAACGCCGAGCTGACTCAAACAGTTCGTGTTCCGTTTTCAAGTTTTGGTACATTCGATCTTTCGAAAGTTCGCGGTGTCCGTCTCGTGTTCAACAAAACCGCAAAGGGAAAAGTGCGGATTGCACACGTACGCTTTGCAGTTAAAACAGAAAAGATGACGGCATTTGGTGTTGAAACTCTGGCGAGCAAGCTTGCGATCGGCGCAGCGGCGAGTCTCTTGGCAGGGACCATCCCGGCGGTCGCTATGGACTCAGAACCCGCTGCGACAACTCCGACCGATATGATTTTGCCTGCTGAATCTCGTGCGACACCGTACAGCCTTGGCGCTTCGCCGAGCGCCGCGAATACGAGTCAGCGTCGTGCATCGTGGATGAAGCCGCGAAAAGTTTCGCGCAGTCGCGAACTAAAAGGCGCACCTGGTTATGAAATCATCGTTTCAAGTACCGAGCCGTTTCCAGTCATGGATGCGTTGCCAGTATTGAACATCGCAGATCATCTCTTTCCGATCGCGCGGTTTCCGACGAACGGCCAAACTCACACGTTGATCTTCTCCATCTCGCGAGAATCTTTCGATGCTTTGCCAGAAACTGGAAGTGCACGAATTCAATACGGGATAAAACGACCTTCGCGGGTCTGGAATCTGCCGGATTTTTCTAAACCGAAATTCCTGCAGGACCTTACGGACTAGACCTCTCGCTAGCTAATAGCTGATCACGAAAAACAGCCCCGAGCTTTCTCACATCGAGACGCTTTGGGGCTTTTCCATTTCAGAACCAGAGACGTCTCTCCGAAATAGACATGTAGACCTATTTCTATTTGGGGACCGTTCACATGCACTTCAGTATCCTTCTCGCTTCAGCGATGCCAGTCTTGCTGTCCGCTTCGATGGCGACTGCAGCAACAGAGATAAATAACTCCATCACGATCGCCAACTCACGAGTCACCGATGCATCCGCGAAAAAAATTGTTCGCGCGGTCGCGAGCGAAACGTTGAAAACAATTTCGACCAAAGATTCGGTTCCAGCAGATGTTCCGATGGTTGAAAAACTCGAAGATGGAGAACCATCACTTCCAGCAAAAGTCTTCGTTGAAGACGCGCCTGGCGTGCGGACTCCAGCTGCAGAACCAGCGTCAATAGAAGGGCCGGTTGCACCAGTGGACAAGAAGGCTGCGCCAGCGACTCCCGCACACGGAGCTAGCACCGACGGTGTTCCTGCAGAGAAAGCCATGCTGTGGCTTCAGAACGGCAACAAACGATATTTGAAAAAGGGAAATCGAAGCGACGGAAAGTCTCAAGCGGATCGCGATCGCTTAAAGAAAACCGAGAAGCCCTACGCCGTTGTGCTTTCATGCTCGGATTCGCGCGTGCCGCCCGAAACTGTTTTCGATCAAGCGCTCGGCGAAGTTTTCGTCGTTCGTACCGCCGGCGAAAGTCTCGACGCCGCAGTTATTGCTAGTCTCGAGTATGCGGTTGAGAATCTCGGACCCCGTTTGTTGGTCGTCATGGGACACACGAGCTGCGGCGCTGTTTCAGCAGCACTTGCAACAGCCGATGGAAAATCGGCCGGTAGCGAGTCTTTAGACCTGCTGGTTGCAGACATTCGACCCCGTCTCGCCAATCGTGGGCCAGCTGGAGTCGTGTCTGAGTCACTTGAAATTGAATCAGCAGCTAATGCGCAGGGCGTCGCAGCCGACTTGATGAAGCGTTCGAGCCTCATCCGAGCGCGTGTGGAGAAGGGCGAACTTGTGATCAAGCCCGCACTTTATTACCTCGATTCCGGCGTCGTGAAATTTTATTAAGTGCCCGTCGACCTTCCTCCACGCACCGCGTGGAGACGGCTATTACAGCGAATAGCGAACGCGCAGAACTTTAACGCCAACACTTGTTTCAACAGGTGCAGTCGCTGCCGAACCCGAAGCAGGTTCGGCACTTTCCATTTGCGATGACGTCATGATGCCGCTCTCGCCAAGACGAACAATCAATTTTCCGGTTTGCTCTTGTCCACCGGTCACTCGCGTTTCAACTTCGACGACATCTGTGTCGAGCAACGTTGCGCGTGCTTCAAGTTTCAATTTCGCCGCTTTTCCTTTTGCAGTGGCCGGCGCTGAAGCGATTGTTGTCCACTCGGTGCGACCAGCTTCGATCAACACACGTCCAGCAATGACATTCGTGCCTTGAGTCACTTGCGCCTCAACCAACAAACCTTCGGTCAAGCCACCCGCTTGCGTACGAGTGAATGCTGCGCCAGCGTTTGAACTGACCAATCCGATCGCGCTGAAGAGGCAGAATAAAGTAACGAGCAATGCCGAGATCGTGTTGGTGCGAAAATTAGAACTCACGATTTAATTTACTCCCGCAGAAGCCGTTGATTGGTCTGGGTATTATCTGAACAAAGACTTTTCGCAGACGCAACCTGTCTCGCATTGAAACGCTGGCTTCGACCGAAATCGTGCTGCGGCGAAAAACGCTATTTTAATACGAACGGTCGTGCTATTTTTAACAAATGGAGTCCGTCAAAGGCAGTTCCGACACAGCCACGCCTCTCTCTCCGCCGCCCGGCGAGAAGGGCCGCAATACGAAAGCGCAAATTCTTGAGGTTGCGCTTTCTGTTGCGTCTCGCGAAGGTTTATCGGGACTTACGATAGGGGAACTCGCCAAATCGGTAGGCATGTCTAAGAGCGGACTCTTTGCTCATTTTCGTGGAATCGACGCTCTTCAGTTGGCCGTTCTGCAAGCGGCCGTCGCTCGGTTCGTGAAAACCGTTATGCAGCCCGCCTTCGAACAACCTCGAGGCGAACCTCGCTTAGAGGCGATGGTGAAAAACTGGTTGCTCTTCATCAATGGCGACCGCGTGTTGCCCGGCGGGAGCGTGATTATCTCTGCATCGGTTGAACTCGACGATCGGCCAGGAGTACTTCGCGATTTTGTCCAGACTGCTCAGCGAGATTTGATAACAAATATAGAGAAAGCAGCGAGAATAGCTGTAACCGAAGGACAGTTCCGCGCGGATCTCGATTGCGAGCAATTCGCGTGGTCACTTTATTCCTTCGTGTTGGGCTATCACCACTTCTCGCGAATGTTGAATGACCCGAAGGCCGAGCTGCATCTCATGCGCTCTGTGCACGGGCTGTTCAAAGTAGCGCGTGAAGGCGCGAAAGTGCGAAGTGGTGTAAAAGTGAAAGAGCGTAAGAGTAAAGTTCGAAGTGACAAGACAGTAGTTAAGAAAGCGCGATCAACAAAGGGGTAGCAAGTGGAGTCGTTCTACGGAATTTTAACAACAGGTGCTGGTGGTCTACCGACCGGCGCTTGGATTGGTGCGACACTTTTGCTCGCTCTGATTTTTGGATACACAGGTGCCCCATTCTTTTTATGGACGGCGTTCATTCTCGTCGCGATGGTCGGCTTCGGAGCTCCGGTTCCGGTACTGATTGCAGCTGCGGTAGTACTCGCGATCTTCAACATCCCGCCGATTCGTCGAGTGCTCGTGTCGAGCTTCGTCATGAAAATCCTCGCGGGTATCATGCCGACGATATCAGACACTGAACGCGTCGCACTTGAAGCCGGCAGCGTGGGTGTCGAAGGTGAGCTTTTCAGCGGTCGTCCGAATTTTAAGAAGTTAATGGAAGAGCCGTATCCCAATATGACGCCAGAAGAAAAGGCGTTCTTGGATGGACCCGTCGACCGTCTTTGCGAAGTCATCGACGATTGGGAAGTTTGGGAATCTCGCGACATTCCGCAGGCTGCTTGGGACATCATCAAGAAGGAAAGATTCTTGGGGATGATCATTCCGAAGAAATACGGCGGTCTCGAATTTTCGGCACTCGCGCATTCCGAAGTTATTAAAAAGCTGAGCACACGCTCTGTTCCCGCCTGCATTAGCGTCATGGTTCCGAACTCACTCGGCCCGGCTGAACTTTTGATTCACTACGGAACTGAAGAACAAAAACAAAAGCTGCTGCCACGTTTGGCAACGGGCGAAGAAATTCCATGCTTCGCACTGACAGAACCGAGCGCCGGATCTGATGCCGGTTCGTTAACGGCTGAAGGAATTCTGTTTAAAGGCGAAGACGGGAAAATGTATCTGCGACTCACGTGGAACAAACGTTGGATCACCCTTGCGGCGATCTCGACGATTCTCGGTCTCGCGTTCCGAATGAAAGATCCACAGAATCTTTTAGGCAAGGGTACCGATCTTGGAATCACTTGCGCGTTGATCCCAACGAAGACCCCCGGCGTCGTCGTCGGTCAACGACACGATCCGCTCGGAACTCCATTCTATAACTGTCCAACACAAGGCAAAGACGTCGTCGTTTCTGTCGACACAATCGTTGGCGGCATCGAAGGCGCCGGCAAAGGTTGGCTGATGCTGATGGAATGTCTCGCTGCTGGTCGCGGCGTTTCGCTTCCTGCACAATCGGCCGGAGGCACTGCACTTATCACTCGCGTGGTTAGTGCGCATGCTTCAATTCGAAAACAGTTCGGTATGCCGATTGGAATGATGGAAGGTATTGAAGAGCCTCTCGCTCGCATCGGAGGTTTCAACTACACGCTTGAAGCCATGCGAAAGTACACGGTCGGAGCACTCGACAAAGGCATCAAGCCCGCAGTGACCACGGCGATGGCGAAATTCAATGCGACTGAAATCGGTCGCAAGGTTATCAACGACGGTATGGACATCATGGGCGGAGCCGGGATTTCTTTGGGACCAAAGAACTTGCTGGGTCACCTCTACATCGCGACACCAATCGGTATCACGGTTGAAGGTGCGAACATCATGACTCGAACACTGATCATCTTTGGTCAGGGGGCGATGCGTGCGCACCCTTACGCGTACAAAGAAGTCGATTCGATCGGACGCAAAGATCTCGTCGGTTTCGATGCGGCCTTCTGGGGCCACGTCGGACACGTTGTGCGAAATCTCTGCCGCGCCGTCGTCCTTTCTGTTTCGCGAGGTGCGTTCGCAGGTAGCCCTGTAGGTGGATCGACCGCGAAGTACTATCGAAAACTTTCGTGGGCTTCGGCATCGTTCGCGATCATGGCCGACATTGCCATGGGAACACTTGGCGGATCGCTGAAGAGCAAACAGATGATCACAGGTCGCTTTGCAGACATTCTTTCGTGGATGTACATGGGTACTTCTGTCCTCCGTCGCTTCGAAGCTGAAGGTCGACGCAAGGAAGACCTGCCATTCGTACACTACGCAATGAACCACGCGTTTTATGAAATTCAAAAAGCGTTCGATGGCATTTTCGCGAATCTGACTTTCCCGGTAGCAGAAAAGGGTGCGATCGGAGCCGTGAAAAAAGTCTTCCTGCAATTCCCAATGACGTTCGTTCTGAAGTACGTCGTTCGAAAGTGGTCGAACTTGAACGCATTGGCCGGAGAAAACAACGACCAGCACGTTCACAAAATTGCGACGATGATTCTTGCCGATACAGAACAACGTGTTCGTCACACCGAAAACGTCTTTGTACCGAAGAACACGATCGAGCAATTGGGAAAACTCGAAGAGACTTTCAAAGTCGTGAAACGCGCAGAGGCGATCGAAAAGAAAATGCGTCTCGCCGTTCGCGAGAAAGTGATTCCAAAAGTAAAAGGCAAAGCTTTAACGGAAGCAGCTTTAGCCAAGGGAATCATCACGAAGGATGAATACGCGATTGTGATTCGCGCGGACGAATTGCGAACTGAAGCGATTCAAGTCGACTCGTTTTCACAAGAGGAATTCTTGGGGCACAAGTCGAAAGGCATGGCCCGTGTTGCACGTTCGGGCAGTGCAGGGCCCGCAGCCTCTGCCATAAAGTAACAGGGATTCGGGTATACCGGTCATGGCCTCCGTGAAAACGGGGGCTTTTTTTTGTCCGGCCGCCGAGTTTAAACCGGCAATTAATCTTAGCTTAGTTTTCTAGGATTTGTACGACTCGGACTAGCGTGTGATCACCCAAGCGGCCGATGTACTGAGGTTCTCCACCCTGAGGATCATTTCGCGTTCCTACCAATGTGACCATTCGCGTTTCTGTTGGAGCGAGTCCCTTGTTCGGATTCGTCACCAATGCTCGAACACGGACCGGTACAATACCAGTGAAGACCATTTTGCTATCGAAGTCGCGCAGTCCACCCGAGTCCGCAGTGAGAGTGAGATAGGTGACGCCTCCCTCGGTCATCGAGCCCATCAAGTGCCCGATTCCCAGAAAGTTTCGACCAGCTCCATTGTTGAAATAGAAAACGCCAAATTGATTATCGGCCAGCGAGCGAACCGGTCGCGTGTCGAAAAAATCTTGGCAGAGGTTTGCAGAAGCAATCGACGCAGACACTGTCGCCAAAATCGAAGCCAACAAAGCCGCGGGCAAAAGAAGGGTGCGAAGGAAGTTCAGAGTCATCGAAAACCTCGTGGCGGGTGGCAGATCTCATAGGGTCGGCAATCTTACCAGCGAAGCCTGCGACGGTCGAGCCACAAGCACCAACCCAGCAATTCGTTCACGGCGTGACCGGGAATTGGTCAGCGAGCTGGCCGTTAACGTCAGCTCGCGCCTCAAGCCATTGTTCACACCTTCCACCTCTCCTATACACACCACTCGGAGGGGTATCGGTCACGCGTTCAACAACTCCCACTCGCCTGTCGACAATCCCCTCAGTCGCTCCTTCCGATACGGAATTCGCCCTTGCGCTTCGATCTCGTTTAACTGCACGTACTTTTGAAGCAACCGATAGGCGCGAAGCGCCCGCGTCGTCAGCGAACCCCGCTGCTCAAAACGCTGGGCGACCTGGCCGGAAAAAACTCGCAGAAAGTTTTGAAAAAGAGATCGCCGGGAAATCTGGACGACAACATGCACATGATCCGACTGAATCGAAATCATCTCGATCTTGATAAAAAATCGAACGGAGTAGCGACGACTAATTTCGTGCAACAATCGAAAACGGCGAGGCGTTCGAAACCCGCCAGCAATTCGATCCGTGTTAGCTTTAAAAACTAAATGAATCGGTTCTCTTGTGGAGAGCGGTCGTTCGCAACGCCCACGTCGAGTTTGCCGCAAGCTTCCACCATATGAAAATCGATGACTCCAGGCTGTCTTCTGAAAGTGAATTTGTCGCATGTGACCGATACCCCCTCGCGAGCGCAAGGAAGTGCAAACGAAAGGTCGCGGCGGGCAGACTTCTAATGAGAACCTGCGGACGGCACGGGCGTCAGGGAGCCAGACAGTCAGAGGCTAAGGGCACCGCTGTCCGAACGTAGAAGGAACAGGCGAACGCAGAAACGAAAAAGGTGCGGGTCACCCCACACCTCTCGCAAATTCAGTTCTGTGTTCAAAAGCGCGGAGGTCCGGGTTCAATCGACCGAGACGTCAGTGAAATCTAGAAGCAGTCGCGTGCAACGTAAGCTGCAGCTCCACCTTTGACGTACACTTTGTAATAGCTGGTGTTACCAGAATCTTCGACCCACAATTTACGCGAAGCTTTTGTCACTCCATTCGAATCGCCGGCACCCGGGGCTGATTCCAACGCACACGAGCGAGACGA
>JAYSYF010000415.1:0-2720 GCA_043716655.1 Bdellovibrionales bacterium | reverse complement strand
TCGCTCGAAAAGAAATTGAAGAGCGGGGCGATTTGCGCCAGCAACTCGAAACTAAATTTCCGCGAGCGACTAAAGACAGTCGTAAAATAATTTTAGTGACGGCTCATCGACGCGAAAATTTCGGTGTCGGTATTCAAAACATTTGTGCGGCGATAAAAGAACTCGCTGCAACCGATGGCCATCGAGTTCTGTTTCCCGTGCATCCCAATCCCAACATTCGTGATGTCGTTGTTGCGACACTCTCTGGCGTTGCAAATGTCGAGCTGCTGGCACCGCTCGATTACCATGAGTTCGTTTACCTTCTCGGCTTTTGCGATATCGCGTTGACCGACTCGGGCGGCGTTCAAGAAGAGGCACCTTCGCTTGGAAAACCGGTACTCGTCATGCGCGAATCGACCGAACGACCCGAAGCTGTTAATGCTGGCACAGTGAAGCTGGTCGGCACCGACCGCAGTTTGATTTTATCGTCTGTTCGTACACTTTTTAGCGATACGAAAGAATACGAGCGCATGAGTCAGGCACATAATCCGTATGGCGATGGCCAGACGAGCCGTCGCATCGCCGATTTGTTGACGACCGCGTCATCGCTTAAACCCGAGCATTAGGGCGTATTTCACAAGTAGAGTTTGCTTGCTATTCAGGCGCCATTTTGGTGATTTATGCCTATGAGAAACGGCGCTGCCCCAAGCTCAAAAAGTCCTTTCATTCCAGCGATCATCTCGGGCGGTAGCGGAACCAGGCTCTGGCCCGTTTCTCGACAAGCATTTCCAAAACAGTTCGCAGAAATTTTTGGAGACGGCCTCGGGAATTCTTTGTTCGCAAGGACTGTCTCGCGCGTGAAGTCACTCGGAACTCCGTGGACGATCACCGTCGAAGATCTTCGAACTTTGACCGAGAAGGCATTGATCGTCGAAGGACTTACTCGAGCTCAAGCATTGCGACAAACATTGTACGAACCACGCGGCCGCAACACGGCTCCAGCGATTGCGTTTTTGTGCCGAGCTTTGGAACTTCAGGGTTTAGAAAATTCGATTGTCGGAGTTTTCCCGGCCGATCAATTGATCGAAGCAGAAGACAAGTTTCGCCAAACTGTTTTGCGCGCGGCGGCTATCGCTGAAACCGGCAAAATCGTAACTCTCGGCGTGAAGCCAACTTTTCCGGCGACTGGTTACGGTTACATTGAAACTTCTGTTGGGCTCGCCGATGGTGCATTGAAAGCCGTTCGGTTTCGAGAAAAGCCGGATGAACAAACGGCGCAAGATTTCATCGATAAAGGCGGATATTTCTGGAACGCCGGAATGTTCGTTTTCAAAGCGTCGGTCATGATCGGGCTTTTGAAAGAACATGCTCCGAAAGTTTGGCTGCCATTCGAAAGTTTGAAAGCCGACTATTCAAATTTAAAAAGCGTTTACGATAAAGTTGAACCGATCTCGATCGACTATGCGGTCATGGAGAAACTTGAGTCGCATGTCACCGTTCCATGCGACTTTGACTGGAACGACGTCGGTTCATGGGACGCGATTGCGGACATCAAGCAAGGGAAACATAATCAACTCGTGACCTCGGCGATAGCGGCAGGATTCGACGCGAGTGCAGCGACTGCGGCGATTCAGGTAACGTGCGAAAGTAACTTTGTGTTTCCGACCGATCAAAAAACTTACGCGTTTGTCGGCGTCGATGACTTGCTGGTCGTCGATACGCAAGACGCCGTTTTGATCGTCAAACGTGGACAATCGGAAAAAGTAAAAGAAGTCGTCGATCGATTAAAAAGTTTCCCGCCAATTCCAGCTCGCCGCGCGACTCAGCACGCTTTCGAGATTCGTCCGTGGGGAAAATTTGAAGTCTTGAAAGATACTCCCGACTTCAAATCGAAAATCATTACGGTCGATGCGGGTGCACAAATCTCGTATCAGTCGCACACGAAACGCGCCGAACATTGGACAATTATCAAAGGTTCTGGCGAAGTCGTGCTCAACGAAGAAATCATTGCCGTGAAGCCAGGCGATCACGTTTTTGTTCCGCTCAAAGCGAAACATCGAATTCGGAATACTGGAAAAGAGCCGTTGATGTTCGTTGAAGTGCAAATCGGTACGTACTTCGGTGAAGACGACATCGTGCGGTACGAAGATTCTTACGGCCGGGTTTGAGGCCGTGCCGACAGAACTGCTAAAGAGCGCCGTCATTCAGAATTCAATGAAAGAAATCAGTCGCGCATGTCGGACTGATTGGGCGAAACTTGGTGACGCACATATTCTGTTAACAGGCGGAACCGGTTTTTTTGGGTCGTGGATGATCGTCAGTTTCATGGCGGCTCGAGAGTTGGGCCTCCCGATCGAAATGACGGTGCTCAGTCGTGATCCCGAAAGGTTTTTGCAACTACAACCCGCTTTGCGAAACGTCAAAGGTCTTACCTTCCGTAAGGGCGACGTCGTCAACGCGACAATTCCGTTTAGCATCACACACATCCTCCATCTCGCTATGGGCGAAACGGATCCGAAACACAAAGGCGGAAGTCCTATCGTCGAAGGCACTCGCCATCTATTAGCGGAAGCGAAACGTGTCGGCACCGCTCGGTTTTTGTTGGCAAGTTCGGGCGCAGTTTATGGACGAGCGCCGTTTAATCCCGACGGAAGCTATCCGACCTGGGAATATTCAGATTCACCTGCTGAATCGGCGCTGCACTCGGATGCTCAGCTTTCACCGCAGGGTTTAATGAAACG
>JAYSYF010000414.1:0-2725 GCA_043716655.1 Bdellovibrionales bacterium | reverse complement strand
AAGACATCGCGAGTGCGGATTTCAACGGCGTCGAAGAAGCGTTGCTCTTAAAAGATGTCGAAGTTCGACTCTTCGGCAAAGCCGAGGCACGACCTTATCGCCGAATGGCAGTCGCGTTAGCTCGCGCTAAGAGTACCAACAGCGCACGCAAGCTAGCCAAAAAAGCCGCCGATCTAATCACCGTCCGCTAACGGTAACCCGGTTTTTTTTATTCGTAGTAAATGCGGCCGTCGATCAGCTCTGCAGGCGGAAGCGCGCCACTGAGCGACACAGCTTCGCCCCACTCAGGGTTCGAGAACTCGGAAGTAAATTCTTTTTCGCGCGAAACAAATGCTTCAGGCAACATCGACCGCACGAGCGTCGGTACCGGAGTTTTTGTGATGTGATCACAGGCATTAAATTTTTTCCGAAGCTCACGGCGGAAAACGGCATCTTCTGGCTGCACACTCTCGAAGCCGGTAAATTTCGGCCGGTTCTCAATATCGAAATGACGCTGGTACATTGCGACTTTGCTGGAAACGGAATTTAGTTTGCTAGGGATTCGATCGTTCCAAAGATCACAGCCCATCGAATCTAAAAACCAACTCAACATCAGCTCCGGCGTGTACTGATAGAATCCCGGGGCAGCATCGCGGCCCTCAACGATAAAGTGGCGATACCAAGCGGCGATCTTTTCTTTCTCGAACAGGTCCCAGGTCGAACGCAGATACGGAGATTCACCAGGTACATAGGAAGTCGGCACTCTTTTAACGATGAAATTTTCGCCGCTTCCCAATACGCAGTACCCATCCGTTTGATCCGCGAGCCACATCGTCGAAAGCAGCTGCGGACTTACACACTGTGTACGATCCGCATAACCTTGTGCGGTGGTCTCCCAAAATTTTAGAAGATCGAGATCGACAAACCGAGGCTCGACACCGAGTCGCGAACAAGATCGCTCGACCCATTCGATATCGTGCGCGTTGAGGCCGCCCGTAAAACGCAGCGACAGGACCCGCACTGGGATTCCGGCTTCGATAAAAGATCGCAGCGCAACTTCACTGTCGACTCCGCCAGAAAAAAGTATGTCGATGGGCAGGCGTGTGGATTCGCGAATCAGTCGCGCGGTCGCAAGGCATTCTTCGCGAAACGACAAAGGCATTCGTCGGCAACGACCATATTTTGAAAACCAGCGATCTGAATCGCTGCTTCGAAATGAAAATGGCACGTTCGAGAAACCAAATTCGAAGTGGTTTCCCTCGCTCAAGTAAGGCGTCTTAGTTGAATTCATCTGCTAGGGAGTATTCTTCGCTAGCCCGTGGATTTTCAATAACTTTTCGCTCAGTGTGGCGGCGGCTACGGGCTTCACTATAAAATCGTTCGCACCGCTGGCTACAGCCGCTTCAACGACCGTGATATCGGCAGTTGCAGTCATCACGACGACTTTTGCAGATTTCGTCAGTTTCGACCGTCGAATGAACTGCAAAATCTTAAGCCCGTTTGCACCGGGCATATTCCAATCGAGCACGACCAATTGAAAAGGCCGATTGATCTGCTCGGCAGTCAGGAGTTTTGATTCGGCGATGGTACCGTCTTCGGCGACTTGCACATCGGCCAATCCCATTCGCTCTAACATTCGTCGCACAATCAGGCGATCGGTTTGATTGTCATCGACCACGAGGGTCCGCAGATTTGGCGGCAACATTATATTAATACTCCCTTAAGCAATCTTCCGGCTCGAAGCGCCAAAGATCAATCATTAGGAACGCCCCGTGACTCCTTAACCGTCCGTTCGATATCGCCCCACGAAGCGACGTATGATGCACCGAGCCTTTTTCTAAGCGTGTCCCGAGAATTGCAAAAGGGAATTATGTCGGCAGCGGTGAACGCACCAAAACTAGGTCAAAGGAGAAAAACCACCACGTGTTCAGCTGACGAAAAACGCATTCGAACCCCCATCCCCCCCCTCCCCCATCCACATCTTGCCGAGTCGATCACTTGATTTCCCATCAGGTGGCCGGCTCGGCTTCTTTTTTGATGTAGCGATGTGCAGACCTTGTCCTCGAAAGGACTTCGCATGCTCGTTCGGCCACTGAACTTTCGGACGTCACATCTGGTATTGCGAGATCAAAAAAACCCGTTACGGTTCCGCATACTCCGTCGGATACGCAGATCGCGGTCCGCCTGCAAAAAATTCTTGCGGCGACAGAGTGGTTTGAGAATCCAGTCGTCGAGTCGCGTGAGGGTATCGTAACTCTCAGAGGAAAAGTTTCGAAGAAGGAACAACGCGAATGGGCCGAGGGCCTCGCACGCGATACGGAAGGAGTCATCGCGGTCATCAATTCGATCGAAGTTCCCGCAGGTGAATGGTTCGATCTTCGCCCTGCAGAACAAGAGACTCGTGGGCTCATCAAACGAGCGTTGGCATTTGCTCCGCACTTGCTTGCGTCTGCCGTCGTACTGATCCTCGTCGCAATCGCGGCCACCTTCGCAACACGCTTGGGGCGCAGGGCCGCGAAACGAAAATTCACGAACGTACTTATGGTCGAGATGATTGCAAAGGCGTTCGCGCTTCCAGTCGTGCTGCTTGGTCTTTATCTCGTGCTGCGGATTAGCGGATTGACTGGGATTGCAGTGACGGTGGTGGGAGGTACTGGCGCTCTGGGTTTGATCGTCGGTTTCGCGCTGAAGAACATTCTCGAAAATTATTTCTCGGGCATCATGCTGAGTGTGAGCAACCCTTATT
>JAYSYF010000413.1:0-8364 GCA_043716655.1 Bdellovibrionales bacterium | reverse complement strand
CCATGCCGGTGATATTATCGCAGAGTTCGTCGCAGCGATGAAGCATGGCTTCGGTCTAAATAAAATTTTAGGGACCATTCACATTTACCCAACACTATCGGAAGCTAGCAAATATGCTGCAGGAAACTGGAAGAAGGCGAACGCTCCTCAAGGCGCTTTCAAGTTACTGACAAAGTATCATTCCTGGAAAAGAAGTTAGCGAACATTAGCCAAACTAATTCGTCTAACAAGTATCTCTAACCGATACAAAGGCGAGAGAATCCCAATTGGAGACAACACTATGGTCCTATCTCACTCACCCATGAATTTGTTGAAGTGGGTTTCGATTTCGCTACTGGCCGCTGTCAGCCTCGGCATATCGAATGCGGCCGAAGCGCAGGCAGTTCGTAACGTAGGCGAGTACAACCTGGACAATGGTATCGGACTGAAAGGCCATGATCCGGTTAAGCTACGGCGGCTGGTGCGCGTACGCCATGGTTTCGGGAAGCAAAGTCGACATTCAGCCGTCGATTTTCACTCTTCACGGCAATCGACTTCATTTTTTTCGCCAAAATGTGTGCGCCAGCCACGACTTCAAACGGCACAAGGATTCATTTCCACCCGAGTGTATCAAGTTTCTGCAGCTGGGCCGTCGATAACGACTGCTACCACGGCTTTAATTTTGGCTGTGGTTCGCCCACGTCACGAGCGAGATTTCCAGATCCAAACGATCTTTTAACCAAACGCCCTTTCATAAAAGTGACGCTGCATCCCCAGCGACCCCCGTCGAAATAGATGCTACCGACCTGACCACCTTCATCTGTTTGATCTAGCAATATCATGTGCAGGCCCGGTGCGAATGCGGTCGCAGTTTGCACTTCTCCGAGAGAACTGTGAACTTTGAGCTTCGCGCAAAAGCGGTCGAGATCCTGCATTTGATTTTGCAGCTTAAGCTCGCCCCAAATAAAGTTGCCGAACGCGACGGTCACGGCGACAACCAGTAATGTAATGAGAATTTTTCTTCGCCGGTCCAACTTCATTATCGCCTCCGGAAGAACTTACTTCGGAAGTACGCAACCGGTGACGGCAAGATCGAAGTTTCCTTGCGCAGTCACGCAAGTGTTCAGCGTATAGATCTGCTGACCGTAGCCACGTCCCTTGATAACCGTGATGTTTCCAGCCGAATCGACCTCACACGGATTGTTCATAGTGCACTTGGCACCGTCTTCGTTTCCGGTGTTGTTGATTGCGATCACTTCCCCACTGATCGGCGACACGATCGGCGAACCTGAAGTTCCACCCACGACTTCGCAACCGACCGGGCTATAACGAAGCGAGTTCACCATGATATAACCGCCTTCTTTCAAAGTCGGAATCGTCGCTTCGATCACACAAGTATAAGTTCGTTTCCAGTAACCCGACGGAATGTCCATCGGATCGCCAGGTAATGGAGCAACATCGCTAAGTACGAGCGGCTTCACGCCTGTTGCTGATTCGATCTGCGCGTAAGTCTGATTGAGCTGCAAGAGCGCGACGTCGGTATCCGTCATCGTTCCATACAGAATTTGTGTCGCCTTTAATCCTGCGAGAGTAGATCCGTCGTGCTTCAATAGTTTCATGTTGAACGTCTGTGCTTTTTTGTAAATGACCTGACCAGGTTTCGGCATTCCGCCGAACATGCCGCCTGTGCAATGTCCGTTTGTAAGAACAAGGCCCAACGCGCTTGCCGGCGCAGACTTGAATTTCACAAACGATCCCGAGCAATTCGAAAGCGCCGCGACTCCATCATATGTGAATCCACTCGAATAAAAAATCTCGACGCCCGTCGACGGATTCCAAGGTTTCGAACTTGTCAGTGGAAATGCTTGTGCAGTCGATGCCGCGAAAAGCGTTGCGAAGATTGAAACCAATGTAGAGGGAAAAACGGTGCGATTTAAAAGTGTCATCCCTTCATCCAATTTCGTCAGCAGACTGTGGGCGACCTTATTTTCTATTCATCGTCGACAACTGGACGAAAGGTCAGTCTCCTGATGGCACAGACTCAGCAGCTGGCCGCATCTTCACCTTTCCAGAATATCCGCTTCAGAAAAACCGTGCTCCAGACGCCGATTGCAAGGATCCAAAGAACTGCAGAGTAGAGCAGGTGCATGAAATAGCCTGAACCTGTAAAAGGAGCTCCGACACGGGCAAGGGCCGCAGTAAGAATCAGCGCACCGCAGATCCACAATGCATTCGAACGAGTTTCGAAAACTAAATCATAAGAACCGTGCGCAAGTGTTACCCGAGTAGCTACTGTCAAAGTCATCAATCCGAAACCTGCGATGTAGGTCAAGTGAACCCAATGCACATTCATGCTCGGTTGAACCACTGTCATGATGAGTCCGAAAAGAATCATTAATCCGGCGAGACGCATGCCTAAGGCGAGTCGTGATTTTGTTTTCGATTTGGAAAACAATCCCCAACCTGCATAGGCGACCCAGCCAACAACTAAGACCTTCAAGATTCCGCCAGCAAGAACCTGCCCTACGGCTTCGAAACCGAAAGATAGCAAAAGGGAACAAGCCAAAACAATGTTACGTCTGACAGGTTGGGTGCCCGGCTGATCCAAAACTCCCCGACCTGTGATCACAGGCATCAGCCGCGACGCAATCCCTAGGACAAGATACAAAATCATTCCCTCGAAATAAATTTTTCCGCCGAACACACTTACTTCGCTCGGAACTTCGATAATTTGCGAAACTCCTAAAATAGCGGAGCCTGTTAGGCCCGCAAGCAGACCGAAAATCACAAATGGAAAAAATGGCGGCACTGCTTTAGTGCGCGCTAGAAATCTACGTACAAAAAATACCACGAGGGCAAGAATCGAGATCGTACTAACAAGATAGAAGTACTCGGCACGATCGAGTGTCGCGCAAATCGCCGTACCCAAAGTAAGAGCACACGCCGTCACGAGTTCACGAGGTTCAGCTGGAAAACTCGCTGTCATCTTTGGAATTGCGGTCATCAAAAAACCCGCTGCGAACGCGAAGAGAAACGCACCCATCATCAGTTGCGAATGAATTTTCGCCGGGTAGCTATACCCGGGCACCAGGGCATTCCCGATCCAAACGGAAACGCCCAACATTCCAAATATGATTCCCAGCGGAAAAAGTAATCGATACGCCTCGAGCGGTTTGGACGAATTGTTTGCCATAATAAGAATCATTGCAAAGTTTAGTACGACCGCAGATGGATGGTGATCGATCTCTGCAGTCGAGACGGGTCATCTTGTCCCAGTGCAGAGACTTGTCGTGACATGCGTCAACTATCCACCCTAGCGTCCGTCCATGAAGACACTATTGACAGCACTTACAAATCTTTTCGCGCTCATTCTAGTAACTTCCACGGCGAACGGTCAGGAGAACGCCACACTCACAGACGCACCGGCTGTTCCGCCCGCGGTTTCACGAAAAAAGGAAGCGAAGGTTGTCATACACCTCGAAGTTAAAGAACTCGAAGGGCGCATGGCTGACGGCGTGAAATATACCTATTGGACATTCGGCGGAAAAGTTCCCGGAAAATTTATTCGAATCAGAGAAGGCGACTCGGTTGAATTTCATCTCGACAATCATCCGAGCAATAAAATGCCTCACAACATCGACCTGCACGCTGTGATCGGACCTGGCGGCGGCGCATCCGCCTCATTGACGGCGCCTGGACATAGCTCGGTTTTCTCTTTTAAGGCATCGAACCCAGGACTGTA
The DNA here is from genome assembly GCA_043716655.1 of Bdellovibrionales bacterium. Taxonomy (GTDB): domain Bacteria; phylum Bdellovibrionota; class Bdellovibrionia; order Bdellovibrionales; family JAMPXM01. Next base: position 4,643 of record JAYSYF010000413.1, on the reverse strand, counting down.
TGTCTATCACTGCGCGACGGCTCCAGTTGCGATGCATGTTGCGAATGGCATGTACGGACTCATTCTGGTGGAACCAAAAGAAGGACTTCCGAAAGTCGATCGCGAATATTACGTGATGCAAGGAGACTTCTATACGAAAGGTGCGAACGGACAACAGGGACTTCAGCCATTCAGCATGCAGAAAGCGATCAATGAAAAACCTGACTACGTAGTTTTCAACGGATCGGTCGGAGCACTTCTAGGCGACAACGCTCTTACAGCAAAAGTCGGAGAAACTGTTCGACTCTATGTTGGAAACGGCGGACCCAATCTCTCGTCCTCTTTCCATGTCATCGGAGCCATTTTCGATAAAGTCTGGGCCGAAGGAAACACCAGTGTCGTTACACGCAACGTTCAGACCACGATGATTCCTGCTGGCGGCGCTGCAATCGTCGATTTCAAAGTGACGAGCCCTGGTTCGTACATCATCGTCGATCACGCGCTGACTCGAGCCTTCAACAAAGGCGCACTCGCGATGCTCAAGGTTACTGGCGCCGAAGATAAATCTCTTTACTCTGGGAAAACCAGTGATGATGTTTATCTACCCGAAGGTTCAGGTATACGCGTTGCGGATCAAGCACAACAATCGGTCGCAGTCACTAAAACCAAAGCGGAACGAATCGCAAGAGGCGAAGGTCTTTACAAAACAAATTGCGCCGCCTGCCATCAGTTAAACGGGCAAGGCATTCCCGATGCATTCCCTCCTCTAGCCAAAGCAGATTTTCTTAATGCAAACAAAGTTCGCGCAATCCAAACGGTAACGGGCGGAATGCAGGGGAAAATCACAGTGAACGGAAAACAGTACGATGGCGTAATGCCGGCGTGGAGTTTGTCAGACGATGATACTGCGAGCGTTCTCACCTACATCTACGGTTCATGGGGAAATTCGGGCGTGGACGTGACGCCTCAGGAAGTTAAGAAAAATCGTGTGAAAGAAAACAAATCAGCTCAAAGCCACGAGTGAATCCCCTCGGACGATTCACCCCAGCCATTTTGTTTTTCTTAGTTTTGACATTCAGCTCGACGAACGCGCGAGCGATCCGAATACCTCAGGGTCAATTCGTGGCTTTTGGCTCGGCTGTTAAAATGCAGAAGACGACCGTGGGTGAATTCGACATCGACACGTATCCGGTTACGAATTTCGCGTTTCTTTCGTTCGTCACAGCCAACAGCGAATGGCGCAGATCGAAGATTAAAAAGATCTTCGCTGACGCTCACTATCTAGAGGATTGGAAGTCCGATCTATCGATCGGCAAATTAAATTCCAAAAGTCCGGTCGTCCGCGTTTCTTGGTTCGCGGCGATTGCCTACTGTGAATCGAAAGGGAAATCGCTTCCGACGACGGATCAGTGGGAATTTGCACTCTTTGGTGGCGGAAAAAATCAGCAGCAGCTCAATGATAAAATTCTCGCGTGGTACAGCAAACCGAATCAAGCGAAGCTCGGTTCGATCGGTTCAACAGGCAAAAACATGTACGGCGTTTATGATCTCGGGGCGCTTATTTGGGAATGGACCGAAGATTTCAATAGCTTCCTTAGCGTTTCCGACTCGCGCGATGGCGGCGGAAAAGATTCTAGTATGTTCTGCGGCGGAGGAAGCCAAATGGGCGATCCTGCCGATTACCCCGCCTTCATGCGCTTTTCATTTCGCGCAAGTCTCCAAGCTAAATACACAACCGCAAATCTAGGATTCCGATGTGCACAAGGAATCATTCGATGAAACTGACCACGCTTTCCATAGCCGTCGCCATGATACTTTGCTCGGTCAGTTACGCCTCCGCACATGAGAGCAATTCCAAAGTCGAAAAACTTGAAACGATATCGAGCGAGTCACTATTCAATCTGAATTCAAAGTGGACTGCCCAAGACGGAAAATCATTTTCGTTAAAAGATCTGCGCGGGAAACCTTCGATTATCGCGATGGTCTACACAAGCTGCGAACACGCTTGTCCCATGATCATCGAAGACATCAAAAAGATCCAAAAGAAGCTCGACGACAAAACACGAGATGGTTTTACATTTCTGCTTTTCTCGTTCGACACCTCTCGTGACACTCCAGCAAAGCTCAAGTCCTTCGCCGAAACCCGCAAGCTAAGCTCGAATCAATGGCGATTGTTCCATGGACCAAAGGGTGCCGTACGAGAACTCGCCGCAGCACTCGGGATTCGTTACAAACAAAGTGCCGATGGTGAGTTCGATCATTCAAATGTCATTACCTTGCTTGATTCCGCGGGACTGATCGTATATCAGCAAATCGGACTCGGTCAGAATCCTGACCCTTTGTTAGAAAATGTAAATCGCATTTCCAGTGCAGGAAAATGAAACGCGAAATAACAGACTTTCATAAAGATTCTCAGGAGCATTGGGTCGCGGATCTCGAGTGTGGACACGCCCAGCATATGCGGCATGACCCGCCGTGGATGGAACGTGAATGGGTTCTGACAAAAGAAGGTCGAGACACGCGCATCGGCACCGAACTGAACTGCGTCCGTTGTGATGAAATCGTGAAAGTTCTAACTAAAGCTCATGAGCAAGCTGGAATTAGCGGGCTCTGCCCCGAAGGTCGATGGGAAGCAGCGCTCGGCGCACTTACGACGCTTGGGCGAAACCTTCCGAAACCTTGATTTGTTTTCGGGGAAACTTCGGTCTTAGAACCATGGCGATGTGAACAGCTGCGACTCCGGCCGTACTAGACGTCAACATAATCAGCAGAATATTGAGTGTTAGCGGGTAAAGCGCCGCTTGGATCTGTCTGATGTTGGCGAAGAAGTCGGTGTTAAACATGAAGCCCCTCTGGTACTCGAACGTTTCGAATACTAGTAGAGCAACGAAGATGCCGAGAAAAAGGCGCACGGAGCGACCCGCCGGCGACGGTCTATTCTGACCCGGCGTTCGTTTTAATCTCTTCTTCAGATTAAAAAGCCCCAGCGTCGCCTTTTGTCGCGAAAATTATTTCGACTGGACCTGCGATGAAACTTGAAGAAGTTCTGCCACCACACTGATCGCAATTTCGAACGGCTGATTGCCACCGATCGGAAGACCGATCGGGGACCTAAGTTTTTCAACAAGCGGTTCCGTGATGCCGATTTCAAGAAGATCGTGGCGCATTTTCTTTGCTTTGACGTCGCTGCCCATGACGCCGATGTAGGGAGCTTCCGGATGCAGTTCAAAAATCTTATGTAAGACTGGAAGGTCGCTGGCGTGACCTTGAGTCATCACGACGAAATAAGTTTCTTCACTGAAGGATGCCACCACACCAGGCAAATCCTGCGAAACCACGGTCGTAAGTTTACGCGACGCCGGTAAACGTTCAATCCATTCGGGTCGAGAGTCGATGCAAGTGACGTGAAAATCTAAATTGGCCAAAGTCCGAACGAGGGCCTGGGCGACGTGCCCTGCTCCGAAGAGCGCAATGTGCCGTCGTTTCGAGTCGTGCGTTTCGAATAAAAAAGTCACTTCGCCACCGCAGGTCATGCCGATGTCAGTCGTCAGGTTCCACGTGACCACTTCTGGAGACCTCAGGGCGGCCGGTGCCGTCTCATCCGACTTCTTATTCAAAAGTGCCCGCGCGTGTTCGATAGCTCGCGCCTCGACTTTGCCACCGCCGACAGTGCCTTGATGCAAACCTTTGGCAGTAATGATCGCTTTTGCACCGACGTCCTGTGGAACGTGTCCGCGACAAGCGATCAGAGTCACGACCACAAATGCGGTTGCGCTTTCAGTGAGTTCACCTGCCGCTTGCCAGTGCGCGATCACGTTTTCTCCCAGGCAGCGAACTTGTTTGGCAAAATGGCCCGCAACACCTGTTCTTGTGTCGCAGGTAATTCAAGACGTGGAAAAGCCTGTTTTTTATTTCGATCGCGGATCGCATCGTGAATTGCAGTCCACACGCTGATCGCTGTAAGCAACGGCGGCTCGCCCGCGGCCTTGGTACCACGAACGTTAGCAGTATTTTCGTTGTTGTTGATAAGGCTCACGTTAAAAATCCGCGGTGTATCTTGAACGCTCGGAATTTTGTAAGTGCTTGGCGAGTGTGATTTCAACTCGCCCAATTTCGTGTAGAACAGCTTTTCTGTTGTGACCCAGCCCATCCCTTGAATAAATCCGCCGGTCACCTGGCCGATATCGAGATCGCGATTGATCGGTCGACCTAAATCCATCAGTACGTCCACACGCAAAACTTTAACTTCGCCAGTGTCGACGTTGACACTTACTTCGCTCGCGGCGGCTCCTTGAGTGAAATACAAAAATGCACGCCCTTCGCCTGTCAGCTTATTGAACGACAAGCCGGGAAATTTGTAGTGGGCGTAGTCCGACAAAGAAATTCGATTGTGATAGGCTTCGTTGACGAGCGCCGCAAAAGAGATCTTATGTTTCGGATCGCTCTCGTGAAAAACCTGATCGTCAGCGAATTGAATTCCATGATACGTGGCGATGCCCGACGGCCAATCGATATCTTGGTTGGAATCATCTTCCTTCTGCGCGAGAGCTCCGACCGCGATTTCAGCCTCAGTGCCAAGTCCCGCCGTGTGTCGCGCCCAACGCGATTCCGGAATTTTCAAGATCTGTACTGCGAGCTCACTGAGGCGGTATTTTATTTTACGC
>JAYSYF010000412.1:0-2727 GCA_043716655.1 Bdellovibrionales bacterium | reverse complement strand
AACGGTCAGATCGGGTGAACCGCCTGTAACTTCTGTGCATGTGCACTTCGAACTCCCTTCATCAACAACTACGAAGAAGTCTGAAAGAAGACCGGCGGATCACTCAACTATTTTGTCGCACTGGCAAAGTTGCATCTGGGATAGTTTTGCAGTTCATCATTTGACGAGCGTAGTTCGGAATCCGGACAGAAGTTTTTTGGACAGCGATATTTCATGTTTCTCCTAGCGGAACATTGAAACCCGTTCGGAACTTAGCTATATCAAACGGATGAATTGCGAAGTTTCTGCTAGGCGAAAAAGATCGCGCATAAAACCAAATCGTCCCGGACAGCTCGCGTTGATGAAGCGGGGGAAGAGCGATTACGGTGGTGACTTGTTGAAAACGCGGGCGGGGCGAGCGCGGCCACGTCCGTTGTCGACGAGGGAAACAATGCACCTTGTTTTGCGTTCGACGAAAGCTAAGGGCGAGCGATCATTCCTTAGGCCGCGACATGACCATAATATTCGACGAATTGTCGCCAAATTTGCGACAAAGTTTGGGGTTCGTATCATCGCGACCGCGAATGTCGGAAATCACATACACATTCATCTAAAACTTTTGAATCGGTTCACGTACAATGCGTTTATCCGCGCAGTCACTGGCGCGATCGCGCTTGCGATCGCTGGCAAAAGACCTAGCGGTGACTGCGACACGAGAGACGCGGGCAGTGGCGCAAGAAAATTTTGGGATCGACGTCCGTTCACGCGAATTGTCGTTAGCCTGCGCGCGATTTTGAATTTGCGAGACTACATACGAATGAATGAGCTTGAGGGACTTGGTTTTAGCCGGACGGAAACCCGACAGATGGTGACGATTGAAAAGCGACTCAATTCATTTGACTGAACAGAAGCCATCGGATGGAACACAGGCCATCCTGGCCAATACAAATTCTCGAAGCCAAGACGCTCGGGCGGAGAGAGATGAAGCTCAATAAGACGGCACGCAACACACCGCCCAACAAGCTTTGACCCTCGCCGGGCGCGTTGCTAAGAATTCGGTATGAGCGTCGTGACCCAAGCTTCCGAATACAAAAGTCGCATTCAAGCGATTATCGAAAAGTCTGCTGAACTTCGGGGGTATCTTTGACATCCCGAAAAAAGAGAAACAGCTCGAATCTGTAACTTTGCAGAGCGAAAACCCGGCTGTTTGGGGCGATCCTGCGAAGATGCAGAAGCTCAATAAAGAAAAATCTGTTCTCGAAAAAGACATCGCCGCATGGAAGGCACTTTCAACGCGTTCAGCGGATGCACTTGTGCTGCTCGAAATGGCGGCAGATGCTCATGACGAAGAGTCTTTTCAAGAGGCCGCAAGTGAAGCGGCTGTTCTCGAAGGCCTCGTTCACGAACTCGAGATTAAAAAAATGCTCGGTGGCGAACTCGATCAAAACTCAACTTATCTTTCGATCAACTCGGGCGCAGGCGGAACTGAATCGCAAGACTGGGCCGAAATGCTTTACCGCATGTACATGCGATACGGCGAAAAGCACGGGTTCAAGGTGCAAGAAATCGAACGTTCGGATGGAGAAGGTGCCGGAATTAAATCGGCCACTCTGCTGATCGAAGGACCCTACGCTTATGGCTATCTGAAAGCGGAAAATGGAGTTCATCGACTCGTGCGAATTTCTCCATTCGATTCGAATGCCAGACGGCACACGAGTTTCGCATCGGTATTCTGCTGGGCAGAAGTTGATGACGACATCAAAATCGATTTGAACATGGCCGACGTTAAAGTCGATACATACCGCGCATCAGGTGCGGGCGGCCAGCACGTCAACAAAACTGATTCTGCAGTTCGTATGACTCACTTGCCATCGGGAATCATCGTTCAGTGTCAAAACGAACGATCTCAACACTCGAACCGCGACCGCGCGATCAAGATGCTGAAAGCCGCACTCTACGAACGCGAAGTCGAAGCTAAGAACAAAGCTAAAGACGAGATGAACTCTGTGAAAAAAGAAGTGACGTGGGGTTCACAAATTCGCTCGTACGTGATGCATCCCTATCAGATGGTGAAAGACCATCGAACGCTTCACGAATCGAGTCAGGTCCACGCGGTGATGGATGGATCACTTGATGATTTCATTTATGCGTATTTGAAAAATCCTGTGAACGATCGTGTCGCATCCTCGTCGATGCCCGGCGACGAGTAGCTGTGAATTTACGACTGTGGCTGGCATCACGTTTTTTATCTCACGGTCCGAAGGCACCCCTTGCCGGCGGGTCTTCGGCCGAACTGAAACAATCCGGTTTTAAAAAAATGCTTTTGCTGGGCGGCAGTCTCGGGCTTCCCGCGATTCTTTCGATTGTTGGACTCGCCATAGGCGTTGCGTCTTTGACCGTCGCGATGGCTGTCGTCAGCGGTTTTGAATCGACGCTAAAGGGTGCACTGATCGATGTCTTCGGGCACTTGTTGGTTGTGAAGATGGGTGATGAGCCTATTAGCTTGGAAAAAGCGACCGAGAAACTCAAAGCCTCGTTGCCTGACTTCACTGGCGTCACGCCGTTCATCACGCTCGAAGCCATCGTCGTCGGCCAACAGAAATTAAACGGCGTTATCATTCAGGGCGTCGACGCCGAAACGGTCGATTCCGTTTTGCGATTGAAGGAACGCGTGGTTCGCGGCGAATTCATACTTGGACGGCAGACGGGCGATCCCGCTGAAATTCCGAAAGCGCTTGTCGGCAAAGC
>JAYSYF010000411.1:0-2729 GCA_043716655.1 Bdellovibrionales bacterium | reverse complement strand
GTCCGCTCTGAATGAAAACAATAGAGGGCTTCTGAACAACTAACTTTTTTCTTCTAGGCAGCAAGCTCGGTTCAAGATTGAGTGCGTGCAGTCTGGTTACGACCACATCGACGGTGAGCTTGCGTTGAAGTAGGAACTTAGCAAATCTTTCGACGGCCACTGAGGAAGCAATTGCGGAAAGGCTACGTCGGAGCTTTGGCTTTCCCGACGTAAGGTCCAAAATAAGTTTTTTTGGTAAAAGCACGACGGCTGACTTCGATTCCGTTTCGATCGAAAATGGATAACCTTTGCCATCTAGCATATCCCTAAGTGCAATCGGCCTTAACGGCGCAGATCGCTCGAGCATGTTTTCTTCGCCAATTCGGCCCGTGGTGAAAACGAGGCGCACGCTTGCGTCGAGTGGAATTATCAAGTTGTCGATGGAGTCGTCCTGTCGAACGACACGGGTTTGTGGCGAAAAAACCTGGAGACGTCCCGCCGCATGAATATCTGCAGCGAGTTCTGGCATAAGCAAAACGAGAGAGGTCGACATCAGAGATTCTAACTCTTGTGCGTAACTCGCCTCGGTCATTGTCCGACTCGTATCTCACTTTGAATTTGAAAAAGGGCCCGATACGTTGCGAGCAAGAGTGTTTCATAACGTGTTATGATTCTCCCACGCAAAGTCATACCGATAAGAAATGGCTTGCGCTCTGCGCCCGCTGTCAAAAACTGTTGATCCAGCGACGCGCTAACGACGAAGCGAGACTTCGTACTGTCCGTTACGTTGTCATCGGAACGTGCGATAGAAACTATTTTTCCACTGACGGTTCCGAAATCGAATTCTGGCAGTGCATCGATCGCAATTTGAACCGGCATTCCAGGTTGAACTTTCGAGATGTCTTTATTTTCGACATCAAGTTCGGCGATGAGAACCGATCCGATCGGAACAATCTCGAGCAGAACCTCACCTGACTGAAGCAGTTCACCAGGGCCTTTTACTTTCAGGTTTGAAACGACGCCGGCAAATGGCGCTGTGATCGTTAAAACAGAACCAAGATATCCAAGCCGGTTTGAAAGTTCGGTGATTCTGGCTTGTAGTTGGTTTTTAAGACCGGCCATACGAATGTTCGAGCGCTGCGTGCGTTCGTTTATTCTGGTTTGATTCGTTGTTATTTCGGTAGTCATCGTTTCAACTTCTTTAGCGAGAAGTTTTTCGGAGCGCCGACGCTTGATTTCAGCAAGCTTCGCCTGGGCATTCTTAATCTGCATCCGATTGTCGGCAGTAAGTTCGTAAATCGCTCGATGCTCGTCGTATGCAGTTGAGAGTTCGCGCAGCAAATCTTGCACCGGCGAAATGACCGCTTGAATCTCACCCTTCGCTTCAATACGAAGATAGACATCGGTAACATTTCGAATCATCTCGGGGCACTGAGAGCAAGAAGCGCCGTAAACTAAACGAATTGCGGTCAGTCGATTTACGTACTCGCGAAACGCCACCAGATCTTTCGCACTCAGGTTTTCGGATGAGCGAACCAAAACTTGACCAGCACGAACAACTTGATTTTCAGCCACAGATAATTCGGCGACCGTCATTTTGCCTGGCGATCGAATGGGAACAGATTTTTTCTCGCTCGTTAAAACTCCCTGAGCTTCGATCGTGATGGCGATTTGTACGGCTAAACTATAAGCCAAACTCGCAGCCAATAAGGCGAGAAGAAAGTAGATGATCAGCTGAGACATGAGGTGATGCGGCTGCCGAGAAAACTGGACTGCGGCCCAGGAGACTTGTGACGCTGGAAATTTAGCGCGTTCTGAATTCGGATCCGATCTCTTGGACATATCATTTAGAATAGAGATCGCAGACCGGGCGGCCAAGGTGCGTTTCATTTACTGGCCCATCGCCAGATAATGTGATGTGTAAGAGGCGTCTCGACCATCGTCGAGACGCACAAAAATCAGAAGCCGAACTTCTTTTTCAGATCTTCGACAGCTTTGCCGGCTTCGTCCTGAAGCTTCGACTTTTGACCGCTGAGAGCCTTGTTCTTTTCCTTCTCAAGGTTCGCTTTTAGTCCGTTAACCGCACCTTCTTTACCCTGAAGAACCTTGGTGATGTCACCAGAGCTCGAAGCAAATTCTCCGAGCAGTTTCTCTTTCTCTTTGCCGATCACGTCGTCGATCATCGCCTGAAGCTTGGCTTTCGCTTGATTAATCTTTACCTGCAGTTGTTTTTCGAAACCATTTTGCAGTTCGCGACCAAGATTCGATTCGAAATCAAACTGAAGGCTTGTCCAGCTGCCTTTGATTCCCGCGTTTAGTGTCACCTTTGGCAAACCTAAGATGATGGCCTTCAGAATTTCATCGACCATAGGAGCTTTGGCGGAAACATCATATGAGATTTTGTCGAACGTGCTCTGGATCGTCATCGCTACGATTTGATCTTTGAGTTCAATCTTTGCATGAGTCGAACCGGTCGCCTGTTTGAATCCAAGCTGCACTTCTTCGCTCTGGATGAGTTTCTGTTCGGTGATTGGATAGCTGCCGACGCTGAGCTCGAGAGACTCCACCGGGCTTTCCGTTCGATGATCGATGGTGACTAGTCCTTTGACGTCTTCAATTTTTGAAGATGGGAAACGACCCTTGAAGGACAATGTTAATGGGAGTCCCAGCATTGGTTGGTCGTCGGTGACGTTGTGAAGTTCTCCGGTCATGTCACCAGATGGTCCATCAGGAGTTTCTTTTGACGATAG
>JAYSYF010000042.1:0-2305 GCA_043716655.1 Bdellovibrionales bacterium | reverse complement strand
AAGCGCAGTGCGTGAACAGTGCCGTTTTATTCGTTGTGGTAGGGAAGGTTTTTTTGAATGGAGATCGCGCGGTACACCTGTTCCATCACGACGGCTTGAGCGACGTGATGATTTAAAACAAATGACGACAACGAAATTACGATGTCAGCACGTTTCCGAATCTCGTCGTTAAAACCAAAAGCACCGCCGACACAAAACACGAGACGTGATTTCCCGCGCGCCATCCACTGCTCCATTTTTTTGGCAAAGACGATGGAAGTTAGGTTTTCGCCACGCTCATCGAAGAGCACGACGAAATCAGTCGGTTTAAATTTTGAGGAGAAAAGTTCGCACTCGGCTTTTCGTTTAACATCGGCTTGCGCGCGCTCGTCTTTTGACGGCTTCATGCGTGTGATTTCGGTTCGATAGTGGCGCGCTAGCTTCGTTTCGTACTCGCGTTCGAAAACTTGAAGCCATTCTTCTTTATCGCCACCGACAAACAAAAACTGGAGAACCATGACACACCTATTCGAAAACTACGTCGTCGCAGCTAAAGAATCCTTGATGTCGAGTTCGCGGGCTTCCTGCCACAATTCTTCGAGACGATACTCTTGTCGAACGAAGTCGTAGAATACGTGAACGATGAGTGATCCGTAATCCAGGAGTACCCAGCGACCTTCGGCCATCCCTTCAACGCTCTGAGGGAACACGTTGAATTCTTCCTTCACAGCATTCAAAACGCCCTCTGCGAGAGCAGCGGTGTGACGAGTGCTGGTGCCCGAAGCGACAAGTGAAAACTCTGTCGGAGCCGTCGTCGGACGAAGATCGAAACCTTTTACGTTCAAACCTTTTTTAGCGAACAAAGCTTCTGCGCAGAAACGCGTGAAAACTTCGTAGTCGCCAATGCGAGGACCGATCGGACCATAAAGCCCGCGGCTCTTGATGAACTCTTCAACTTCGATCGTCATGTACTTGTCGACCGAACGACCTGTCCGCAGACGTTTTCGAAGATCACTCGCCGAAACATCCGCGTCTGGCATACGCAAGAATTCAATGTGTCGACCTGAAGTCAGAGTTCCGAAACCTTTTTCGAAATCTGCAACCAAAGGACGAAGTCCTTCTGGGAAGTCGCTTACGCTATGAGGAATCGAGTGACCTGGTCGCGATACAACGATGACACTCGCGAGTTCGAAGATGCGATCAACGCGGTGCCAACGATCAAGCTCTTCGAACTGATCCATTCCGATGATGAGATGAAGCTGTGATGGATTATATTCTTTAGCGAACGATTCAAGCGTCGTGACGGTATACGAAAGACCTCCGCGTGAAAGTTCGCGGTCGTCGACAACAACGTAGTCAGAGTCAGAAGAAAAACCAACGCGGCACATTTCCAGACGGTCCTCGTCTTTCGGTCCTTCAGTACGTGGCTTCCGCGGATTCTGTGCAGCTGGAACAACGTGGATTTTGTCGATACCCAAGCGCGATTTCACCATACGAACGCATTGAATGTGTCCAACGTGAAGGGGATTGAAAGTTCCACCGAAAATACCGATTCGCATATTTTCGTGTGTTCGCGGCGCTTCGCCGACTGATTCTTTAGTCTTCACTTCAATACCCGCTTTCCGATTTCGACAACAAGTTCTCGCAGACCTTTTCGGGCCGCAGCGGAAATCGCCATCGTCTCGATTCCTTTTTTCTTAAATTCGGCTTGCAGCCGAGCGACTTCGTGATCGTCGATCGCATCGATCTTATTCAGAACGACAAGCTGATCGCGCGTCGCCAGTGGACGATATTCAGGATCGTCTGCTTTCGATTTGTCGTACTCAACGAGTTCGGTCGTGATGTCGAAGTAATCTTGCAGCGGCGTTCGCCCGGCGGCTCCGCTCGCATCGATCAAGTGTACAAATAAATTAGTGCGCTCGATGTGTCGCAAGAACTGCGTTCCAAGCCCCACACCTTTGTGTGCGCCAGGGACGAGTCCGGGAATGTCGGCCATCACAAACGATTGTTCTTCGTTTGCACGAACGACACCGAGATTTGGAACTAGGGTTGTAAACGGATAGTCGGCGATTTTAGGTTTCGCCGCCGAGATTGCTGAAATCAAAGTCGACTTACCTGCGTTCGGATATCCGACAACTCCGACGTCCGCGATCAACTTCAGCTCGAGAGTTACTTCTCGCGCTTCGCCGGGAAGACCCTGCTGCGCATGTTCCGGAGCTTGGTTGACGCTAGTTCGGAAAAACCAATTTCCTTTTCCGCCCTTACCGCCCATTAAGAAAACGGTGTCGCCTTCAGTCGAGAGATCGAGAAGAACAGTTCCGGTTTC
>JAYSYF010000410.1:0-8374 GCA_043716655.1 Bdellovibrionales bacterium | reverse complement strand
AGGAATGGATGCGCGGCATCGACCCAATAATCGCCGGCGGAAAAAGCGACGAGAGCGACGGTGAAATAACCGATGATTGTGGACAGCAGAATCAACAGTCCGCTCGTCGGCTTCAGTGTCAGCACGACAAGCACTGTCAGATAAGAAATAAGTCCCGTGATCAATTGATTCAGCCACGGCGGCGCCTGAATAGGTGCGGCGTTTCGAATCAACGTATCGAACATGTTGGCGTTAAGTTCGACAATTGTCATCGCAACGATTTCGCGCGAGTAGGGAGTCCGAACATAATCCTTCGATGTCGTTTGAATATCGCGACCGATGACAACGATTTTGCCGCGGAACTTTTCGAGGACCGTGTCATCGTTCAAAACGGCGGTGTAACTCGTCGGCTTGTAGGTTCCCGTAGGCGCGTATTGTATGTAGGCCTGATCACTTTTCAGATACTCGAACACGCCTTGAAAAGCAGAGGCGCTGTATCCACCTTTAGCTTTAAAGGTGGCGTCGATATCTTTGTTAAACTGACTTGCCGTCATCGGATGCAGCGTTGGCAGACCCTGGTAAGCGAGCATCATTCGACGAGTGACGTCGTCACGCGCGAATATGTTTCGATCGACCGGCACAGGAGCACTCGCAACGCGTACTTTGTCGAACGGTGGAGATAGCTTTAAGGCATCTTGTTCGCCACCCAGCGGAACATCGTCGAGTGCGACGACGAATTTTTCGTTGCTCGCAGCTGTTGCGGCCAGAGCGCGAGTCTCGTCGAGCGAGCCGACAGTTTCAACGGGGCTTACCAACGACACAATCGTGTGCGCGCTGACGCTTCCGAGTCGATCAATCAATTTTTTGAATTCTATCGCATTGGGTACGCGGCCGAGTGTCTTTACAGTGAAGTCGTCGATGACGATCGTTTCGACATGGCCAGACGGCTTTGGTGCGGGCCGAAGGCGAACCCGCACGTCGTAAAGGAATGATTCGATATAATCGAATGGGAATTGAACGAGGACGGCCGTAATCGCAAACGCGAAGACGAGGCGAGACAAGTGCCGCGAAACTTCAATTAAAATTTTACGCCAGCGTGTCGAAACCATTAATCTCCACGCCCTAATTCAAAGGACGATTAGCGATGCAGTCCTGAAACAGGAATGCAGCCGCCGCCCGGTCGTCGTTCAGCCGACGCTACGTTCGTGATGTTCGCATCCGTCGACTGATTCGAAGTTTGCGTTGCGCTCGAAGAAACCGACGACTCGGTGACTTCGCGGTTGAAGCTAGTGATTTCCTGAGTTGTTGGAGCTTGCCCAAAAGAAGAGCTGACAGGCTTCAAAACTTTAATAAATTTCACTTGCGACTCCGTCTGTTCTGCTTGGTTGTTGATATCTTGCTTCAGCATAACGTTCAATTCCTTTGGCTATGATGGTTCGTGTTCGTTCGCAGAAGGCAAGGTCTGCCTGGTGCTTATTGCCTGTTTTCACTTTATTGACGAACATGCAGCCTCCACCACAGATGTGGCGAGCCCAGCATGTTCCGCAGCCATTCTTCTCGATCAATGGATCAGCGAAGCCCGCAAGCCGCTTATTCTTGCTCGAAAGATCGAGCGTAAGACCCTCGCCAAGCAGTTCGTCTTTTTGACCGACGAACCACTGGCAGGCCGTAAACTTGCCGTCCGTATCGAGCTGCAAGTGGGTTTTGCCCGCCAAGCAGTGGTTCTGGATGCGCACTTGATCGTCGAGCGTTCGGAAGAGGTGGTCGAACGAGTGAAGCCTTCGCAATTCGGCCTCGCCGCCCTTTTTGAACGCGAGATCGGCTACTTCGACGACACCTTGAGCGAATCTTCGCGACGAAAACTCGTCGCCCACTTCGGCAGCGAAATCGAATTTAATCGAGTCGAACGGGAATTCGCTAAGGAACTTCCAAGCGGCAACGACGTTCAAGTTGTGCGAGCCAAAGACCGCGCCAGCAGTCAGCGAGCCGAGGCGCGTGCGAACTTTGATAAGTTCAGCAAGGCCCTTCAAAATCATTGCGCTCGAACCTTTTCCAGACTTCGTCACGCGCGCTTTGTCGTTGTCCTCAGGCGCTCCATCGATCGATACGGTCACGCCAGCTTTCATGTTCGCGAGCATCTCAGCGAGTTCGGGAGTCACAAGAGTTCCATTGGTCACGATGTCGAAACGAAGATCGATTTCGCGTCCCGCTGTGAGCAATCGCGCATCGCGAACGATCGTGCGAATGATGTCAGGGTAGAGAAGCGGTTCTCCACCAAGGAACGTGATGACGAATTGATCACCGCGAGGAACGAACGACAGCAAGTTCGCGAGCTGTTTTAAAGTTCGCTCCATCTCTGGCGTCTTTACTTTTGATCCATACGTTCCGTCGCCGCCAGCTGCGCAGTACGTGCACGCAAGGTTGCAGATCTGAGCGATGTTGATCGTTAAACTTCGGATCGCGGGCTCGATGTGAGCATCCCGAGCTCCACCTTCAGAAGGCGAAGTCTTCGCAATCTTCCAAAGTGACAGCTCGTTCAGAGCTTCGCGTTCGCTTTCAGTCAGGCTCGGAGAATTTTGGCCCTTGAACATCGCGGTCCAAATTTCAGGAGCAAGTTCTGCCACCTGCATCTCGGTCCCGTGAAACCCAAGAACCCGGCCCGTCGAAGGAACCCGCAAAGCCAACACATCGCCCGAACGAATCAACTCGAGCGCAGACGCAGGAGCGTTCGCGACGGGTGCCGAGCTGCTCGCGACAACGGGCGCGGACTGAGCTTTTGATTCGGTTTGGTTTGCGAGACTGGCGTTCAAAGTTTCTCCCCTGTGGCTAACCAGGGTGAAAACTACACCACTAAGCTGCTGCTTTGGTGTCGGTCTGACCCTAGTGGCGCACCGAACCTGATCTCGGAACCGCTATAATGCAGTTCGAGTCGATTCGGGGTGCCTGGTGCGATTACGTAGCAAGAGCAGGTCCGAGATTAAATGAACGGAACTGACAGAAATCAAATAACCGTAGAGCGACGAAACCTGTTAGTTAGGGGCTTCGAATTTTAAATCCGCTTTGTATTGGGGGAAGCAATTATGACATCCGGGATCCTATCGCTTGTATCTGTGCTCTTTTTTGCGAATTCGGCATCTGCCCTTGATGCTAGCCGTTGCCCCCAGCGTTTCGATATGTCGGCCGAAGTTGTACGCGTTTATAAGTCGTCAATTTACAGCAAGACGCCGGGCTGGAAAGAGGCGCAGGCGACGCTTGCGGCTACCGCGGAAGTGAAAGCTGGCTTCTACCTAGCTGATGCCGCGCCGGCGGAATGCCTTTACGAATCTGAACAGGGGCATCGCGCGAAATTGTCGACGGTGCGCTTTCAAGATCCGGAAGAGCGAGAACCATCGTTCGTCGAACAGCTACGCATCGATCTGCGAATCGCGGGATCTTCGTATGTCAGCTATCTTCCCATCAAATCTTACAGTGGAAAAAATATTGAAGCACACAGCCGACCTTTCGAACTGAAGGTGAAGACTCGGCTTTACTACCCACAAACAAAACGATGGGTAAATCTCGATATGGGTATGGTGTCCGTCACGCTCAACTAACTAACTAACTAAATTAATTAGAAGAAGCTTTTTACGGGTTCGGCTTTGCGAGTGATCAGATCAACGGGTGGCTTCACGAGACTGCCGATGCCGGGATATTTATCGAGATCTGCTTGTAGAAGGACTTTGCTCTGCACGCCATCGGGCCACGAGAAATCGAGTGAGGCGGCGGCGTCTTTCGACAGCTTTTGTGCTCCGACCATGAATTGTCCCCAGATCGGTACAGCGCCACTTCCGCCAGTGAGTCCGTGCGATGTGTTGTCATCGTAACCGACCCACACGACGGCGGCTTGGTTCGGCGAAAAACCGGCAAACCAGGAATCCTTTTTGTCGTTCGTGGTTCCGGTTTTGCCTGCGGCACCGCCGATCAAACCCAATGCGCGTGCACCGCGACCGCTGCCATGATCGACCACATTTTTCATCATACCGACAAGCACGCTGGTCGCTTCGGGAGTCACCGCAGCTTCAGCCGTTGGACGGAAGCTGTGGAGTTCGGCGCCAGCGAGATCTTCGACTCGATAAAGTGTCGACAACGGAACTCGCGAACCCAATCTCGCGAGCGATGTATACGCGGTTAACACTTCGAGCGGTGCGAGTTCGAATGCTCCCAGAGCCAAGGACGGAACGTTTTCAAGTTTTGAAGTGACGCCGAGTCGTCGTGAAATATCGATGACGTTTTTGATTCCAACTTCTTGGCCAAGGCGCGCGGCCGATGCGTTGAGCGATTCGAGCAACGCGAACCATAGTGGAACTTCTCCACGATATTTTCCGTCGTAGTTTTTCGGTGTCCAAGTCTGTCCTTCGTACTTCACGGTAAACGCATCGTCGTTGATCGTCGTTTCGGGAGTGAACGGTTCGCCGTCGCGCGAACCACTTTCGATCGCAGCGAGGTAGACGAACGGTTTCATGACCGAGCCGACCTGTCGGCGACTTTCAATCGCGCGATTGTACTGAGTCGCCGAATAGCTTCGACCACCGACGATCGCCGTAATGAATCCCGACGATGGATCGCTTGCGACTAGCAGCGCTTCGAGACTCTTGCCGGTAGCTTTGATTTTTTTAATGAGAATATTCGTCGTCTCGAGTCGTTCAAGTCCTTGGCGAACGGCCTTCTGAGCCGCTTCCTGAGAACGCAGATCAAGAGTCGTATAAACGCGCAGCCCCTGGGATAAATCTAACTGCAAACCGTCGAGTTCTTTGCGTACGGCCTTCACAAAATAAGGTGCTGGTTCTGTCATGACCCGAGCGGGAGTTTTTGGCAGCGCCGTCGCTGTTGCTCGCGCCAACTGCTCGTTGTCGATGCGACCCGTGTCGCGCATTTTTTCTAGAACTCGCGTGCGGCGTTTCAGTGCCGCTTCTGGTTTTAGAAACGGATTGTACATTCCCGGACTATTCAACACTGCGGCCAACATCGCGCACTCGGGCAAATCAAGACCGTCGATCGGTTTTGCGAAGTAGTGTTGTGAGGCGGCAGCGAACCCACGAACTTCGAACGGTCCGTTCTGGCCCATGTAAATCAAATTCAAATAAGTTTCGAGTATGTCTTCTTTCGAAGCGCGACGTTCAACCAAGAAGGCCATCGCAATCTCGGTCATTTTTCGTTTTAAAGTTTTTTCCTCAGTGAGGAAATAGTTTTTCACGAGCTGCTGCGTGATGGTGCTTCCACCTTGTGCGAATCGACCGCGCTTTAAATTTGCGAGTGTCGCGCGCGCTAACGAAGTAAAGCTGATGCCAGCGTGATCGAGAAATCCAGGATCTTCGATCGCAAGCAAAGCATCCTTACACTGTGGCGGAATTTGACCAAGATTTACCTCGGTTCGAAGGGTCGGTTTGTCGCCATAGTACTGCGCAAACAATTCTGGATCTAGTACTGCCGTTTCGACGGCGCGAGGATTTGCTCCCGCAAAAGTTCCGACGACGTCGTTGCCATCGCCGAAAGCAATAATTTGAACAGGCTCAGAGGCAACGGGCTGCTCGGATGCATCTTCATCCGCTTCGGACTTCACCTTCGTGCTTGGTTGATGTCGAAAGGCGATGCACGTTTTGACGTGAGTTCCTTCGGCGACGCCTCCGTTTGGCAGCAGCGACAAACAGCCATCTCCCGGCCAGCGACTTGCGTCCGAGGGCTGAAGTGGTTGGCCAAACTCGCGCAGGCGATATCCTCGTCGCGCGAAGATCGCCATCAATTCGTCTGGCTGAAGCATTTGTCCGGTTCGAATGAGTTCGGGTGCCGAATAAAATTCGACGGGTGGAGCAAAACGCTTTTGTTCAAATCGAAGCGCGATTTCGTGATCCAATTGGAAAAGCCAAACGGCGATGACTCCTCCTGCGGCCGCTAGGAAGACGAAACTTAAAAAGACCGCGACAAGCAGAATGCGTCGTTTGCGACCCTTCACCCGACGAGTGTTGCTCGAGGTCTCGTCGCCTGGATTTTGGATCGGGCTGTCGTTCATTGCGTGAAGGCTCCCCTTGATTCTCAGGTGGATTCACAATAAAGACGAGTGACTCCTTAGTCCACAATTCCATAGAGGCGACATTCATTATGGCGAAATCAAAAGCAAAACCGGCAAAGTCGGCAAAAGTAGCTGGCAAAGCGAAAACTTCTAAACCTGCAGCGAAAGCGATGGCAGCGAAGTCGAAGAAACCAATGAAAGCTGTGAAGGTTGTCGCGAAAGCCGCAAAAGTCGTAGCGAAAGCAGTTAAGGCAGTAGCTGCGAAAGTACCGGCTGCAAAGGCTGTTGTGAAGGCAGCGCCGAAGTTTGAAGCGGTAAAGTCAGCGAAAGGCTTGGGCATGAAACGCTTCAGCCCGCTCGATGATCGCATCGTGATTGAACATGTCGCGCGAGAAGAGAAGACAGCGGGTGGACTTTATATTCCAGACTCTGCACAAGAAAAACCCACTACTGGCCGAGTTGTTGCGGTTGGACGCGGCCATCGCGACGCCAAGGGTCGAATTCGTCCCTGCGACGTGAAGGTTGGCGACCATGTTCTTTTCACCGCTTGGTCAGGTGCGGAAATCGAACTCGACGGAGTGAAGTACGTAGTCATGCGCGAGCCAGATTTACTTGGCGTTACGACTGTTTGAGTCTCGGACTTAGTCTGTGACCTCGAAAAGCTGCTCTTTTGAGCGGCTTTTTTAATGCCTAAATTCGCAAACGAAAAGCGCAGTTTAGCCCGCCCCCGATGCGGCTTTGCCGAACATATTGTGATGTATGGCAATGTAATGTTTCTATTGACCCAGAGCACGTCTCGTTGCCGACTGGACCTCGTAAGAACAGTATGCCGACGGATCTAGAAACGCATTCAGCCGCGTCCAGATGTTTTCGGCGACGGTATTTTCGGGAGGCTCTTTTGTATCAACAGGCACTCAATCACAGACATCTTTCTTATTCAAAAAGCCGCAACCTCCGGCAGCTCATTTTCCGAGGACTTGCTGCCATCGCAATTGCGGCGTCAGCATCGCTCGCACAGTCGGCTGATCTTTCTTGGGGTGGCCTGTATCGATTCGAAGGAGTTCGAGTCAGCAATCCTGATCTCGCGACGAAAGCAGACAAAGCATACATGCTCCACCATTTGATTCTCGCACCAAAAATTGTTGCGGCCGACGGCCTCACGATCTTCGGTCGCTTCGATCTTATGAACAACGCTGGTTTCGGTGCGAATACTCAAGCCGGCGAATTTGTCGGTCAAGGCGTGGGCACTGCGACTCCGACGAACGCGAGCAACAGCAACGTACTTTCGCGCAATCAAGCGTCTGGAAATTTAGCTGTCACAGAACTCTACGTTAGCTGGGCGCAAGAGTTCGGACAACTTCTCGCTGGGCGTGCGCCACTGCACTTCGGACTCGGAAGTCGCTTCAATTCTGGCAAAGGGAATTTCGACCACTATCTTTCGACGCTCGATATGGTCGGTTACAAGATCGTGATGGGAAACTTCTTCGTGATGCCGATCGCCGGCAAAGTGAACGAAGGCGCAGTCGACAAAGAAGACGACGTCACTGACTATATGATTCACGCACAGTACGACAATCCAGAAACTGATTTGTCGATGGGCGCGATCTACCAACTTCGTCTCGGCGGTGGAAACGATCTTCCGGTCGGCACGAACTACATGGGCGGAGCAGGCTCGACACTTTTCAGCAACTACAAGCACACCTACATCGGACTTTTCACTTCTCAAAAAGTTTCGACTTTCACCATCGGTATCGAAGGCGGAATGTTGAGCGGCGATACGGGCGTACGAACCGCGACGGGCCAAGACGTCAAGATGAACGGCATGGGTCTCGCGGCTGAACTTGACTGGAAACCAGAGGGATCGAAGTGGTCGGCTAATTTGAAGGCCGGTTTCGCATCGGGTGATGATCCCGGCACAAACGACTCGCAAGAGGGATTTGTCTTCAGCCGAAACTATCGTGTTGGTCAGTTGATGTTTACTCATCCAATGGGTCAGCGCGACTTCATGCGCTCGGGACTCTATCGCGATGCAACCGCAACGGCGGCATCACAAATCGACACCGAAGCGATTTCGAACACGATTTACATCGCTCCAAGTTTCGCATTCAAAGCGAACGACAAAGTTTCGTACGGAGCGACGTTCGTGACCGGCATGCTTAACAAAGAACCTATCGCTGGCGGTACAACCGCAAGCGACCTTGGTTATGAATTAGATCTGAGTCTGACGTGGATGCCATTTGATCGCCTCATGTGGACGACAGAAGTGGGAATGCTTCTTCCTGGCCAAGCATGGAAGGCAGGCCCGGCGAACTTGGACAACTCGTTCGCCTATGGACTCACGACCAAGGC
>JAYSYF010000409.1:0-2733 GCA_043716655.1 Bdellovibrionales bacterium | reverse complement strand
TCGGCGGACTCGATTATGACGAATTCAAGGATCAAGCGTTTCGGCGTCTTGCTTATTACATTTTTGGCGGCAATCGATCGAACCGGCAAATCGAGATGACTGCACCAGTGTTGCAGCGTTCGAAGTCCTCGCCTGGAGTGAACTTGGCAATGACTGCACCTGTGCTGCAGAAAAAAACTTTGGTAGGCGAGTGGACAATGAGTTTCATTTTGCCTGCGAATCTAAACTTGGAAACGGCGCCGCAGCCACTCGATCCCGGGATTCAGCTGGCATCGGTTGCGGCTTCCCAAATTGCAGCGATTCGTTATAGCGGAATCAACACGGTGAAAAAAATGGCGGAGCACGAGCGAATCTTACGAGCCTGGCTCGAAACGCGTTCGGATTCTGTGACCGACGGTGAGGTGTTCTCGGCTCAGTATGACCCGCCGTTTGCCTTACCGTTCGTTCGTCGAAACGACGTCATGCTTCGGCTTGCGTCGTCTCGAAGATGAAAAGTGCAGGCCCCCCACCGTCCCAATCTCGAGCCCATTTCTTTCGGTACTCGATTTTGCGGACGCAACTCTCGCAGCTTTTTAAAAACTCCACCCTAGAAGCATGATCAGCCGAACGCTCCAAAGAATTGTTCTTGGCCAGTTGGTTCGAATGAGGTGTGCGATTTTTCCGTCGTCTCGTTTTTTAGAGAGCGAATTGTGAATCGGAACGCTCAAGGCGAACGTGCAAATCCAATTGATCCCGAGCATGACGAAGGTGGTCAGGAATATGAGGTCGTTAAAATTCCTCATGAGCAACAAAACACCGGTGGCGAGTTCTAGAATCATTATCGGACCCACGATAAAACTGATCCGCCATGAGTGGTCCTGATGAAATCGAGGGAAGCGTTCGAAGTCGACCTCCTGAAACGCTGGGTAATGCAAGATCTGGATGATCCAGATGACTCCCGTCATAAATGCGCATGCAGCGAGATGGAGCATCAGCATTTATGCCGTCCAAAAATCGTCTTCGTTGACGAGGGCGAGCAAGCCAAAGTTCGCACTCTGTATCATCGATCCAAGGATTTCTAATCGCCGAGGGTTGATGTCGCCCTCGTTCTCTGTGGCGTCTTGAAGCTCGAGATGTTTCACGGCCGCTTCCGCGATCATCAGTTGTTCGCGTCGTCGAAGGACGTTTCGAATCACAGCCGTGACATTTTCTACGGCCTCGTACCGTTTCGTTTTAAGATTTTCACTAGGGGCGGCGCGAATGAGCCCTTCGTGCATCAGCTCTTGAAGCGCAGGGCTGACCAGTGCTTTCGAAACCTTCAACGCTCGCTCTATCTCAACTGCGGCAAGTGGCATCTTGTTCAAAAAAAGAACGGTCCATATTTCGCCATGAATCTGTCGAAAGCCCCAGTAGCGTATGAAGTTTCCGACAATTTGGGCGAGCTGGTGAAGTTTTCGTGATTCTTGATTTGTCAATTTGTTCATACTACTATGAACAATAATGGAGGTCACATGGAATCGAAGCAAGGTGCAGTTTATTATGATGGTTTGTGTCTCGCTTGCTCGGCTGAGATCGGACATTACCGAAAGCTTCCCGGCTCAAGCGCCTTTGAGTTTGTCGATATCACAGCACCTGAGTTCGATGCGGGGTCGCACGGACTGAATCCGCGTGACGTTCACAATGTGATGCACGTGCGCGATGCCGACGGCGTTCTTCATAGGGGAGTCGATGCATTCCGCGCCATTTGGAAAGAGCTACCGCGCTACCATTTTCTTTTCAAACTGTCCGACACGGCGGCGGTTCGACCGCTCCTCGATTTGGGATATAAGGCTTTCTCCATCGCACGGCCTTACTTGCCTCGAAGAAAAGCTGCCGATTGCGTAGCGAGCCCTTACTGTGAGGTTTCAAAATGACGAATTATCCAGTTACGTTCTATGCCGAAGCTGAATCGGTCGCTGGCATTGCTTCCCAGTGGTCTGTCGAAAGCGTTGATCAAAAATTGACCTGTGCGATTCCGCCCGAGTTTGGCGGACCCGGAGGCGGACTTTCACCCGAGGACTTGTTTGCCCAAGCGCTGACGAATTGTTTTGTCGCGACGTTCAAGGTTTACGTAGAGAAATCGAAACTTACTTTTGGCGCCGTTCGCGTCAAGAGCGATCTTGTCGTTGCTATAGGTGAGGCCGGAAAACCGTGGATGGAGAGTTGCCTCTTGCGGGTTGAAGTCTCGGGGTGCGAAAAGCCAGATCGGATTCGAACGATCGCGCAAAAAGCTTTCGACTCTGGCTTCATCCTGAACTCAGTGAAGTCCAAGCTTTCGCTGGAGCTTTCTGTGTCGTGAGCGAAGGCGAAATCAAGTGGGTTCGTGTGAGGATCGACGATTTGGCGACCCCGAGCTGTCCGCGATAGGCTATCATTGAGGTAAAGTCCTCGAATTAGATCGAGGTTGATGAGTTTCGCGTAGAAGGTGACCTGAACAAAATCAGTAAGAAAGCGGGTGTTCTTCCCGTATTCGGGTTGGTCCACCAATTTTTCAAACAAAAAAGATTTCCGCCAGCGGGGGAGATCTTTTTTGTTTTTGGAGATCAGTGCAGCGGAGTGAGTGGAACCGCGGACGCCGAAGGCGTTGGTAGCAATGCGCAAAGCGAGCATCGGCGAGGAGACTTGCGACGACCCGTAGCGGAGCTTCCGAGAATTTCGGCGCTCGATGCGCCGAAAGACGAGGCGACAGGAAGTGGCGAGACGGCGACGATCTGT
>JAYSYF010000408.1:0-8394 GCA_043716655.1 Bdellovibrionales bacterium | reverse complement strand
CCCAGTTTTCACAAACCGTATTCGCTACATCGGCGCAACTTGGATCGATATCGAAGCTTCGTACGGTTGCGTTTTTGAAAGCAGGACGGGTCAGCAACATGAGGCCGAGAACGCCTTGCCAACCACCATAGATCCAAAATGTTTCGCCGCTTGTGCCAGACGGAGGAACAGAAGAACTAACAGAAAAAAGAACTTTTTCGAGCTCTTCGCAGAGCCAAAGTTTTGAACCGACTTGTCCACTTGAAAACGCATCACTTTGTACGAGCATCTAGGCAAACTAGGACAGGGCCCATATTCGTGTCACTTCTTTTGACAGGTGTACAGGATATGAAGAGTGTCCGTTTTCAATCTCAATTTGAGGCGGAAAATCGCCCCCATCTCGACCGAGAGGCGTTCCCGAACGAGATTTGCGAAAACCCGCGGCCTCACTCTTGCTCCCTTACTTAGCTATGAAGACGGCGTCACGAACCCTTAAAAAACTCACCTTCCGCAGCGCCGCCGTACTGGGTTTTTTAACGACGCTTTTTTCGATGAACTTTCTCTGCAAAGAACAAAGTCATAACTGGTTTTCGAATTCGGCGCTCACTGCACTAAGCAAAGCCGCGGACATCCTTCGCCGTCCCGCAATGATGCGAGTGAATCCCGTCGTTCACCGTCCGGGCTTCACTTCACCACTGGAAAAAATCGCGTTCGAGAGCGACATCGACCTCAGCGACGAGACCGACCTGCCAAACCGTTTTGGTCTGGAACGTCGTTCGACCGATTTTTCAAGAGGTACCGATGGTCGCGGAGTTTCCGCCGTTCGCGAACTTGCACGCGACTATTCAATGATCATCCCGGCAAGCCTCTCGCCTGTTTCAGATTTAGCCGGAGTCTCGATGCAAGTTGTTGATCACTCACTCAACGCATTCTTCAACCAAGCTTCGATCAAAAACACTTTCGTCGGCCGCGCTGCAGAGACTGTAGAAAAGAAATTAAAAGCAGAAGTTGAACTCGGTGGCAGCGAACCAGAGTCGCAGAAGCACAACATCAAATTTCAAGTTAAAGCGACAGAGTCGAAAGCGAGCATGGAATACCGCGGACTCACAAATTGCGATTTCAGTTATTCGGTTGCTTCGCAAAAAGCTAACTTTGAAATCTTCGAACCATTGTCGGTCAATTCAAATCTCGTATTCACACACTCGGACGCTCCATCAGACCGTCGCGACGTTCTTTCGCTACGAATGCACTGGTAGTCGGTCGAGCAGACTCTTACCTATGTCGCTCCGAACCTGCATACCCTTCCACTTCACTTCACGCGCGCCTGCGTAGGCCAATTCAATCGCAGTTTTCATATCGCGATCAGAAACGGCAACGACGTTAAGGACGCGGCCACCGTTCGTTGTGAACAGTCCGTCCTTACGACGAGTACCCGCGTGAAGCGCGTAAACCGATTCTCCTGCGCGCGCGGCACTTGCCGTGGCTTCCAGTTCTTCCCCCGCGATCAACACACCAGCATCGTCAAGCCCATCGATGACAGCACCCTTCACCGGACGATCGGGATAACCTTCAGCCGCTAAAACTAAACACGCGACCGCGCGATCGCGGTGCCACTTCAAACGCGGCAACTTTCCATCTGCAATCGATGTGAGTGTTTCGAGCCACGTCGGACCATTCACTTCGTCCAGCAACGCCATCAGCACTTGCGCTTCGGGGTCACCAAAACGAGCGTTGAATTCGATCACGCTCGGTCCATCGGGAGTCAGCATCAAACCAAAATAAAGGACGCCGCGGAAAACCAATCCACGTCGTTCGATTTCCAAAATCACAGGCGCAACGACATCGCGTTCAATTTTATCGAGCAGACCTGGCTCAAGCGGAACGGGTGCAACGACACCCATACCGCCAGTGTTCGGTCCTTCGTCGCCATCGCCCAACCGCTTGTGATCTCGCGCCGCAGGCATCGAGACGAAGCCGTGTCCATCTGTCAAAACCAAATGGCTCAGCTCAACGCCAGGAGAAAACTCTTCTAGAAGCGCTCGCGATCCCGCCGAACCCAAACCATTTTCTTCGAACAAAAAACGCGCCGATTTTTCAAGGCCCGCAAGATCGCGGTCTATGAATACGCCCTTGCCTGCAGCAAGGCCATCGGCCTTCAAAACATACGGAGGTTTGAAATGAGCTGCAGCGGTAAGCGTCTCTTTCACAGAGGCGACGACGAACGAACGTGCGGTCAAAACTCCTGCCGCTTGCATTAGTTCTTTTGCATGAATCTTACTCGCTTCGAGCAAAGCTCCTGCTCTAGAAGGTCCGAAGACTCGAAAGCCTTTTTCCCGAGCAAGGTCGGCGAGCCCATCGGCTAAAGGCTGTTCAGGTCCGATCACAATAAGTTCGACGCGCACTTCTTTGGCAAACTTCATGAGGTTTTCGAAATCGCGCGCTTCGATGGACATCGGAACGCACTCGACTTTTGGAGTGCCGCTCATACCGTCGCTTCCCGGCACCGCGTAAACGACGTCCACGTTTGCGTTTAAAGCGAGGCTGCGAACGATCGCGTGTTCACGTCCACCCTGACCAATAACTAAAACTCGTTTCGGTAGATTCTGCGACTGGTTCGACATATGGGCGCATACTGGTCGCTCGAGCCAATTCTGTCAAAGCGCATCATTGAAACACAGGGCGAAACCAGTACCGCTTCCCGGCATGTTGGCCTAACCTCTTTCCCTATGACTCAAGCATCATCTCGCATCGGTTCAAACATAGTAATGGTCGCTGGAAAAAGAACACCGTTCGGCTCGTTTGGCGGCGGTTTAAAAGATGTCGGAGCCACAGCGCTCGCCGTTGCCGCTGGCAAAGCGACCCTGGCGCAAGCCGGTGTCGATGCAAAAGATGTCGGACACATCGTATTAGGAAACGTCGTACAAAGTGGAGCCGACGCGGCTTACGTTCCCCGTCACGTCGGACTTCATCTCGGAGTTCCGGTTGAAAACGGCGCCCTCGGCCTCAACCGACTTTGCGGTTCTGGATTTCAAGCTTGGATGACAGCTGCCGAAATGATCATGACTGGCGAAGCAGAAATAATTCTCGCCGGAGGCGTCGAACAAATGTCGCAAATTCCTTACGTCCTTCGCGGCGCACGCTTCGACGGTTTCAGAATGGGCGCTGCACCTCTTGAAGATTATATGACCAGCGCGCTGACGGATGCTTATGCCGGAATCCCAATGGCAATCACCGCTGAAAATCTTGCGGAAAAATATTCGATCTCTCGCGATGCTTGTGAAGAATACTCGTTGCTGACGCAAAAACGTTGCGCGGATGCAGAAGCGCGCGGAATTTTCGCGGAAGAAATTTCTGCCGTCGTGGTTGAAGGACGCAAAGGCGCGGTCACCGTTGCAAAAGACGAACATCCGAAGCCAGGCGTTACTCTTGAAAAACTAAAGACAATGAAATCCACCTTTAAAGAAGGCGGCACAGTGACAGCAGCAACCGCTAGCGGCATCGTCGATGGCGCCGCGATGTCGTTGTTGATGACAGAAGCGGAAGCAATGAAGCGCGGACTAAAACCGATGGCACGACTTGTTTCGTGGGCCTCAGTCGGCTGCGATCCCAAAATGATGGGAATCGGTCCCGCAGGTGCGATTCGCAAAGCACTGGCGAAGGCTAACTTAAGTCTGAAAGATATGGATCTCGTCGAAGTGAACGAAGCTTTTGCGGCGCAATTTTTGTCTGTCGAAAAAGAACTCGGTCTCGATCGCGCGAAAACAAACGTTAATGGTGGTGCGATCGCAATCGGTCACCCACTCGCAGCGAGCGGTACTCGCATCATGAATCATCTGGCTTACGAACTTGGACGTCGCGCGAAAGCAGGTCAGCCAGCTAAGTACGCGGTTGGTTCGGCTTGCATCGGTGGCGGTCAAGGTATCGCCATCGTGATTGAGAAAGTTTAGATTATGGCAGAACAAATGGACGCAAGCTTCAAGCTCTCTGAACGTACGGCCCTGCTTACCGGCCCGTGCACAACGATCAATCAGGCGATCGCGACAAAGTTGACGTCGCTCGGTTGCAACGTTGCACTCGTCGATCGCAATATTGAAAAGTCTCAGCGTTTCGCCGAACAGTTGATGAACACACGTGAAATCAACGAACGATTCGGACGAGCCGTTGCCATTCAAGCGGATCTTTCGAAACCACATCACGTTCAAGATGCGGCGTCGCGTGCAGCAGAATCTTTCGGTGGCCTCGATATCTTCATCGACGGGTTGCTAACGACAGATGTGCGCGAATTTCGTGACCCGACGGCGCTTGACGATATCGATCGCCTGATCGACGTGAACCTTCGTGCACCGCTGATGATGACTCATGCCGTTCTTAAATTTCTTGAAGGTCGCAAACGCGGCCGCATCATTTATCTGCAGCATGACCTCGCTCGTCTTGGTCTCGAGAAAAATGGGGTTCTTGCCGCGACTCGTGGCGGACTTAGCGATTTCGCCAGAATTCTATCGCGCGAAGTGGCGGTCAATAACGTGACCGTGAATGTCGTCAGTGTTGGTGTCAGCGAAGAGCTGTTGTTGCAGCAAACGAATCCACCGGGTTCGCCAGGCGCGCGCGGTGAAGGCGCATCGACGGCGCAAAACCGCACGTCTATCAATGACTCTCTGACACAGTTAAAAACAGCTTATCCACGAGCGACTGTGGTCGATCCGGATCGCGTTGCGAATCTGATCGCATTCCTTGCGAGCCCGTTGGGATCGGCTTTGACCGGGCAAACAATCGCGGCCAATCAGGGTCTCGCCTAGAGGGCGCCGACCGATTTTAATTGAGCCGTTTTCGCAAGCGGCTCTTTCGCCGCGTCTCTTGTGCATTGGTACGCAAGATTCTCGCGCGTCGACTGATTGATGATCATGATTGTTCCGACTTCACCAAACTCGAGCGCAGTTTGTGCGATAAGCATTCTTGCGTCGCCGGAAACTCCAAGCTGTCCGCCCATCATGAACACAGCAGCACGCGATTGATCCGGAGTTTCGCCGCGGCGTAAAGTGCTGGGCCGCGATTCTTTGCCACCTTTATCGAATGCGCGGGCCTCGATCTCGGATGCTGTGGTGATACGAATTCGTACCGTCGGTGGAAGCCGCTCTTGCACATCAGTCGCAGTACAAACAAATTCCGGTGGTCGGCGAGCCGGCTGCGCTAATGCTGCAAACGGTGCCGTACCGAGAACGGAGAGCAGCACGAAAGTTATAGATGTTTTGACAGTGAGAGCGATGGTCAAATGGCCTCCGCTTAAGAATCATCGCAATAGGCGGACCGTTCGGCCCGAGTAAACCTATTCGTCCTCGCGCCCTGCTGAGTAAAGAATTTGGATTTCCTTACACGATCACGAGCCCTGAATGGGCTCCTGATTTTGGATTTCTTCTGTCAAAAGTGTGGTCAGTACTTTGCCGAGGTTCGATCGTGGAATCACGTCGACATACGCGGTTCGAAAGGGAGTCTCAAACGGTGCGAGCCGCGACACCAGGGCGCTGAACAATGCATCGATCATTGTTGTCGGAATTGCCGCGCCCGCCTTTTCACAAACAAGAACCAATTCGTGTCCTCGCCGGGCGGCTGGCACAGCTACGACGAATGTTCGCTGCTGCAGAGCTTTCAGCGAGGGATTTTCTGAGATCACTTGTTCGATCGTCGAACGCACCCGAACCAGATTCACCATCTCGCCGAGAACCTTTACCTCGTCACCCTCGCGTCCAAGAATTGTAAGATGATGGTGCATGCCGTCCGAGAGCGCCGTTTTCTTGATCATCGCGTGATCCGCTGTCTTGAACCAGCCGTTGTCATCGATGGGAAACTCGAGCGTCGGATTCATTTGTCGATCAAAAACAATTCTCGCCGTGAGCAACGCTTGGGACCGAATCATCAGGCGCCGATCACGATCTGTTTTTACTTCGATGTGGTCGAGAGTGTCTAAAACCGTTCCGTCACTCAGCGGCAGCGCTGTCGCTACTTGTGAAGAACATTCGGTAAGACCATAACTTTGCAGGACGGGCCAACCTTTTTCGACAGCACGATCATGCAACGAAGGTTCGAGACGTCCGCCGCCGATCACGAGGACTCGCAGCGCGGGCGGTGATTTAAAACCGGCTTCTATAAGGTCGAACAATTGCGTCGGTACTAAGGACAAAAGCGTCACGCGTTCTTGCACAAGCCACGCGTGAAACTTTCCCGCATCCCACTTGCTGTTGAAATCGACGACTCGCGATTCACTGAGGCTCGCTCGTACAGGGATTGAATAACCGCCGACATGAAAAAACGGCAGTGCAAGACCCCACACATCTTTATCGGTGACTAAGAGGCGACGGTTCACAGCTCGCGCAGATGTTTCGAGCGCTTCGCGTGAAAGGACGATGACCGAACCAACTCCATCCGTCGAACCACTTGTCGCAATTCCGATAGCGCCGGGCGTGAAGACTTCGGAATTCGATTTTACGAACCCGTTCCAAGCAGCCGTAAAAGCACGAGCCACATCTTGTGGTGTTCGTGGATTTAACAGCAGTTCGGCCTTGTTCATGACTCCCACCTCAAACGATCAAACCATTTCGACTGAAGACCGAGACCGATGCCGATTCCGACCATGCGACAACCGCGCGCCTGCTTTGATTTAATCAGAACTTTCGAAGCTTCGTCATCTTTGTATGCCGTATGCGACATACATCCATGTACCCCTTCCGGAGCCAGTTGTGCCGCTTTCGATGCGACCCAGATATTTCCGACGGGGTGACCCAAAATCGAAGTGACCACGACTGGTATGTTTCGTTCGCGAGCGAAAATCGCACGATCATCGTCCTGCCACGCAGGCTTATGCACGAGCACTTGCGCCGCACCACTCTGAAAAACCTCTGCGAGCGAAGCAGCGGATTCTCGCGTGACATGACCACGGTCAGCTAGTCCACGGTCGTAGGCGATGGCGATTCCCGTTTCACGATGAAAGTCGCTCCATGCTCGCAAATCAAACGCGAAGGGATCTTCGATAAATTCGAGGGTCTCGCGAATTCGAATTGGAAGTGCGTCGAGAAATGTTAGCAAATTGTTGCGACTCACTCGCTCATTGGCGTCGAGCCGCAGCCGAATTCCCCAATGCGACACAAGTCTTGAAAGTGCTGCCGCTTCCTCTTGCAAGGGGTTACGACCGATCTTGATTTTGATCGCAGGAAAAGTTCCGCGTCGTGCGTCGATGATGTCGCCAACAGCAAGATCGCAGGGATCTGTCGAAAGCGCGTGATTCATCACCGAGCCTTGAATCAGCGACTCGTTTTTCGAGATCGCGATCGCTTCATCGCGCGCAGCTTCAATCGCGATCGCCAGAGTTTTAGAGATTTCGCCGGTGGAACCGTTGCCTCCGCGGAAAAGCTTCAGTTCAGTGATCCAAGTGTCGAGCGGCGGATCGCCATATTCACTCCACGGAAATAAATCCGCGTGTCCTGGCTTTTCCAGATCCGAAAAAGTAACTCGCATCAGTGCGCCGGAACGAACGGATTCGCGGGCGCGAAGTTTAAGAGTGTACCTGTGAAATTCGAGTTTGGAGATCTGTGCAGCCTCGAATTTCTTGTTCATTAGCGAGGTCCGCTCAGCCAAAGCCCTAGCGCCAGAGCGAATCCGAACGCTAATTGCAGTCCGGCCGCCATCGCGAGATAGCGATTCATTATCGGGCCTGGTTCCGATTTCCATATACCGCGAACAAGTCTTCCGGCGAGAGGTACGACGATGAGTGGAGCATACCCTGCCCATTTCCAACCGGGCTGGACGTATGCGATCCCTAACAAGAAGGGTAGATACGCCATGATCGTGATTTGAATTTTCGCGAAACGAGTTCCGAATCGCACCGCGAGAGTTTTTTTGCCGACCAAGCGGTCCTGCGGTTCATCGCGAAGATTATTGATCGCGATCAAAACTGTCGCCAACAATCCCACCTGAAGGCCAGAAACAAGGGCAGCGTTGTTGTAAGCGTGCGTGTGCAGAAAATAGGTACCGCCAACAGCGATGATTCCAAAGAACAGGATAACAAAGAGATCGCCGAGTCCCAAGTAAGCTAGGGGGAACGGACCACCCGTATAACCGTACGCCAACAACAGAGACACGACGCCAATCGCAACGATGGGCCATCCGCCCTCCATCACTAGCGGCACACCACAGATGACTGCGAGAGCCAGACACAAAAATCCACCGGCCATCACTTGTTTGCGACTAAGAAGTCCACTTTGTGTGACACGCTTCGGACCCGTTCGAGTTTCTGTGTCAGCGCCCTTGTCGAAATCGATGGCGTCGTTGATGAGGTTTGTTGCGATCTGAATAAAAAAAGATGCGACCAAAGCTGTCGCCGAAATCCACCAATGAATTTCGTTTCCGGTGGCGCGTACGAGTGCC
>JAYSYF010000407.1:0-2763 GCA_043716655.1 Bdellovibrionales bacterium | reverse complement strand
GCCCGAACGACGGCTGCAAAATTCAAAAGATTCCCAACAGGAATTCGGATGAAGCTCATTAAAGCCGTGGCCATATCCTGCGTGCGCCAAACGGCATTCGCACGGTTGAGCGAGCGAAAAATCCCGGCAGAAAGATTGAATGCGCAAAGGCTCTCGACAACCGGGTTCAAGAGAACTTCATGGAAGTAGAAATCAAAAGTCTCGGGTGTGAGTATTCTCGCGACAAAAAGTCCTACCAACGAGACGAGGCCAAGAAGACCCATCAGCGCGGTCAGTGGCCCCTTGCGATCACGTGCGAGAAAGTATCTGCGTGCGAGAGAGCCTTCGAGCGGCAAAAGTCTCGAACCCTGAATGACGATGCCATGAATCCATCGTCCCTTTTGTTTGATGGCTCGAGTCCACTCATTCGGAAAGTATTCTCGTGTCGCTATGAAACCGCGCCGGCCATCTTCTTGCGGAATAAAGCGCGAAAGAAACTTAGAACGATAGCCCAAGCGCGAAGCGGTCAGACCCAAAATGTAGTCTTCGGTCAGCGAAGTTTCATTTAAAACGTTCCCGTCTTGCAAACTCATAAGTTCCAGCACCAGCCGACGCGAGATCGCCGTGCCCACGCCAGCCGATGGCAATCCGGCGTTCAAGGCATCGCGGACCAATAGATCCTTCGTATGAATTTCCGCAAATTCGTCGATGTACGTCGAGCCGATGATCTGACTCTTTTTACGAGGCAGAGAAAAAACCGGAATCTGAATAAAGTCGATCAACCCTTTGTCGTCTGATGACTCGGCATTGAACAGCAGCAGTGACTGTGGATGTAGGATATCTTCCGAGTCGTGCATCAGGAAAAGATCGAATTTCACAGCGAGTCGTTCTTCGAAATCAAAAACGCGCTGAAAGATGACGTTCAGCATCTGCCCCTTGGTTGTCGGCCCCATGCGCGGATTCTCGATCACGATAACTCGGTCATCGACGCGCGAGACTCGCTGGGCCGCCCGCACCGTCGCTCTATCATTTGGGTACACGCCAACGAAAAACCAAATTCGTGCGTACTCGACTTGCGACAAATTGCCGCGCAACATGCGCTCGATGATTTTTTCTTCACGCCAGTTGGCGACGACGATGGCTATGTTCTTTTGCGGCATACGCCGCCAGTGTCGCAGTTGATCGGCATCTACCGGCTGAGGACGAAGATTTTTTAGGCGCGCGACAAGGTCGATGAACAGGTCATCCAGCGCAAGAAACGCAGCGATCGATAAAAATAAGATCGTGAATATGAGATCTGTATTCATATCGTCAAACCCAGAACCATCAATGCTTCAAAGCGCGGCCGCGATTCCCCATCGTTGCGCAAGGGCCAACCCTCGTACAGTCGCAGCTGAAGCGAACCGTCGCGAACACCAGCAGCTTTAAGATCCATCGACCCCGCGACGCCGATTCGTGCTTCGGTTCGACGAGTACCAAGATCAAGGCTGGCCGCTTCTTGATGAAAGAACTCGCTGTAAATGTCTGAAGTGAATTTCCAATCGGTCCGCTCTGAAACGAAAAATCTCGAACCTAATCTCGCGAACAATGTGCCAAGCGCGGAACTTGAAAAACGCGGCGCCACCACAAAATCACCGTAGACGTCCAAAAAACAGCGTTCGATAAAAAGAAGGTCACCCAGTTCGCTCCATGCGCCAACCGAAAGACCCGTTCGGGGATCCCAGCCGCGTGTGCCGACTTGATCACCGACCGGCTGTCGTGCACGGGCTTGCACAAATGGTTCTATAGAGACAGTCGATGCTTCGAACGTAAATCGATACGGCAAGCGAAGTCCCAAGTACGGCGACACGACTGACGACTGATTGCCGTCGCGAACCCATTCCTGAAGAAGAAATACGCCCGCATCAATATAGAGACTCGAGACTGGGTGCGAATATCGAAGGCGAGTTTCTTGAAACGTACCGGTCGAACGATCGAGGCGCGGTTCTGGACGAGATAGCCATTGCGAATAAACTTCGGTACGCGCATCGAGTTCGTTAGCCGTCGCACCCGCGGAATTGAGCAGCACGCAAAGCGTAGCTAGGCAGGTGAGAATGATCGACTGACAAATTGGAAACACGGAACCGCTAGGTTTCTCTGTCGTGCGGGATCAACCATCCATAGTTTTGCGCGCGGCATGAAGGAATTAGAGGCAGTTGTATCAGTAGCTCAGCAGTGGCGATAGGGACTTAAGGGAGGGTTAACTTTACTTCAGAACGTGTCCGGATTTTTCATGCATGATCAGACGGCGTTCACGGTGGAGAACTAGGGCCGGCACCGAAAAATCGAGAAAAAACCAATTCGGATTCGGGCTTTCCAAGCGGTGTGAATCCTAAATTTTTCGTTAAGTCGAAAGCACTGTCGACGTTCGTTTCCCAAACATGGATCCCGCCAAACCATGGCCAGCCCGGAGAAAGAAAGGCCGACAAGAACGCATCCCAAGCTGCGGCTTGGTGAGAAATCGAGAAACGACCACCCGAGGACTCATAAGCCGCTGGATTAATGAAGCTTCCTTCAACCGATCGGTAGCCCACTTCCTTCAGGTCGACTTCTTTACTGAGCCCAGTCGCCACTTCAAGTTCGAGAAGCGTGGTATCGAGCTGGGTCGCATAGGATTCGGCGCGAGGTTTTAAGGACGCGGCGAGACTCGCGGTGTTCCGTGAAGCGATAACTTTGGTTGCCAACGGTCGGTACAAATCGATGCCGATTCCATCTAGGATTTTCCAGAACTCGCGCAATTCATTT
>JAYSYF010000406.1:0-2765 GCA_043716655.1 Bdellovibrionales bacterium | reverse complement strand
CGACTTCGATGCGTTTGTAGGGGCCGCCTTCAGGAGTGCGTGTCGTCATTCGATTTAACAAATTCGAAGTGTGTGCAGACATGTTCAGCGCCGCACGCCGCAGATCGGAGCAGGTGAATACGATCGGCGAAGCTTTGCTGACAACAACCCTTGGCGATGCGACCGACGAAGGAGAAAGCAACGTTCCGCTGCTTCCGAAAGGTCCTGGCAATGGCTCGATCGCCCCGAGAGAAGTTTCTGCGGACATGAGTACGCCGGCCACAAGTACGCTTGTAAGGGAATAGAGGGCTAGGAACCGCATGAAACCTCCTAAATTCGAAACGACCATTTCAGTTGAGCAAAAATTGAAGCAAATGTCACTTTTCTGATCGATCTTTCCGTTTCGGATAAAGACCCGCTATAGTGGTCCGATGGTGAGTGCTGTGAGCAATCTGATGGAAGAAGCGCTGGGTCTAGTTAAGAAGGTTCGCGAGACGGCGACCCTTACGGTGAGCGGGAAGTTGGGTTTGCGTGCGTTGGCGCGTAGTAAATCGGCGCTGTACACGGGAGAGGGTTTACTTCTTCCATTCATAGAATTGTTGGTCACCAGACGTCGACCACGGTTGCTCACTGATGACATAAAATTTTTTAAGACCGCTCGTGCGTCGCTGAACGAACTAATTGAATGCGACATCGCTCGAATCGAGCGGGGAACGTACCCTTCCGCAGTACTGTCCATAGAACCGCTTTTGCCGCACCTGCGACGAATTCCACTTTTGTTTCGTGAAGGCATTCGCTCTGTTAAGCAGAGGGAGAAACAAAAGGCCCGTGAGTTTCGCGACGAAGCGAAAGAGTTACTTCGCGGTCTTCCAGAATACTATCAGCGAAATTTCCATTTTCAGGGTGACGGCTATCTTTCAGATCTTTCGGCCGAGCTTTACGAGCACCAAGTTGAAGTTTTATTCGCGGGCACTGCCGATGCGATGCGAAGACTGATCATTCAGCCGCTGAGAGATAAGTTTGGATACGGCGATGGAGAAGGTTTGACCTTTCTCGAGGCGGGTGCCGGAACAGGACGCGCGACTTTGTTCGTAAGACTTGCGTTTCCGAAAGCAAAAATCGTTTGCGTT
This sequence comes from Bdellovibrionales bacterium, assembly GCA_043716655.1. GTDB lineage: Bacteria > Bdellovibrionota > Bdellovibrionia > Bdellovibrionales > JAMPXM01. The sequence goes on along the minus strand of JAYSYF010000406.1, from coordinate 1,656 downwards.
GACTTAAGCAGTCCCTATTTGAAACGCGCACAGAAACAATTGTCTCGTTTTAATCGACATGATTTTCTCGAGGCCGATGCGGCAAAGCTTCCGTTTAAATCGGAAAGCTTTGACGCCGTTTATTCAGTCTTCGTTTTTCACGAGCTGCCGCTCGCGGTTCGCAGTGACGTTATTCGCGAAGCCGTACGAGTTCTTAAACCGCAGGGATTTTTCGGCTTCGTAGATAGCCTGCAGGTTGGAGATGTTGAAGGCTTCGATGAAGCGTTGAAACTCTTCCCCGCACAATATCATGAACCGTTCTACCGAAGTTACATCGAGACGCAGATGGCGCCGCTGCTGGAAAAAGAAGGGCTCACGGTCGTTAGTCGAGGAACCGGCTTTTTCTCGAAGTTCGTCGCCACTGAAAAGATTTAGCGATAAAACAGGGAATGGCCGAATTTTCAAAAAAGTCGCGACGCCTTATCGTTTATCCCAAAATCCAAATTATCTTCATGCTGTTCATCGCAGGTTTCGGCGCATTGTGTTCGCTGAGCACGGCTCTCGTTTCGTTTCTTTTCTTTTCGCCTGAAGATCGAAACCTTCAGATTGCGAGTCTCGCATCGCTGTCGTTTTTAGCAGGTGCTGTCATTCTTGGCCTGAGCCTCTATTTTACGAATCGTTTCCTCGGACCGATTTTTCGTCTCAATCTCGAGATGAAGCGTGCGCTCGACGACGATTACAAACCGAAACCGTTTAAAGTTCGAAAAAAAGATTACTTCCAAGATCTTGCCGCCGATTACTCATTGTTAATCGAAAAAATGGAAGCAAAGCGAGCCGCCGAAGCGTTCGATAAAGAAGAAGACGAAGAGTAGATTCATTACTGCTTCACGGCTTCTGTCGCCGCAGGAATGACCGGTACCGCCTTGACGGGAATCGGCGCAGACGCGGGATCGAGCCCGAGCGATTTAAAAGCAGCAGTCGCCAACTTCGAACCAGTGACCGCTTTTCCATCAGCGAATAAAATTTTTCCCGCTTCGTCATTTTTCTTGAGGTCGATCAGCAAAGTCGCTGTGAGGCCTGCAAAGAGTGCGTCGTCTCGGCGAAGTGAAAGTGCATACTGCGCGAATGGCAATGCTTGGGTGGCGTTGTGACTGCGCCAGAGGCATGCGCCATAGAAGCCTGCGCCAAATTGTCCAGACTTCGGCAGTTTATAGACATCGGTACAGAACCGCACGAGACGTGGCCATTGAAGCAATTCGTAATTCAGATCATGCAGCGTTTTCGGTTCTCCGCTTGGCGTGCTATCGATGAATTCATACGCTACGAGTTGAAAAGCTTCGCGTTGATTCAATGTCGCGCGTGTCACAGCAGCGGCTAAAAAGAGCTGCTGTTTGAGTGCGCTCGTCTTTTGACTGAGCTCCAGCAGTTCTGCGACAGTCTCGAGACGCTGCATCTTAAAGGGCGGAGCACCCTCGACTGCGGGTTGCTTGAGACTTTCAGCCAAAGCTCTTGTGTCCAGGTCATACGCGGTTTCAAAAAGCGCCATGACGGTCGCACCAGTGTCGAGACCCGGAGTTCTGCCCGCAACTTCGATTGCCTTCAACAAAAGCGGTTCCGCCTCGGCTTGTTTTTTCCCTTTGATTTTCAGGATCGCGAGATTGTGTAACGTCGAATAAA
>JAYSYF010000405.1:0-2766 GCA_043716655.1 Bdellovibrionales bacterium | reverse complement strand
CGCCAACACGCGAACTTGCGATCCAAATTTTCGATAGTTTCAAGACTTACGGAAAACACATTAAACTAAAGTACGCAGTCATCTTCGGCGGAGTCGGCCAAGGTCCTCAGGTAAAAGCACTTTCGACAGGCGTCGACATTCTCGTTGCGACTCCGGGACGACTGCTTGATTTGATCGAACAGCGCCATTTGAATCTTCAGGGTCTCGAAGTTTTCGTCTTGGACGAAGCCGACCGAATGCTCGACATGGGATTCATACAGCCAATTCGAAAAGTTATTAAGATGCTTCCAGAGCGTCGACACAATTTGTTCTTCTCGGCGACGATGCCGCCTGACATCCAAGCGCTTGCATCCACAATGTTGATCAACCCAGTTCGTGTCGAAGTGACTCCGGTTTCTTCAACAGTTGAATTGATTCAACAGAGCCTGATGAACGTCGATAAGAATAAGAAACGCGATTTGCTTCGCCACATTCTTAAAGATCCGACTTTCAATAAAGTTATCGTGTTCACGCGCACAAAACATGGCGCGAACAAAGTGACTGAGATTCTCGATCAAAACGGAATCCGTTCGGAAGCCATTCACGGTAACAAATCGCAGACCGCGCGCCAAAAGGCTCTTGAGAATTTCAAAGCCGGCCGCACTCGCGTTTTGATTGCGACTGACATCGCGGCTCGCGGTATCGATATCGACGACGTCTCCCACGTCATCAATTTCGAACTTCCAAACGTCGCCGAGACTTATGTTCACCGCATCGGTCGAACAGCTCGTGCGGGCGCGAAAGGAAAAGCGATCTCTTTCTGTGACGAAGAAGAAAGAGCGTACCTTCGCGACATCGAAAAACTCATCGGCAAAAAGATTCCGCTCGATATCGAGCAGCCGTATCACCTCGCGTACAACGGACCCGTTCGCCCTGCTCCACCCGAGCAGCGCGGCGGTGGCGGAAGACGAAATGGTGGAGGTGGCGGAAATCGTCGTCCACAAGCTGGCGGCGGTGGCCAACGGCGCTTCGACGGTGGCGGCGGTCGTTCGGATGGACCACGCTCTGACGGACCTCGTTCAGAAGGTTCCGCGCGAGCCGATGGACCACGTCCACAAGGTTCCGGCGGTCCACGTCCGCAAAGTTCCGGCGGTCCGCGTCCTCAGGGAAATGACAATCGTCCGCAGGCACGAGGCGGCGGTCCACGACCGGCAAGCAGCGGTCCTTCTTCGAGCGGTGGGCCTTCGAGTCGTCCCGTTCCACGTCGCTAATTTAAAACCCGAATCGAAATCACTTTCCTCGATGAAAGTGATTTCGCAAGGCGCCACCGGCGCCGGTGGCGCTACGCAGAATAAAAAAGCTCGCCTGATTTTCAGGTGAGCTTTTTTTTCGATCTGAGGGCGCGTTCGCTTCATGCTAGCGGCAGTATTCTAGCTTTGCTTCGAACATTTTTGCTCCATCAAGCAGCGCGTAGGCAGTCCCACTGCTGATCGCTTTATTGATGCGATAGTAGGCGCTGAGATATCCGAGCGAATTCTGACAAGTCACTTTGTAGTTGGTTTCGTTTGGATCGAACGACGTTCGCACAACTGTGCAGTCGGTGCGCGTCCAAACACTCGATCCATGCTTCACTTCTTGTGCGTCGACGGAAAGGTAAATTCCGTTCACCGATGATTTTAACTCGAAATCTCCGGTGTCTGGATCGATGGTCGCTTTCAAATTCTTCTCTGGCAGATCCGAAGTTAAGATGTAGCAACTAAGCGCGGCCGCCGATGCTGGGTTTGCCAAGATAGTGGATGCAAAGATGAATGCCAGAGCGGCGATCACGTAGTTCATGAAATAAATTTTTACGTTTTTTTAGCTGTCTAGCAATGAAAAAAGTTTCATCTCGACCGGATACTCTTCGAGAAGACGATCGAGTTGCGCTTTTGCTTGCGCATTGCCGTGCTGAATTTTCGTCGCTAGAATCAATTCGTTTTTCATCGAGTGTTCCCAACCAACAAGTTCGGTCACACGAACCTTGTAGCCCTTCGACTCAAGGTATAGTGCGCGAATCACATTTGTGAGATGCGAACCGAATTCGCGACGATGTATACCGTGTCTCCAGAGGGAGTTGTTTCCAGCTCCTTCAAGAAGTCTTGCGACTTCGGCTTGGCAACACGGAACTAGGGCAATGAACTTTGCGTTTTTCTTCAGTGCGAACGCGATCGCTTCGTCCGTCGCCGTGTCACAGGCGTGAAGTGCCGTCACCGCGTCGATGGTTTCAGGAAGTTCCGGATTCGACAGAGATTCGAGAATGGATCCTTCGATAAACGTAATGCGATCGAACTTCGATCTTTGCGCGATGTCCTTACAAGTTTTGATCAGCGCTTCACGACTTTCCACTGCGAAGAGGCGCGTGTCGTCTTTCGAACTTAACCAAAGGTCGTAAAGCATGAAGCCGAGGTATGACTTTCCCGCACCGAGATCGGCAATAGTTTTTAAGCCTTCAAGATTTTGTGTAAGAAACTGCACGAGGTGCTGAACCTGTTTTAATTTTCGTTTTGAATCTTGGTTGAGCGTGCCTTCGCGCGTGAGAATGTGAAGCGACTTCAGCAGTTCGATCGATTGACCTGGCCACAGCGCCGCGATCTCGCTCTTCTCTTTTTCAGACTTCGTTTCTTTTTTCATTCAAAGGCACCCGTTCAAGTTACTTGGAAGAAGTGAAGAATTCGTCCCACTTCTTTTCTGAAAACATTTAGATCCTCTGGCGCAACGGGTTTTCTGCCGTAGAGCGTTCGAGAAAAT
>JAYSYF010000404.1:0-2769 GCA_043716655.1 Bdellovibrionales bacterium | reverse complement strand
ACGTCGCCTCTCGATCCTGCGAAGCAAACGAAAGATACTCGAACATCCGATCGATGACCTTGCGCGCACCGTCTCGTGCGCCCCATGGGACAGCCACGATCAACGTGTTGACGGTCGTGTCGATCAACACTTCTGGAGTCGGGCGAGAATCTCTTCCGGCGAATGGCCGGCTGGTGAAGACTAGTTTCATCGCGTTGACTCCGAGTAGTTTCGAAGTTTGATTCGCGACTTCTGATAGTACTCACCATCAGCCGTGTCTTTCTCCATAATTTGTTTCCACTTACTTTGGGCATCGGCAACTTTGCCGACTCCCTCTTCGAGAATCGCGTCTTCATACATCGAACGCAGCTGACCATTGAGCTCGCGTCGAACTTTGCCTATGAACTCGGCCGCTTTTTCGCTTCTCGAATCAAACTCTTTAGCTTTTTTCGCTGCTTCGAGGGCCTCTTTATAGTTGCGAGCTTGGTAAGCCGTGTTCGCTACTTGCAAAAGCTCGTCGATACGCGACGCGATCATCGAACGAATTTGTACGATGGCTGCCTGCGATTTGCTCTTTAAGTTCCCTGGATCCGGAAGGTCCGATGCCAAATGCCGATTGTAAGCATCGATCGCAGGGTACCATGCAGATTTCTTCTGCAGCTCGTTCGCTCTTTCATACATGGCTCTGCCGCGGCCTACTCGATCCGCTTGATCTTTCTGCTCGCTGACTTTCAGATTGCGTTCGGATACACGCCGCTCAACTCGACCGATCAGATCGGCAACGAGTGGATTCGTTGGATCAAGTCCGATCGTAGGCGCAAGACAAGTTCGAATCTGATTCACATCAAAACTTGTATTTGCAAGCGGGTTACACTCGCGAACGTTGCGATCGATTAAACGTTTCTGTTCATCGTTGCGTTTACGTTCTTGCTCGAGGAACGAAAGCTGTTCCGCGTTCGCCCGTTGCGCCATGCAATCTTCTGCCATCGCCTTCGATTGTTCATAGCCGTCCGGAAGAATTTCATGCAGTTTTTTGAGCTGTTGATCTGCGTTTTCGAACTTGCTCTGCATATAGAGGTTACGTGCAGTGACATAGAGTTCCTTCACCATCTGTCGTTGTGGTGGAGTCAACGCACTGAGCGCATCTTTTTTATCGTTAATACCGGCTGGTTTGTCCGGTCCCGCTTCTTCTTGCTGGCCGAACGCTGCGTAGAGTCCGCCACCGACGATGATAAGTATCAACGCCAACCGAAGCGGATTTCCTTTTTTCTTCTCTTCACCGCCAGAAGGTCCGCCCATGCGAACGGCGCCGCCGCCCCCATGTTGAGGAACCGGATAATTGATAATTTCAAAGCGTGGCACGGGCAGCATCGAAGGAGCAGCCATCATTTCGCGTGGAATTGCGACCAGTCGTTTTTCGAAGCTCGGGTCGCGAATCTCGAAGTGCAAGAGCAGTGTTTGCACAGAAATAACGTCACCACTATTAAGGGGACGCGGATCTTCTGGAATCAGGGCATCACCGTTAAGAACGGTTCCGTTTGCACTGCCGAGATCAGTTACGAAATACCCTTCGGGCGTCGACGTCAGTTCGAACTGTCGACGGCTCGCTTTTCGGTCAGGTAAGAAAATGTCGCAAGTGTCTTCGCGACCAGCCAGCCATTTTTTTCCCACGAGATCGACGCGCGTTTCGGTGCCATCAGACTTCACGATTCGCAAAGACGGTTTGGCCGGAAGTACCGCACCAACGTTTGTTGCTTCGTCATTGCCTTCAAAAACTTCCGGTGCGTGATTAGTATGTGGCGCCGTTCGGCCACGATCGGCTGCGGTCTGACCGTTATAATCGTTCGATGGAAGTACAGACAGCGTTCCTGGAATCGCCGAAGGAGCATTCGGATCATGGTACGCATCCGTTGGTGAGCCCATGTTTTCTGCGCCTGCAGCCATTCGCATATTAGAGCGATCTTCCGCAATCATCGACTTTTCGTCCGCTTCAAGGAAGCGGAAGTCGTAGCCAGCAAGTTTGAAAACCGCACCTTGTGAAAGTTCAACCGATGGCGCAGGTTGTCCGCCGACGATGAGCTCGCCGAACTTCGAAATTACACTCGCGGTCCAAGTTCCAGTCTCCATCGAGATTTTGAAATGTTGGCGCGAGATACCAGGCTGCTCTTGAAGCTGCACAGTGCAGCTTTCGCCACGGCCAAAGATATACTCCTGACCCGCTTCGAGGCGGACCGTGGAGATTTCTTTTCCATGTAAGAGTACCTTCAACGTTGCCATAAATTAAAACCGACGATCCCCTAAAAGGTCGCATTCCTTTTTCGTTGCTTCTGCTTGCTTATATTTCAAATCATCTTTGTTCTGCATCATGACGAGCGCTTTCGAAATCGCCGAAGAACATCGTGCAAACATATCTTTCTCGCGATAGCGGCGGCCTTCGAGCAGTAACTGCGTGACGGCTTCGTCGCGTTGTTTTTCTGCCTGCCGAAAATATCTCTTCGCCAAGATATGTTCGCGATCGATTGCGAGCGCTGTTTCAAACGAACGCATGGCTCGCGGATAATTTCCTTTTTGATAGTCTCGAAAACCCTCGATGTAGTGCTTCTGGGCTTCTTCGTACCGAGATTTCTCTTCTTCGGTGCCGAACTTTCGTTTCTTCTCGGCATCAGCAACTCGAGTGTCCGTCTCAGAAATCTCTTTTTCGATTTCGGATGTGGTTTTGATGCCCTTATCGAGTTTCTTTACGACGTTTTCGCTCGTTCCAATGTAAATGAGACCTGCGAAGATGACTCC
>JAYSYF010000403.1:0-25393 GCA_043716655.1 Bdellovibrionales bacterium | reverse complement strand
AGGTCGAAGAGGTTGAGGAGATCCGCAGCTTCATTGCGCAGCACTCGTTTGCGACCATCGTCTCTGAGCTGCATGGTGCACATATCCCACTTCTTCATGACATCGGAAAGAATCTGCTTGTAGGGCATTTAACGAGTACCAATCCGGTTCTCGATGGAATGCAACGATCCGGCAAAGCGCTCGCGATTTTTCAGGGTCCACACGGCTACATCTCATCAAGCTCGTATATCGATCAGTCGATTCCTCCGACCTGGAACTTTACAGCTGTCCATGTCGTCGGTCGCGTCGTCATTTTGGATGGTGAGCAAGACAAGCTCCGGATTCTTCGCCAGACTGTTGCTATCTATGAGAAGCAGAATGGAACGGACTGGAGTTTCAACGATAACGACGAAAGCATTCGAAAATTCCTGCCCATGATTACCGGTTTTGTTATTCACATCGATTCGCTTCAGTGCGCCTACAAATTAAGTCAGAATCGAAATGACGAGGATTTGCAAAGCGCGATTAAACACCTTGAAGCGAAGCCCGACGAATCCTCGCAAACGCTGGCTCTTTGGATGCGAACTAAAGCTGGAAAAACGAAACGATGAAACTCGACGAGCGACGGTTGAAGCTAAGTGCCGATTTGAAGCCCGCCGTAAACAAACTACTTTCGTCGCGTGTTTTTCGAGCGATTGAAAGTCGCCAGGCCGATCCAAAGTCTATCTGGACTGTTTTCAATGACTACCGACATTACTGCGCGAACTTTCCCCAGTTTCTCGAGCTCATCTTGGTGCGAACGAATTCGCCGATCGCGAGGCAACCGCTTATCGACAACCTTTGGGAAGAGTCAGGTTCCGGCGATAAAAGTAAGTCACACGTTGCGATGTTAGATACGTTCCTCGATTCGTGGGGACGTGCAGCCGGCATGTCATCGACTAAAACTTTAGAGCCATCGCCCGCTGCTGTTTCATTTGTGGATGACATCTTGAAGTATGTGAAAACCGCTTCGCTTCCGGCGGTGTTTGGTTTTTTCGGGCCAGGGACGGAAGAGATAACGTCCGAGCAATATGTGGTTCTCTTAAAGGGACTTCGCTCCTACGGGCTTGTTGGCGAAGAGAAGCTCGGTTTTTTTGGCACGCATATCACGGCGGACATCAAACACGCGGACGTCTTTTGGCAGGCGCTCGAAAATGTTGCCAGCAGCGAGGCCGATTGGTTGGACGTCACTCAAGGTGCAAGGGATAGCTTGAAGCGCGAAACGCAGTTTTGGAGCGAAATGGCTGGTTCGAAATGAAGTCGATTGAATTTATTCTTCAGCCTGGTGAAACCGTAAAATTCGATGTCGAAGAGGTTTTGTTCGAGTCTCAATCGGAATTTCAAAAAATCGAGATCGTGCGTACAAAAACTTTCGGTAAGGGAATTTTTCTCGATCGTAAACCGCAATCGAGTGAGTGTGATCACTTTATCTTCAATGAAATTCTCGTTCATCCTGCGTTGATTCTTCAAGATCGACCCGAGTCAGTGTTGATGATCGGCGGCGGACCCGGCAGCGGCCTAGCGGAACTGGTGAAGTACAAATCGCTGCGCAAAATCGTCGTGTGCGATTTGGATAAAGTCGCCGTAGATGCTTACCGCCGCCTTTTACCCGAGTGGCATAAAGGAAGTCATAATGATCCGCGCGTTCAGCTTTTTCATTTGGACGCGAGAGAATTTGTTCGCGACACGACCGAAACATTCGATGCCATCTACGTCGACATACCAGATCCGTTAGAGGGTTCACCTTCGGGCGGACTGTTCTCGCTCGAGTTTTACCGGCTTCTGAAATCGAAGTTGAAGTCTGGGGGTATCGTTATCAGCCAGGCGGGCCGAACCTCTATCAACAATTTGCAATATCATGTTTCCGTTCGTGCAACGCTGGCAGAGGTGTTTACGAACACGGCGTCCTTTGATCGCCACATTCCGTTTTACGGCGAGCCATGGGGATTTGTTTTTGCTTCCGACAAACATCGTCCCGACGAGATTTCTGCTGACGAAATCGAGCTCCGTTTGAAGGCACGGCAAATCGAAGGTCAACGTTGTTACACCGGAAAAATTCATAGTGCGATGTTCGTCCAGCCGCCTTATTTTGAACAGAAGCTCATCGATCTTCGCAAGATTCAAAAGGATTCGGATCCGCTGCTAGTGAAGTAGGGCCCGATCACGATCGCGGCTTAAAATTGAAAATAGACATAGGGACGTTCGCCGAACGTTTGCCCATACAAAATCAGAATAACTAAAAGTGCGATATAGAGAACGACTCGCGCCGCCGCCGGAAGGCGAAGGACTCGATCTCGAATCCCTCCGTTCGCTTGGACGATATGCAATGCTTCGACGATCAGTATGGCGGCGAGCGTTCGCAACAGAAGCTTCAACGATCCGTCTTGGCCAAAAGACAATTCCATCAAGAAGCCGGACGACATGAATTCGCCCTCGAAGACTCTTCTGAAAACCGTAGCAGCGTCATTGATGTTTTTTGCGAGAAAAAAGACGGTCGGTGGCATGATGAAAAAAACGAATGTCACTGCGGCTTGAATAATTCGATGTAAGACCGGAATCCGATCGAGGCCGATTCTCGAAGCCAAGCGAGCTCGATAGTCTCTCGTCATGTAGTCGAAACAGATGAAGGTGCCGTGCCAGACTCCGACGGCGAGGAATGTCAGGCCTATTTCATGCCACGCGCCCATGAATAAGAATGAAACGAACAAGCAGAAGTAGATTCCGAGGGCGCGGCCTATGGAAGTAACTGAGAGCGAATAAAAAACGTAATCCTTCATCCAGTCGTGAAGTGAAATGTGCCATCGCCGCCAGTAATCGATCAATGATGTTGCGAAGAACGGTCTCATGAAGTTCTGCCGAATTCGAATGCCAAGAAGACCAGCGCTCGCCACGGCCATGTCTGCATAGCCCGAGAAGTCGGCGAATATCATATACCGCGCCAGCGCAATACCGAGGAACAGAGTGAAGCCTTTGAAATACTCGGGATACTGAAAAATCGGAGTCACGAATTTCGCGAGCGCATCCGCGATGACGAGTTTTTTAAAAAGTCCGCAGTAAAATAGCAACAGATGCCGTTCGCGGTCTTTTGCGATCGCGTCCGACGGATTTTTCAGCTGCGGCAGAAGTGATTCGGCGCGCTCGATTGGTCCAGAAAGCAGAGTCGGAAAGAAACAAATGAATGCGACATGCGAACCAAAGTTCGGTTCGAAGTGTCGCGTGCGGCGATAAACATCAATGAGATAACCCAAGGCTTGGAAAGAATAAAACGACAAGCCAAGCGGAACGACAAAATCGACCGTCGCAGATCCGCGAACCAAGTCCGGCAAATACTTCGCCGACGCAATTGTGAGAACGAATATCGTGACGGCGGACCAGATAAGAAAAACTCGCTTCGGGCGTGCGGTTTCCTCTTCGAGCTTGCGCCCGATGACATACGAGACTGTCGCAACCAGAGCTAGAAACAAGAGTGAGGTCGGCGAGTGCCAGGCGTAAAATATGAGACTTGCGAAAGTTATGAACTTCCATCGGTCTGATATCGGAATTTTGCTAGCGAAGAAGACAACAAGCGGGAGAAAACAAAAATAGGGGATCGAATGAAAATACATTCTATCCCGTTTTCTTGTTCGTCAGGGTCTCGGCAAGCTTTAGCCGATTTATTTTACCGCGCGACGTTCGTGGCAGTTCTGTAACCGAGAACCATTTCGTTGGAACCTTAAACGACGTTAGATTTTCTCTGCACCAATTTTCAAGTGCAGGCAGACCGGCTGAGTTCCGGCTTAGCACCACTGCGGCGCCGACGACTTGCCCAGCCAATGTGTCCGGAACGCCGAAAACACAGATGTCCATCACGTCGGGGTGGCTTCCAATCAGCGATTCGACATCTTCTGGATAGATCTTCATTCCGGCTTTGTTGATGACGTACGTCGATCGTCCAACAAGCGTCACGTCACCGTTTGCATCCGTTTTTCCGAGGTCTCCTGTGCGGTACCATCCGTTTCGAATGACTTCCGCGGTCGCATCGGGGCGCCGGAAGTAACCCTTCATCATGCTGGGACCTTGAAGGTAGACTTCGCCGATTTCAGCAACTCCAAGCGGTCGCATCTGATCGTCCATCACGACCACTTTTGTGTCCCACCCTTGTCCGACAAATCCATCGTGAAAATCTTGGCCATCTTTTGGCCCGGTCACGGCGCAGGCCATTTCGGTTGCACCATAGACATTCTTTACTTCGACTTGGTTAGACCACTCACGAATCTGCAACCAAAGATCACGCGAGAGTGGAGCGGCCGCGCAGTGAATGCGCTTTAGCGAACTGCTCGCCGTCTTTTCAGAAAAATCGATGACGATTCTCCACATCGACGGCACCGAACAGAATGCCGTAATTTTATGACGTTCCAGAATTGCGCTTAAACCTGTGAGTATCTCGAGATTGAACGAAGGATAGACGTAAAGATCGCATCCCTGAAAGAGCGGTCCCAGACTGTTGCTCATGAGGCCGTAAACGAAGTGTGTCGGAATTATGCAGAGCGTGCGTTCCCATTCGGTCTTCGGCATCGATCGTCGATAGATTGCCATTTTTGCGAGAACCGTTCGAAACGTGTGCACGACCCCTTTGGGTTCGCTCGTTGATCCTGAAGTGAAGAGAATGACGGCATCGCCGTCCAGATTGGAGCTTCGTTTCTGAATTTCTGAAAGAAACACTTCCCGAGATTTCCGAGGCGAGAGCAACTCATCGCGATGAAACGAACGAAAACTCAATGCCCCGAGCCGATCTGCTGGCGCCTCGCGGTGCAAGAGAAGGGGTGTTTCGATGAATTTTCCTATTCGATCTAGTTCGGCAACACTCGTTGTCGGATCGATGGGGACGGCGCATGCTCCAAGTAACCAGCACGCAAAGAGGTCGACATAAAAGCCGATGGAGTTTCCATGGCTAATCAGGACTCGCGATTCGGGGCCGACACCGAGTTCCCAGAGCTTATGAGCTTGTTCCTCGGCGAGAGCGTGGATTTCGACCGCCTCAAAGGCCCGATCGAGGCCTGCGTCGTAGATCTTGCCGATATTTTGCGGAACGATGCTCATTTCATTATATTGACTGATCGAAAGCATGGACTGCAACAGGAAGTGATATGTCTCAAGAAGTCGGCCCTTATTCTAACTACGATTTTCTTCGTCGCTCGGGCGAGCTGCATTGGACGGGCCGCACTTGGCTCGCTGTGGGCTATGAGACTGTAAACGACGGGTTGAAGCATGAAAGTCTGTCCGCGCGCAGGGTCGATTTGTTGTTTTCACTGGCGTCGGATGACGCGAAGTTTTTCGATTTCCGCGAAACTCTAAAGTCCTGGACGTTTTTTAGCGACGTGGTTGACGTCAAAGCCGAGCGCAAATTTATTTGGGACCACTTGGGTCCTAAGTCCCTCACTCAAATACCAGAGCTCGTCACAAGCCGTACGAGCGCAATTCTTTCTTCGATCGACAAAAACCGAGGGATGAACGTTTTAGAAAATTTGACGAAACCTCTGCGAGCTTCAACCGTTCGTCGTTTTCTCGAATTGGAATCGACATCGGACGTGGACTTCACAAAAGCTTTGGAAGACTCTGATCGGATCTTTGATTTCATTACGTCCTCACAACCGTTGCTAGAGGAAATGGATCAAGCGGCCGCGTCGATGGACCGACTGAAAGCATTTTTAGCGAATAGCCGATTGCTCGATTCTTCGACCATTGAGCGCCAAAAGCTTGTGAACCAGCTCGCTCTTTTGATGGTGGTATCGATTTTTATCGAGAAAGCGATCGCCAATGTGTTTGCCGTATTCGCGACGCGAAAAGAAGTTTGGACTTCGGTTCAAAGCGGACGAATCGACATCGGTGTGGCGGTGAAGGAAGCGCTTCGCATCGAGAGCCCGACACAGGTGACAAGTCGAATTGCGCGAGAAGATTTCGAATGGTGTGGACAAGCTATAAAAGCCGGCCAGCAGGTTTCTCTCGTCATTGGTTCTGCCAATCGCGACGAAAGAGTCTTTAACGAACCATCGGTTTTTCGCACGGACCGATTGGACCGTTTCCCGCTGACGTTTGGAGCCGGTGGAAAGCGTTGCCCTGGCGAATGGCTGACATGCACGATTGTCGAAAAAGTGATCGCTGTTTTCGCTAGCGGAAAAATCGACTTTGAGGTTGCTCCGAATGGCCTGAGCTGGCTTGCGAATCCTGAATCTCGACGTCCATCGAAGTTTTTAATCGAGTTTTAAGACGTCGATCAAAGACGTCGCGAACTTTTCGTTTAAACGTCCGTTTGGATGAGGAAAGTATCGGCTAAACGCGATGTAATCGTTCAGCTGATCCTCTTCGACGAGACTCGAAAAATCGATGACTGTTAAACCTGCGTCTTTGAATGCATTGACGATCTTCGGCGTCGCATGTCGATCCGAGAGTGGATGCACGGCGATTGAAAACTGGGACTTCGGTTTTGCCGCCGCGACCTCGGCCTGCAGTGCTCGCATGAACTCGACAGTTTTCCCGATTTCACTATCAGAAATCGGCACGAACTTTGGATAAAGCAGATTGAGAATGTGGAAGTTTTGGAGAAATCGATAAACTTGAAATTTGAGCGGGTCGTAGTCGCCAAAGCGTCCGATGGGCCGAGGCAGTTGGCCTTCGTCAATCGCGTACATCGGAAGACTTTCTCCCCAGCCATCGAGGAGTAATTCGAACCGGCCGAGCAGTGTTTGAATGTGCCCACCTGTTTGATTCAATACCTGGAAAAAGAAAACAGTATGGCCTTCCGCTTCAGGAACTTCGCGCAAAACCGAACTTGAATGAATCAGGGCATAGGCATTCTGGGGGCCATAACCATCACCGGCATAATTGTAGGGCTGAAAATGGCGTGTGCGGGCGCCGAGAAAGTAAGCGAGCGTGTCTTTGTCGGCGAGTCCCATTCCGAAAACCGTCGATCCACCAAGAATTACGAAATGGCGATTCCGAGTTTCCGGGCTTTCAAATTCGACGACTCTCCTTCGAAGAGAATCGGTTTTGTATTTTACTCGGAATAAGTTCTTTTTTCCGTCCCAAGCGCGCACATGGGTCACCATGTTCGGACGCAGGCGATAGCCGACGCTAGGATCGTTTTCAAACATATGCGGAACCGAGATCTGACGCGTGAGCGTAACGGGTACAACGAGTCTCGCAAGAAGTTCGACTCCGCAAAACACGAGAAGTGCGTATCCCAGCAATCTGAAAGAAGTCTTGAGAGTTTTAATCAAACAGAGATCAGGGTATGGAGCGCGGGATGCAATCGCAAGCCCGGGACAAAAAAAACCCGCCGTTAAGCAGGTTTAAAAACACTAAAGACCATCTGAAAAAACCAATTTGGTAAAATTGGTGCGCGAGAGAAGACTTGAACTTCCATGAGCTTTCGCCCGCCAGCACCTCAAGCTGGTGCGTCTACCAATTTCGCCACTCGCGCTCATTTGGTATTCGTGAGGCTTAGGAATATGGCGGGGAGGGCCTTCATCTGTCAACGGAACGCTGTCCCGGCACCTCAATTCCGGTGTCCCAACCTCGAAAACAGCCTGTTTAAACACCAGTTTCAAGAAAACCGCTCAAAAAATGGCAAGTATGCGGCCCGTTATCGGGTCCTCTTTAACCGATTTTCGGGAACCCGGTGTCATACCGGCAGAAGCTCGCAAGGATGCGGGTGGAAGAGAAAAGGCGGCCCAAATGTTTGGGATGCTCCAAGACGCGACGAAACGGCTGCGGGATAGTTCGAGGGAGTTGGCTGGATTACTGACGCTGCTCAGGGGGGAAACGGACGCCTGGTCGAGAAAAGTCATAATGACTGAAGCGGCGATCAAGCTTTCGGAATTGGAAAGAGAACTCGAAGAGTTCGTCTCAAGCGGGGGAGGGCTTCATGAGTGAAGTGACCTTATTGTTCTGTGTGAGTGCGCTGTATCTGTTGTTTGGGGCGTGGGTGATCAGCCGAACAGGCCGATCGAGAATGGGAACCCCAGTCAAAGTGCAACGAAATCGAGCCCAGTTTGAAGATGGGCGACGAGATAAATTTTAGGTTTGAAGTGTGTGTGTGTGTGTTCTCCTTGGTGTGTTTGGTGTGTGGTGTGGGCGCCGTGATTCGAAAGAATCACGGCGTTTTTTTTATGGGATAGGCGCCTCGCTGTCGGGCACCCGCTATAGGAGGGCCCGCCGTCCCGCTCACGATTTCTCTCGCCCTATTACTTTCGTTAACGAAAGTAATAGGAACACTTGTTCCAACGAGAACCGGCGCGGAAGTGTTTGGAACAGGCGTTCCGAACTTTCACTTCCCGTGATATAGGTCACGGCGATGAAACTCTCGGATCTTGATTTCGAATATCCTGAAGACCTTGTGGCGACGACGCGCGCGACAGATGGGACTTCGTCCGTCCGGACTGCGTTCGCGAGTCGGACGATGCTTGTAGACCGATCTGTCGGTGGCTCAGAAGGAAAGACCGCGCCTCGCGAGATCTCGCGAGAGGAGCTTATTGAACTTTTCCGTCCAGGTGATCTGTGGGTCGTGAACGAAACACGCGTTCTGAAGCGACGGATTTTTACGAACGAGGGCCTCGAGATTCTGTTTATTCGGCTGTTAAATGCGGATCGAAACGAGTGGGAAGTGCTGTGCCCGTCGAGTCGATGGAAACAAGGTACAACCCAATCAGCAGGCGAGGCGGTTTTTGATTTGATCGAACGCGGGCGTACGCAAAAGATTCGCGCGTCACTATCGCTCGACGACAAATACTTCGAAACCCTCGGAGAATTGCCGCTTCCCCCGTACATTCAGAAAGCGCGCGGAGAACGCCACTCGCGAACTGAAGACAATGTCGATTACCAGTCCATTTGGGCAAAAAATGGCGGAAGCCTGGCCGCTCCGACAGCGAGCTTTCATTTTGACGAAAAGTTTTTGTCAGAGTTAAAAGTCAGGGGAATCGCTGTCACGACGGTCACATTGCATGTCGGCCTCGGCACATTTTTGCCAGTCACTGTTGAGAATCTCGATGATCACGTCATGCATGCCGAGCAGGCCGAGGTGCCGAAAGAAACTCGGGAAAAAATCGCTCAAACTAAAAAGGACGGTGGTCGCATCATCGCCGTCGGAACAACTGTGACGCGAACACTTGAAGCTATGGCTCTCGGGCACTTTAATGAAACGGCCGACGGATCTCTTAAAGGAGAAACTACACTTCTGATCAAGCCGGGCCACGATTGGAAAATCGTGGACGTGCTTCTCACGAACTTTCATCAACCGAAGTCCACATTGTTCGCACTCGTCGCTGCATTCGCATCGCTGGAAAAAACGCGAGCGGCCTACGCTTGGGCGATTGAAAAAAGATTTCGGCTCTTCAGCTACGGTGACCTGAGCGTGTGGACAAAGCCGTAAAATTGATTAGATTTCGGCTGAAGCGACACCGAGCTCCCGAGTATAGCAGCGACTTCATTCATTTCTCGGTGCCAACGCCCGTGAGCAATATCTTTCGAGCTTCGCCGACATATGGTTCGACATTGAGCTTGCGGAGTTCATTATATTGTCGCTTCAACTCTGGCTTGTTTTTCTCTCGCGCCGCGATTCGAACGAGCCTTAAACGCGCGATTGCCGCTAATTCCGAGTCTCGATAATGCGATTCCTGTTCAGCTTCCAAATTCTCACCCCGAGTGATTGTAAGAATCGCAAGGTTAAGCGATTTGGCGCGGGCAAAGTCGAACTCTTCATAAAATTCGGCAGCTTCTCCGAGGGCGCGAGTACTTTCTGGCCGAATCTTCAACGCCAAATCAAATTCACGGCGTGCGGTAAGAATATCTTTTTCTCGGACCGCGACGATCGCTAAACCGATGTTTGGCCATTCCGGGTGCGCAACATCGCGCTCTGGTTCAGAAGCACGTGCTTGATGAAACATACGTTTTGCCTCTTCATAATTCCCATGGTTGTAATAAAAAAAACCAGCGACCGAAAAAAGGATATTGCGATGATTTGGCACCATCGGCTCGATTAGCTTTGTTAACAAGATGACTTGGCTGCGAGTCCCGTTTCTCGAGACGTGCTCGCCCAAACGGATTAATGGGTCCTGGAGACACGCAAACCACCGGTTTCCGATAATTTCATTTGCCTTGAGGTACGACCGGATGACGGGAACGTAGTCTCGCTCGACGATCGCAAGATTCTCGAGTCCCGCGTGCGCCGCGACCGAACGTGAATCGAGAGCCAAGATCGCGTCAAAGCTGCTTCTGGCTGCTCCATAAGATTCGCCTTCAAGGTGGACGAGACCCATGATAAATAGCGAAAAAATACGATCTTCGTTGCGTAGCTTCTGGTCCGAACCGGTTTCTTGAATTGTAAGCGCCCGCTCGAGATCCGCGATGCCAGTGTCGCCAAATGACTTCCACGCCAGGCGAGCCAGCCTCCAAACGTGACGGTTCAGAGCTATCGTCTGATCGAAATGAAATTCCTCGCGAGCCGTTTTTAGAAGTTTACCTATCTCGACTCGACCTTGAGCTTTCTCTAACGCATCTTCGAGCTTCAACGTGAAGCGTTCATGTATAAATTCGCTTCTCACCAGAGTATTCGCAGGCACCAGATCAATTAATGCGTCGAGGCTCGCTGCCATCAGCCGAGCATCTTTGTGGAGTCGCCCGATTTTTAGCAATCCGAAGTGAGCCGACTCCATATGCGGTTTCGCCACAGGGGCAAGGGCTAGAGTCTTCAAAAAAAAGTTTCGCGCAGACTGATGATCTTTACGGTTGAACGCGGTCCATCCGACCTTGTTCTGCACTTCAGCGCGCGATTCGCGGATTGAATTTGCGTAAGGCTCGTTTTCAGAAGATTCGCTGTAGGCGCTCGTCATAAATTCAAGGGCCTTAAGTGGACGCGCCTGCGCAATCTGAAGACCTGCGCGCATCATCTGAAACTCGGCCAAAGCTTTTTGTATTTCGTCTCTTGTTGCGGCGCCCGGGATGCGGCGAAGATGAGCGCGAGCGTCACGGATTTTGCGATCGGCCTCTGCATAACGTTTTAGCTCAGTCAGACAGCGAACCGATCCGCGCATCGTAAATAGAATCTTAGGATCTGACGGCGCAGCCAAGCGCTCCGACTGCGAAAAATATTTTAACGCCAGCTCGTGCCGGTTTTGCGCCAATAAAATCCAGCCCTGGTTGGCTACGAGCTGGCTACGAGTCGAGACCGGCAAACGTGCCCGCCGATGGAATTCAATCGCTTCGACGGTCAGCTCAAACGCTCGGTCTTTTGTACCGAACTTTGCGTTGCAATTGATAACATCCCAGTAGCGCTGAATCTTGGCTCGCGGTTCGACTGTCGCTGCGACCCGCTTCGCCGGTTCTCCGCAGGCGCCCACGGTTTTTGCGCCGCTATTCTCCGGTTGCATCGCGGTCCAAGATCCCGCTGGAGCTAGACCAAACGCAACTAACGAGATGAAGCGCCACGCTGTGGTGCCAGGAAAATTTCGGAGTCGAATGTTATTTCACCATGAGGACCGCGTCGACAATGTGAGCGGTGCCATTTTTTTGCAGAACATTCGTTATCTTTAACTTCGTCATCCGAGCCGTTTCGTCTTGTATCAGAATTTCATCTTTCAACATCGAGAGGGTAAGCTTGGAACCGGCTTGCGTCTTGAGCACGGCGACACCTTTGCCCTTTTTAATGAGTGCGACCAGGTCGTCTTTCGATAGTTTGCCAACAATCACATGATTCAAGAGCACGCGTTTCAGCCGGTCTTTGGATTTTGGCTCGAGCAGCGACCGCAACTGATCGGGTGGAAGCGCGGTGCAACCCATATTTGAAGGAACAAAAAACGTGTAGGATCCTGGGCCTTTTAGCAATTCGACGACGCCTGCCCGGCCGGCGACGTCGACCAAAATCGAAAAGTTCGCTAGAGGTACGATGTTTTCGAATAGACTTTTCGAGGGCTCCATTTTGCGCACATCGGATTCCAGTGGTGGCAACGGTGCGGTGGCGGAAACGGCCGGCGTCTGCGAATACGCAAACTCGCTAGCGCTTACAAACGCAGACAAAGCGACGATCATCAGAACATATCTTAAATTTAGCATTGGAACCTCTCGTAAGTCTTATTGAAACGACTTTGAAACGTTATTTTGTCCATGAATCTCACGAATAGTCTAGCGATCGTTCTGCGGCATCATCAAGATCCACTGCCGCTGCGGCTTTGAGTAGGACTTGAAGCTCGGTAACCTAAAGATAGTAGTGGAGCAACAGGTAGGCTTCATCGCTCCAGTCACTTTGCCTTGAAACTCGGTTCCATATCCCAAAGATCTCAAAGTGCGGACGCGGGAAAAAACTTAGTCCGAGTCCGTACTTATTAGCCTCTGTTCCGTCAATGCCGACGTCTCCCCGTTCATGCTGATATTGCAACAAGGGAAGCACGCCTTGAACTGGTTCGTATTGCAGACGCACGTACGCGTACTGCGATTGCAAAAGGCCATCGCCAGCGATTCGTTTATCGATGCGTTCTTGGCGATCGAGTTCTGCTGTCACGAACCACTGTTCGCTGATGTTCACAATCCCGTGCACAGCCACCATGAATCGCGTGAACTTGGTGCCGAGTGCGACGTCTTCGGATCCGCCTGCACCTTGCCAGAAGCTTGCACCGACTCGCGATCGCTCGTTCACGACACGTTCATAGCGAAATACGGCCGCACGTTCGCAATTTGAATCGGCTGTCGCGGACACGGTTTGCATGTAAGAAACGAACGCTTGATCCTTTTCTCCGAGCCAAGAGAGTTCCACGTTATCCCGCTCGACTTCGGGACCGATACCAAGTGGTCTTCGGATAGAAATTGTGTGATCCGCTAAATTTAATCCAAACGCGGTCGAGAATCTTCCGATTCGGGCGTTCGCACTTTCGCCGAATCGCGCGAGTCCGTAAAATCGCTGGCTTACGAAGGTTATGTTCCCTGTGCCCAATGGATCTTCGACTTTGCCGACTGACATGACAGCAGCCCAAGAGCCCGCGTCGTACGCCGCTTCAATTTCAGCTTGCATCAGGAAATATCGGCCACTTCGGGCGGTTCGATTGTTTCGATGGGTTTGCACCGCGCGAATGTTTCCGCCGATGCGAAACTTCGAACCTTCGAGATCGTCCATATACTTTTTCGGCAATACGCCGTGAAGAACTTCGGCCTCACGCGGATTCCCCCAGGTCGAGAGCATGTCGAGAGACAAGTTTCTTCCATATGGAGTCAAAACGCCGCCGCCATTAGGCGAAGCGTGACATGCAATACAGCTCGCATAGCCATGACGAGTGAGTTCAGGAAACGCTTCCGCATTCAAGATCGTGAAACTAAGGAAAGCGAAACATAAAGCCGAAAGAAGGCGCATCGAAAAACCTACTACTTCAAAAGAGAATCAATGGTGACGGTCACTTCATCCGCGATCGTAACACCAGCGTATGAGGGAATCGCGATTCCGAAATCGCTGAGTTTGATCTTGAAGTTCCCACTCGCGGTTCGTTTTTCTCCGCCCGAGAGTTCAGCTTTCATCGTCACAGGCCGAGTTTGACCGTGCAGAGTGAGTTCGGCTGGGATATCGGCTTTCACAACGTCGCCTGGAGCATCGACGTCTTTGAATTTGATTGTCGCCTTCGGAAATTTTTCGACTTCGAGATACTTGTCTTTCATGTGACCTGTGCGCGTCTCGTTTTTTGTATCGAGGCTGGCGAGATCGAAAGTAAATTCTCCAGTCGCTTTTCCATTTTCAATCGTCATTGTTCCGGTGGGCGCTTTGCCTTCGCCGTTCACTTTCAGAAACGACGGTTTGCCGACAGCCAGGAACTGCACTTTGCCAGATTCGACCGACAGCGTTTTTGTTGAGGCCGCCGCCGGAGTCGGAGCCGCGTTCGCAGCCGCCGCAAAGAGAAGTGCTATCGTCGTTAAGAAAAGTTTCGCTGTATTCAATTTCGGATTCACACATCACCTCTTCAAAGAATTTTCAGTCGTTCACATGCATCGCGGAACTAGGGAACCGTAGGTGTTGCGACCGTTTCTGGCGCTCCACCGTCAATCCATGCGTAAACGATCGCTTTCAATTCTGGCGGCAAGGCCGGAGCTTTTCGTGGCATGTCGTCAGTATCAAGTGCTTCGCCAATCTCAGTCGCATGGCGAGCGGCATTTGTGTACTGCTCAAGATTCACTTTACCTTTTTGGACGGTATTCGAGTGGCACTTCAAGCAGTGCGGAACAAAAACCGCTGCGCTCACTGCCGCAAAATCGGGCGTGCTAGGCACGGGCGGCACCGTTGGCTCCGTCGGAACTGTCGGTTCCGTAGGCACTGGTGGTGGTGTAGCCACGGTTTTTTCCGGTCCGCCCGTGTCGATCCAAGCGAACAACATCGCCCGTTGCTCTGGCGTCAGTACAGATCCGCGCGGTGGTGGTGGCGGCATTTCGCCGTCTTCAACTTGGCTGCGAATCAAATCTAATTTTGCGAAAGCGGAAGCGTACTGATCGAGTCGAAGACCCTTTTTAGCTATGACCGCCCCGTGACATTTCACGCAAGCGGGTTCAAAGACTGCGGCTTGGACGGTGGCGAAATCGACAAGGCCTTCGGTCTGCTGTCCGTTTCGCGCGCCGCCTTTGCCTTGAATCGAACCGGGGTTTTTCAAGTCGTTATAGGTGCAGGCCGACAACGCCAAGATCATCGAACCGAACAACACCCCTCGAGTCATAAATTTGTTAGTCATCGTCCACCCCGTTTAGAAGCTGTAAATCCAGCCCCGAAAACAGTTCTAGGTGTAACGAGCTACCAGAGATAGGCTCTCTTAATTTCAAAAATGAAGCGTAATGAAGCAAAAGGCTGATTTCTCGAAACCCTTTCACTAATGTGATCAATGCGGGAGTGCGCACTTTGGCGAATGTACGCGATTTAACACGGTACTTCATACGTGGGGAGGCCCATCGACTGACAGAGCTTTCGCTCTCGGTCTTCGAACGCGCGGGGCGACCCGAGTTTTTGGTCGGTGCGCTGGTCCTAAGCGGCGACTTCGAGCGCGCCCTCGCAGTCGCCGCGAAATACGAATCGAAAGATCGAAGCGGAGTTATCAGTTTTTACCTATCGCTTGGATTTTCACGCGCCGGTCGCTATGCCGAATCGCTCGAACGAATTGCTCAACTCGAACAAATGGGCGCGCAGGGGCTTGGGCTTTTCTTCGCTCACCAAGCGAAGGGTTTTTACGGATTCAATCTCGGAGACAACGACAGCGCTTTGTCCCACTCGCGCTCGGCACTTGTCGCGGCCGAGTCGTCGAACGACCCACTTCAACCGCTTGCACGAATTCTCAGTCTCGATCTTCTGGGGCACAGCCTCATTCGCGCGGGACTCATACGCCGCGGAATAAAGACGCTAAGACTCGCACGTGAAGCGGCCGTTCGCGTCCGTCACGAAAACTACGATCAAGCGATCTCCATTTCGCTAGTGAAATACGAAGCGCTGTTTGGAGTAGAACCGACACGCGTCGTTTCGCGCCTGTACCGCGCGTTGATCGAACTCAAACCGAAGGACTCCTTTTCGCGCTCTGAGCTTCGACTTGAACTCGCTCGGCAATTAATTTTGCGCGGACAATTGCGCGAGGCACGTCGGCATCTCGAAGACGCCGCAGCAGAAATTCTTGGCAGCCAAAACCGTCTGCAAACGTCTTCGCTTCACCTGCGCCTTGCGTGGATGGCGCGCCTTGAAGGACGACCGACCGACGCGTTGTTGGGATTACAGTCTGCCGAAACTGGAATCGATCTGCATGGAAACGAAAACAAGAGCGGCTTACTGACAAAGATTGCCTACTTCCGACTCGATCTCTATCGCCAGATCGGGCGGACGCGCGAAGCCTCTGAACTCGAAAGTAAACTCGCGAAGGTCGACGCGCCGGCTAAGCTTGAAGGTATTGAAGCGCGCCTTTTTCAAAGACGTGTTTCCGGCCTCGAGACTCCGCAACGGCCAACGCGCGAATCCTCGGCGGAAGATCCATTCGGAGATTTGATGGATCGAGTTGCGAGCCGCGACCAAGGCATCGCCCTTGAACTTTTAGAAGGCGAGTATTTTGGATTATTGCTTCCAATGTTGGGAGTTCAACTCGGGCAGACCGCGATTGTTTTAGGAGTTCCCGGCGGTCGGGTCATCGTCCTCGACGATGGCGAATCACGAATTGCGCAGACGGGCCTTAAGGGCCTCCTCGGGAAGCTTCTCACCCGTTTGGCAGAGGGGCCATGCACTCGTCGCGAAGCCATCGAATCGGTTTGGGGTTACAACTACGACAGTGAACGGCACGACCGATTGTTACTGGTCGCGATCTCGAGAATTCGAAAAGCCCTCGGGGGTAAAATTCTCTGGCTTGAATTGCAAGGCGACCGGCTGATGCTGCGGGATCAGCTAACAATTCGATTCTGGTCCAATGAAACACCTCAGCGCGTGCGACCTGTAATGCTCAGGACGCCGACAACGCCTGCAGATTCATTAAAACGGGGTCTCCGTATCCGACAGTTGCAGGTTCTTGATGACCTTGCTACACGAGGGGACGTTGGGGTTCAGGATCTCGTCCGGCGTTTCGGAATATCACGCGCTTCTGCCTTACGTGACTTGAATGAACTTGTTGAAGCAGGTTTGCTGATTCGAGCAGGTGAAACTCGAGCGACCCGTTATTTGGCCTCGGACAAATAGAGAAAATAAGTTCGAAAGTAGGATGTGACCGATGAAAAACAAAACAATCGCATTTCGAGTCATCGCTTTCTTCGTGGCGGCAGCTTCCGTCATGGCTTCAGACGCCCATGCCCGCGTCGACGCAATCTACACGGTACCGACGGTGACGCCGAATTTGGCTCACGCTGCTAATTTTCCGACTCGCAGCGATCAAAATATATATGGTTCTCCCGAGAAACTCGGGCTGTTGCGATTCGCTTTGCCCGAAGAACTGACCGGTTTGCCGACTCAATTTGAGTTGTCGCGCAAAGCCGATGACAAATGGGACGGTGTCGGCACCGACGGTTCAAAAATTACCGGTACCTGCGCACGCGAGAGCAAAAGATGGTTCGCTTGCACGGTCGAGTTTACCAGCGTGACGATCGACACGAGTGCGCGCGATTTGATCTTGGTACAACGTTTTGGCCGCGGCTTTGAATTCGACCAACGTTTGGCGGTAGCCCGTGCGTTTGAAGGACAGCCTCTTGGAATCATCAAGGTGCGAATTGGACGTTGAGCAAAAAGCGGCGCCGCTAGTCAAAGCTGCGGAAGCCCCTCCTGTCGGAAATTTCAAGCTCGAAGCGCAGGTCGGCGAAGCGAGAGCCGCTCGACTGCAAACTGCGCATGGAGAAATTCAAACTCCTGTGTTCATGGCCGTCGGAACTAAAGCGACGGTCAAAGCCATGACTCCGGAAGAATTGAAATCTTCGGGCTGTCAGGTCGTTCTCGGCAACACGTATCACCTGCACATTCGACCGGGCGAAGCGCTCATAAAAAAAATGGGCGGATTGCACAAGTTCATGAACTGGTATGGACCGATTCTAACGGACAGCGGTGGCTTTCAGGTTTTTTCGCTCGCGGGACTAAGAAAGCTGACCGAAGCGGGGGTCGAATTTCGTTCGCACGTCGATGGGAATAAACATTTTCTGTCGCCCGAAACTTCGATGCAGATTCAAATGGATCTCGGCAGCGACATCATTATGGCGTTCGATGAGTGTCTGAAACATCCGTCTACAGAAGACGAAATTAAAAAGAGCATGGCTCTGACACTTCGCTGGTTGCAGAGATCTAAAGACTCAATGACTCGAAAAGAGAGTCTGCTGTTTGGAATCGTGCAGGGCGGGATGCAGCTCGATCTGAGATTAAAAAGTCTTGAAGAAATTTGTTCGGTCGATTTACCGGGATACGCGCTCGGCGGCTTTTCGGTCGGTGAGCCGATCGAACTGATGCACCGAATGTTGCCCGACGTTGCGCCAAGAATGCCGAAACACAAACCGCGCTACCTGATGGGCGTCGGAACTCCGCTCGATCTGATCGTTGCGGTCGACAATGGAATCGACATGTTCGATTGCGTCTTGCCAACCCGCGTTGCCCGAAACGGAACGATATACACTTGGAACGGGAAGCTTGCGATCAAGCGCACCGAGTTCCGCGAAGATCCGGGTCCGTTGGATCCCGAGTGCGACTGCTATACATGTAAGCACTATTCACGCGCTTATCTTCGGCACCTCATCTTGTGCGACGAAATTTTAGCGTCGCGCCTGAACACTATTCACAATTTGCACTTTTTCTTCGCACTCATGCGCAAAGCGCGAAATGCAATTTTGGACGGCACGTGGGTCGAATTCCGCAACGACTGTTACCGCCGCTTTACTCGCTAGCATGCACACTGCGTCGTAGCTGGCTCAATACACATTCTATATTGCAAGCCCGCTCCCTTAGAGCGATTCTCGTTCATTAATTGCCTAGCAACAGATAGTTTTTTTTAGGAGTCAGTATGGCTACTTTATTTTTCACGATTTTCGCGGCGGTTGTGACGACTGTCGTTTCCACCGAAGCGTTCGCGCAGACAGCAGCACCGGGTGCTCAAGCTCCAGGTTGGGTGCAAGCAGTACCTCTCGTTGCAATGGTCGCGATTTTTTACTTCCTCATTTTGCGTCCACAGCAGAAGCGCGAAAAACTTCGCCAAGGTTTCGTTTCTAGTTTGAAACGTGGCGACGAAGTCGTGACGTCGACTGGAATGTTCGGACGAGTTGAAGGACTCACGGATCAATTCGTGACTCTCGAAATTTCGGACGGCGTACGCGTGAAGATGCTTCGTTCGGCTGTAATGTCTTCGGTTCAATCGCTGACTGCGGCAACCACGACTACAGGTGGTAAAGCGTGAATCATCAAAAAGTCGGATGGCGTGTTGCCGTCGTTGCGATCGTAACGCTGGTCGGAATCGTTTGGTCGTTGCCCAATTTTGTCGACACTTCGAAATTCTGGTGGCCGACAAAAGACAAGATGGTCATGGGTCTCGATATTCAGGGCGGTTTGCATCTCGTTCTTCGTGTTGATGTTGCTGGCGCGCTGAAGCAGGAAGCTACGCGTATGGCGAAGACCATCAACGAAGAACTTACGAAAGACAAAATTCCGTTTCAAAAAGTCGTTTCGGAAGATTCGGGGCGCGGTCAGATTGTTATCACCGCGGCGGCTGGGGACATCGAGCGCGTTAACAAAAAAGTGAATGAGCTTTACGGAAATACCCTTGGAACAACAGTCAGCGGTGAATCCGTTGTTGCTGAGTTCACTGAACTTCACGTGCGCGAATTCAAAAAGGGAACTGTCGAGCGTTCGATCGAAACGATTCGAAACCGTATCGATGAATTCGGTGTCGCAGAACCTTCGATCGCAGCTCAAGGCGACGATCGCATTCTCGTTCAGCTTCCTGGAATCCAGGATGCGTCGAATGCAAAAGACCTGATCAATAAAACTGCTCGTCTTGATTTCATCATCGTGAACGACAAATTTCCGCAGGAACAACTGCAAACTCTCGTTAACGAAGCGGAAAAAACTGGGAACTTCAAACTCGGTCCCGACCTGAAGTACACAGCGTACGTCGATAAATTGAACACTGCACTCAAGGGAAAAGTCCCTGAAGGTCAGATCGTTCGTTTCGAAAAAACGGCGAATGCCGAGACGATGGAAGCGGGACGACTTCCGTATTTGCTCATGGGCACTGAAACAGTTGCCGGCGATTTGCTGACGGACGCTTTCGTTGCTCCGGGTGAGACCGGACGACCGGTTGTCAGTTTCCGTCTCGACGCGGCTGGTGGTCGCCTCTTCGGTGACATGACGACGAAGCACAAAGGCGAGCGCATGGCGATCGTCCTCGATGGAATCGTGAAGTCAGCTCCGGTTATTCAGAGCCCGATTACCACACAAGGACAGATCACACTTGGTGGCCGTTCTTATGAAGAATCGCTCAGCGAAGCAAAAACACTTTCGATCACGTTGAAATCCGGCGCACTTCCAGCGGCTCTTGAGCAACTTGAAGAGCGAACTGTTGGTCCGACGGTGGGTGCAGACGCCATTGCAAAAGGACGAACCGGAGCAATGGTTGCTGCGGGACTCGTCTTCGCGTTCATGCTTCTTTATTATCGAACGGCCGGCCTGATTGCGAATCTTTCGCTTCTTTTAAACGTCTTGCTCACAATCGCAGTTCTCTCTGCGCTGGGTGCATCTCTGACACTTCCTGGAGTCGCGGGTCTTGCGCTCGGCCTTGGAATGGCGGTCGATGCGAGCGTTCTGATTTATGAACGTATCAAGGAAGAATTGCGGAACGGCGTCTCGATGTCGTCGGCAATTGGACTTGGTTACGATAAGGCGTTTTCATCGATCTTCGATGCGAACATTACGTCGATCATGGTTTGTACGGTCCTTATGTACTACGGAACAGGTTCTATTCGCGGCTTCGCGATTACTCTGCTCACGGGTCTGGTAATAACTCTCTTCACTGCGGTTTTCTGCACTCGCGTTGTCTATGACACGTTGGTTGTTCGCATGAAGTTCATCCCATCGATTAAGTGGTAAGGAATGGCAAACATGTCTAAACAAACGAGCGACAAAACTTTTAAGTCGCAACAGACTCCGGCCGCAAAACAAGACTTCAAGTACGACTTTGTTCGTCTTGCTCCGCTGATGGGCGCCCTCACTTTGCTTTTAACACTCGGAGCGGTTTTCTTAATCGTCTTCAAAGGTTTCAACTACGGAATCGATTTTTCGGGTGGAACCGAAATGCAGGTGAAGTTTGATCGCCCGGTGACGGCTCCGGAAATCCGTTCTGCGCTAAGCGATGCGGGTGTTCGTGATCCCGGCGTTCAAAGCTTCGGTGGCGAGAATGAATTTTTGATTCGCATCGGAACACCTGAAGGCGAGACTCCTGACATTCAGAACCAACGACTGACAGAGACCATCACGAAGGTGAAAGCGACGTTGATGTCGAAGTTCGGCGCGACTGAAGAAGGTTTGCGTCGTGTCGACACGGTCGGACCGCAAGTTGGATCCGAGTTAAAGAAGAACGGAATGCTCGCAGCATTTTATAGCTTCTTAGTTCTCTTGATCTACATCTCGGTTCGTTTCGACTACGTGTATGCTCCAGGCGCGATTCTTTGCTTGGTCCACGACTCGGTAATGATCTTGGGAATCTTCTCGCTGCTAGGGCGTGAAGTGAATATTCAGATCATCGCGTCGGTTCTGACGTTGATCGGTTATTCGCTGAACGACACGATCGTGACCTTTGACCGAATTCGCGAAACGGCGCCGTTGTTCCGCGATCGACCACTTGGTTTCATCATCAATAAAGCGATCAACGATACTCTCGGTCGAACATTCCTGACTGCGGGAGCAACGATGCTCGCCTGCTTGGGTCTGTACTTCTTCGGCGGCGGAGTAATCTCTGATATCGCGTTCACTCTGATCATCGGAATCGTTATCGGTACGTACTCGTCGATTTACGTCGCAGCACCGCTGATTATGGTCATGGAAAAGATCGTTCCTTCTGGTTCGCTTCCGCACACTGAACTCAAACACGCCTGACCCGTGCGCCTTAGAGCCGCGAGAAACCGGTGTCGATATGGATGTCACTCGAGCTTCTGGCCAGATTGCTGGCCAGACCGACGGGTCTAGACGAGATGGCGAGGCTGCACCAGAAAAGCGTTCTGGTGCTCGTCGCTGGGTATTGCGTGGCGAATCGGCGTTAGGCGGCTCCGAACATCACGGTTCTGCAGTTACGACGGGCTGGCCGCAAGGTTTGCCGAAGGCGCTCGCTTTCGTGATGCAATCGCGCGGCATTCACACTGCCGAACTTGCGAATGACTGGTTTAAACCTTCACTGAAATCGCTTCGCGATCCGCTCACACTGAAAGACATGGACCGAGCCATCGCACGAATGGTGAAGGCCCGTGTGAATCAAGAGTCGATCGTTCTGTACGCCGATTACGATCTCGACGGAACGAGTGGCCTTGCGCTTGCGCTGCAAGCGTTCAACGAACTTGGTTTCGAAAAGGTGCGGGGTTATCAACCGCAACGATTGGTCGAAGGTTACGGACTGCACAACGAGGCGATCACAAGACTGAAAGCAGAAACTGACTGCACACTTTTGATTTCAATCGATCTCGGAATCACAGCGATGGAAGAAGTCCAGACGGCGAGTGCACTCGGGATCGACGTCATTATCACAGATCACCACTTGCCGAAACATGCCGCTGACGGCGCCGTAATTTTGCCGCAAGCACTGGCTGTCGTGAATCCGAATCGCGGGGATTGCCCTTCGAATTTGGGCCACCTCTGCGGTACAGGCGTTATTTTTTATGCGATGTTGGCGCTTCGCCGGGTTTTGCTCGAAGAAGGAATTGTCGAGACGGCTTTTGATCCAAAATCTCTGCTCGACTGTTTTGCCATCGGTACAATCACCGATCTCGTTCCGCTGCAGTTTGAAAACCGCATTCTCGTGAAACACGGACTCGTCCGACTCGCCGATACTCAGCGACCCGGCTTGAAAGAACTTTTGATTGCACTCGAACTATGGGGCCGGCCGCTGACGGCTCAAGACGTCGCGATTCGTTTTGCTCCGAAACTGAATGCACTTTCTAGAATGGGATCAGGGATTCAACCGATCGATCTCTACATCGAGAAAGACGCGGCTCGAGCGCGCGACCTTGTCTCTCGCGTCTTAACAAACAATCAAGATCGTCAGGCATCGCAAAAAGCGGCGGATGACGAAGCCGAAAAATTATTGAAAGAGCGACCGCCCGTGGGGGCCATCGTCATCGCGAGCGATAAATTTCATCGCGGTGTCGTCGGTCTCGTCGCGACTCGATTCAGCCAGCGCTATGGATTGCCGGCCTTTGTCGCCGCGATCGAAGGTGAAGCGGGTTCAATTGTTGGCAGCGCTCGAGTACCAAACGGAATGCCGACAAACCTGCTCCATGCGATGGATGCTGGAACGGATTGCCTTGATCAATTCGGCGGGCATGCGGTCGCCGCTGGCTTCGAAGCCAAGCGCGATCGATTCGAGGAGTTCCGAAATATTATCGAGAAGTGGTATTTGAAGGGAGACTCGGGCGGCGCTCCGAGAGAATCGCTCCTCGAATACGATGCGGTGTGTCGCTTTGCTGAACTGAATCCGGGCTTCATGAATTGGCACGAGCATATGGGACCATTCGGAGCTCAGGCGCCGATTCCACTTTTCCGCTTCGACGACTGCCTGGTCGCGCAAGTCCGCACACTTAAAGGCGGTCATTTGCGTCTGAAGCTGGCGCAGGCGGGTGCCGATGCCCTCCAGGGGATCTGGTTTTCGCCTCCTGCGGGTGCCGAGCCTCTGCTTGGGACTCGGGTTTCAGTGGTCGGCGAGCTTCAGTGGAACCATTATCAAGGCTCCAAAACTATTCAGCTGATGATTCACGATGTGCAGAACGCATAGTTCGCGAGATACAGCGCATAGGTTTATTGCCGCTCCTGAAGCGGCGTGATAACCCACCTCTGTTACAGGGGCGATTTTTCAGGGGGATATCGAATGAAATTATCAGTTGAGAGTTTGAAAAGCGGAAAACTTGCACCGAAGAATTTGAAACCACTGATCGCCGAGACGATCGCGGAACTTCCGGGTCGAATTACCGAGCGAGCAGACCAAGTATTGCTTGGTCTTTCGCACTCGAAACAATCGATTCCGACGCTCTTGCGACAAACTCTTCAGCGTATCGAAAGCAATCCGAGCGATCTCGTTGGCCGTGTGAGCCGACAGGTACTTGAGCGCGCTGAAACAGTTCGCAAGCAGTTGATTGAAAAAGCAGAAGCTTCGGACGCGCGTTGGGTTCCGGATTGGTTGAAGGACGTAACGTTCATTCGAACATCTGCTGAAGCGGTACTGGTCGAAGCAAAACCGGCACGCGCGAAAAAAGCGACAAAGAAACGCACGACTAAAAACGCGACGGCACCAGGTGGTACAGCGATGAAAAAGCGCGCACCGAAGTCCGTGACAAACAATCGCTCTAAAAAGGGCTAACTTTATTCCATGAACGCCCAGAAAACCGGCCAGCAACGTTCTGTCGTTCTTCTTTCAGCCGGTCTTGATTCGACTGTGAATCTCTTCCGAGCCGTTGAAGAGAGCGACGTCGTTTTGGCTCTGACGTTTGACTATGGTCAACGAGCCGCCGCACGCGAAATCGAACATGCGGCTAAGCTCGCGAAATATGTGGGCACACGACACCAAGTCATTCAGCTTCCCTGGTTTCGAGAATTTACAACGACTTCGCTCGTCGATCCTTCGATGGACATTCCAACCAGCGCCGTCTCGATCGATGACTTTGCGGCGAGTACTCATTCGGCAAAAGCCGTTTGGGTTCCGAATCGCAACGGGATCTTTCTGAACATCGGTGCTGCATTTGCCGAAGGGCTTGGCGCGCAATGGCTGGTTCCCGGTTTCAATTTGGAAGAGGCGCAAACGTTTCCTGATAATTCGGAAGCTTATCTTCAGTCCGCAACGCGAGCTTTGCAGTTTTCGACAGCGAATCACGTCGAGGTTCACTGCTTCACGACGTCGCTCACTAAATCCGAGATTGTGGTCGTCGGTCGGCGCCTCAAAGTTCCGTTCGAAATGGTTTGGACCTGTTATTTCGGCGGTGAAACTCAGTGCGGAAAGTGCGAATCTTGCTTGCGCTTCCAACGCGCGCTTCAAGCATCAAGTTCCACGTGATCAGGAGTCAGCTGTGCTAACAAAATTCATCGACAAAGAATTCGCCTACGACGGGACCCAGCTTCGCTCGCTGTACGCTTACCTCGATCACGGTTTGCTTGGTGATTCGATCATTGCATGGATCGGTGCCTGCGATGTTTCGTTCGATCACATGGTTGATGGCGAAGACATCTTGTCGAAGTCAGAAATTCGCGGCGGTCGAATGGTTCACTTCATCGTTGAAAAGTTTCAAGCGACGCTTCCAGAGATGGTCGCGCTTCAGCGCTTGCTAACTGCCATCGCCATCGAAGTGATCGTCGAGAAAGAAGAACGTGCGCCGCGTTTTACAATTCGACGCAAAGGCGACGATATCTATCTGATCATGCCAGATGGTGCAGCGAAGCTTTCAATTTCAATCGCGACGGTTTCACCGGCGTCTGGCCTCTTGCACTTTGCAGTTAACGTCACAAACGATGGCACACCAGTGAAAACTGCCGCACTCGAGGATCTGCGTTTCGCCGCTCGCGAATTCGCCGAAATTGTCCTGAAAGCTTTCGCTGATGAATGCATTTCGATCCGCGAAGCGACGATGAAAGTAAAGTGGGTCCGCTAGTCGTCTCCCAATAGGTGAAGACTGCGTTGTCTACACTTACCGAACGGCGGGC
>JAYSYF010000402.1:0-8499 GCA_043716655.1 Bdellovibrionales bacterium | reverse complement strand
TTGCGGAAACACCCGAGTTCGTCCGGATGTACGTCGTCGTAGGCTTCCGTCGAGCGGGTGACGTCTTGCGGGTGCAAGAAAGCTGTAAAATTTTTGCCGACGATTTCGCTCGCTTCATAACCGAGAAACTGTGTCCAAGCGGCACTGACGAATAGGAAAACTCCTGCGGGATCGAGTTCGCAATACAGATCTGTCGATCCGTCGAAGTAATGTCGGAGTTCTGAAATCGACTTGTCGTCCACGCCACCAGTCTGTCAAAGACTAGCGGCGGACGCCACTGGAATTTAGTGTTGAACTGGAGCAGCGAACTGCTCTGCTTCGGTTGATTGAGACAGTGCTCCGGTCGAAGCCAGACCGCCCGTAGCCGCCATCAGCACCTGATCGAAGTAGCCGGTACCGACTTCGCGTTGATGGCGAGTCGCGGTATAGCCTGACTTTTCAGCTGCGAATTCTGCTTCCTGAAGTTCAACGTACGCCGACATGCCGCGCTGTTTATAACCTTCAGCTAGCGAAAACGAGTGGTGATTCAACAAATGCCAGCCAGCAAGCGTGATGAACTGGAATTTGTAGCCCATGCTCGCGAGTTCCTTTTGGAATTTCGCGATCGTTTTGTCGTCCAAGTTTTTCTTCCAGTTGAAAGAAGGCGAGCAGTTATAGGCGAGGAGTTTTCCTGGATAAACTTTGTGAATCGCTTCAGCAAATTCGCGCGCTTCTTGAAGATCAGGTGTCGAGGTCTCAACCCAAACGAGATCAGCATAAGGAGCGTAAGCGAGACTGCGAGCGATCGCCGCCTGCATTCCTGGTTTCACTCGGAAGTACCCTTCTGGCGTTCGGTCGCCAGCCAGGAAAGGACGATCAACTGGATCGACGTCCGAAGTTAATAGTGTTGCACCAAGACTGTCTGTTCGCGCGATGATCAACGACGGCACGTCCAAAACGTCTGCTGCCAAACGAGCCGCAGTCAGTGTTCGAACAAATGTCGACGTTGGAACCAAAACTTTTCCACCCAAGTGGCCGCACTTTTTCTCGCTTGCGAGTTGGTCTTCAAAGTGAACCCCCGCGGCTCCTGCTTCGATCATCGACTTCATCAATTCAAAAGCGTGCAGTGGTCCACCGAAACCGGCTTCGGCATCTGCGACGATGGGAACGTAATAATCGAGACCTGGTTTACCTTCTGAACGTTCAATCTGGTCCATGCGAGTCAGCGCGTTGTTGATACGTTTCACAACCATCGGAACTGAGTTCGAAGGATACAGGCTCTGATCTGGATAAGTCTGGCCGCTCATGTTCGCATCGCCTGCGACCTGCCAACCAGAAAGATAAATCGATTCGAGTCCCGCTTTCGCGTACTGAACGGCTTGAGCGCCCGTCATTGCACCCATCGTGTGAACGTACTCTTTTGTTTTCAGATTATCCCAGAGTCGTGCTGCTCCGCGAGCAGCGAGAGTGTGCTGAACCTTCACAGTCGCCTGAAGCTTAATAACTTCGGCGGCCGTGTACGGACGTTTTACGCCGTTCCATCGTGTCGTCGATTTCCATGTTGCTTCAAGATCTGTTGCGGTACGTGTGAAATCAAATTCTGCTGTGGACATAGGTATCTCCCTCTTGCTTGCCGGTAATATTGCCGACGTTGAGTTTAAGTCTGTCCATGGCGGGAAGGGTTAAGAACGGCGCAAACGTCGGTTGCTCGACAAGTTCGAGCAAAAGAGTTTCCGCAGTTTTTAATTCGCTTGCGGCGATAGAGAGAGAATCATCTTTTAAAAGCAAAGTCGTCGCTTCACGGATTTCGGCGGCCAACCATTCGCTCGTGACGCGATGGCCGTTGTCGAGAACGACCGCATTCTTTCGCCACTGCCAAAGTTGCGCGCGAGAAATTTCTGCTGTCGCGGCGTCTTCCATCAAACCGTGAATAGCCACAGCGCCGAGGCCGTTCAGCCAGTGCGCAAGATATCGCAAGGCAACGTCGATATTGAGTGCCACGCCAGCAAGAGTCGGCTGATGTGACATGAAAGGTTCTTCAGAAGCGCGCGGAAGTAGGTCGATGGTTCGAGGTTCGCGGCCGGCGCGATTCACATCACGACCCGTATTTTCGAAAGCGTCGCGCGCAATTTGAACAAGGTCAGGGTGCGCGACCCATGTGCCTTTGAAGCCTTGGCGCGCTTCTCGTTCTTTGTCCGCTCGCACATTGGCGAGGGCGAGTTCATTTTTATCGACATCTTTGCGCTGTGGAATTAGCGCGGACATTCCACCCATCGCATAGGCACGCCGGCGTTCGCAGACCGCAACAATTTTTTCAGCGTAACGACGCATGAACGGAACTTCCATCGTTAAACGTCCGCGGTCGGGGAATGTCATTTCATGACGAGTGCCCGCAAGCGACTTGATCATCGAGAACAAGTAGTCCCAGCGACCCGCATTGAGACCGATGATGTATTCTCGAAGTTCAAACAAGATGTCTTCCATCGCGAGCGCTGCTGGAAGTGTTTCGATCAATGCGGTCACACGAATACATCTCGATGGAAGTCCGAGTTCGGTTTCGCTGAAACGTAACACTTCGGCCCATAACCTAGCTTCGATCGGCGATTCCATTTTCGGAAGATAGAAGAAGGGACCGCGACCGGTGTCGTTTCCAAATTTTCCACCGTGATAGAGATAGAGTCCAAAGTCGAAAAGCGAAGCAGACATCGCTGTACTGTCGACCAGGAATCGTGGTTCCGGAAGATGCCAACCGCGTGGTCGAACAATCAGTGCAGCAAGTTTGTTCTCTTCGTCGTTCAGACGATACGTTTTTCCCTGCTCGTTCGTAAATTGAAGTGACCGTCGAAGCGCAGCTTGGAGCGCCACATGGCCCGCGGTAATGTTCTCCCATGTCGGAGAAAGCGAATCTTCGAAATCGGCCATGAAAACGTTAGCGCCCGAATTGAGTGCGTTGATGACCATCTTTGCTTCGGCGGGACCAGTGATTTCAACCGTGCGATCTAACAGTGCCGGCGGAATTTCTGCGACAAACCATTCGCGTTCTGGCCAGGCGTCTTGGCTTCGTTCCAGCATTGCCTCAATCGAGTTTGCCGATGCCGATCGCGCATTGAGAATTTGCTGCCGCTTCGATTCGAAATTTCGATGCAGTTTCTCTAAAAATTCCCGTGCGCCGAGAGAGAGGATTTCCATAGGTCGAAGTTCATTTTATTTCCGGCAACTCTCAAACGAAGAATAAATTGAACTGTCAGGAGCACTCGAGCTCAGGCTCTATATCCAGTTATTTCGTACACTTATCAGCTGGCTCTCAATTGAGTATTCGCTCTCTCAAAAACCACATTTTATGTTAGAACAACCTTATGAAAATCAAACTTGCTGTCACAGCGATCCTAACAAGCCTAATCATGCATTCGACTTCGGCCTTTGCCGCTATCGTCACGATCGAAGGCGTCGTCGATAAAGTCGTGCCTGAAAAAACAGAAATTTACGTTCTCGCAGACGGAAAACGTCACGAGTTTTATTTCAACGAAAAGACCGAGTTGACCCAAGCGGGTCAAAAGGTCGCTTTCCAAGTTTTAAAGAAATCTCAAAAAGTTAAAGTAACGGCAGACAAAGTCGGAAAACGCCTCGATCCGATCAAAGTTGAACTGCTAGAATAGTCCGGATGGCTCCGACCTCAATCCAAACACTGCCGTCGATGTTGCGGGATGAGCTTTTTCATCCTGCCATCGTTCATTTTCCAATCGCATTCTTGGCTCTCGCCGGTACGCTTGCTATTTTCTGGCTCTTTTTCCAGCGCGGGCAGGCGACACTTCTACTGGTGTTGATTTTTGGCGTTGTCGGCGGGTGGCTTGGGATTTTAACTGGCGGTTGGGCTGAAGACGTCGTCAATCGCGTGATCTGTGATCCGACGGTTACGTCTGATCACGAGCAATGGGCCGAGTGGGCCGTATGGTCGGCAAGTGCAGCTCTGCCACTTGTCACGTTTGCGAAACTACGCCGTGGAAAAAATCTGTTTCCGTTCCGAACGCTCTGCACACTGCCACTGGTTTTCGCAACTGGATCCATTTTGTACGCAGGACATCTTGGTGCGACCCTAGTTTATCAACAGGGCGCAGCGGTCTATAAGCCAGCTCCGCAATGCACCGAATTCGAGGAAGGTGGAAAATGAACTATCATCAAGTTAACGGATTCAAAGTCCCAGGCTTTTTCTACGGTACTGCGTGGAAAGAAGATCGTTCCGCTCAATTGACAGAGCAAGCTCTGCGCGCAGGCTTTTTGGCTCTCGATACGGCAAATCAACGAAAACACTATTTCGAAGAGGGTGTCGGACAGGGCCTCCAGACGTTTTTAAGTTCAACCAACAGCAACCGCGATCAAATCTTTGTGCAAACGAAATTTACGTACGCGCGTGGGCAAGATCATCGGAAGCCCTATGACGAGAAGGAACTTTTCGCCAAGCAAGTCGAACAAAGTTTTCAGAGCTCGCTCGGGCATCTTGGCGTTAAAAATATCGACTCTTACATTCTTCACGGACCTTTCTCGAATACTGGGATTACGAAAGAGGATCAAGAAGTCTGGCGTGCGATGGAGGCACTGCAAACTAGCGGGAAAGTGAATCTCATCGGTGTTTCCAACGTCAGCCTCGAGCAGCTAAAAGATCTCTATGCTTTCGCAAAAGTGAAGCCGTCGTTTGCGCAGATACGCACTTATGCATCGAGAAAGTGGGAACAAGACATTCGGATGTATTGCTCCGAGAATGGCATTTTTTTTCAGGGATTTTCGCTTCTGACCGCGAATCGCAATGAGTTGCAGTCCGAGTTATTTCTGAATCTCGCCAAAAAGTATCAGCGCGATGCCTCGCAAATCGTATTTCGTTTCGCGAAACAAATCGGAATAATTCCGTTAACCGGCACTTCAAATTTCGACCACATGAAGGCTGACCTCAATATCGAAGACTTCGAACTAACAGCTTCGGATACACAGCAGATTGAATGCGTTTCGGTGTGAATTAGTCTCAATCCCAAGGCTGCTGATAAGTTTCAGCACTTCGGTCGTTGACGTGATACGCCGGCTAGAACAATCTTGGCCTTATGAGTTTACGTGAAATCTGGAAATCATTCGGCGGTTCAATTCTAGTTACGGTTCTCGGATTCATCGGCGCCTTTTGGCTAGGATTCCGCGATGGTGGAATGCCGGCCGCTCTTTCAACTTTGTTTCTCTGTGCCGTGCTCGCCGTACTTGAAGTTTCACTTTCGTTCGACAATGCGGTCGTCAACGCTTCGGTTCTGAACCGCATGACCGAGCTCTGGCGACGAAGATTCCTCACGTGGGGAATCATCTTTGCCGTCTTCGTTATGCGCCTCATCTTGCCGCTGTTGATCGTCGCGATCCTCGCGAAAATCGGTCCGATCGACGCATTGATGTTGGCGATTCGTGCTCCGAAAGATTACGCGGCACTTATGCTTTCGATCCACGCGTCGGTCGCGGCTTTCGGCGGAACGTTTTTGTTCATGGTCGGTATCGCGTACTTCTTGGATGAAGAAAAAGATGAACATTGGGTCAAATGGATCGAAGCGCCTCTAGCAAAACTTGGTCGGATTCAGTCAGTGCAAGTCGTAATCGCACTTACGACCGTCTTGTCGATGACGCTCTTCATAGAGCACGAAGAGCAGATGAGCTTCCTGATCGCGGGAGTCGCCGGCGTCATCACATTTCTGATCGTCGATGGACTCGGAGCATTGATGGGCGGGCCAGACGGGACCGCTGAAAATGCACCGCCAAAAACCATCAACGACGCTCACCGAGCAAGTATCGGAATGTTTATCTACTTAGAAATTCTCGATGCCTCGTTCAGTTTCGATGGAGTCATCGGTGCCTTCGCACTGACACATTCACTCTTTCTGATCGCGATCGGACTCGGAATTGGCGCGATGTTCGTGCGAAGTATCACGATCGTACTCGTCGAAAGAGGAACGCTTGGACAGTTCAAGTACCTTGAGCACGGAGCATTTTGGGCGATTCTAAGTCTCGCGGCTCTGATGTACACGGGAGTGTTTTACGATATCCCAGAAGTCATCACGGGTCTGTGCGGAGCAGCCTTCATCGGTGCATCGATATATTCTTCGATTCGATCGACGAAGCGCGAAGCCCTAACTGCAAAACGATAATTATTTTTTTTCTAGAATTAACGAAACGGTACGTTCGAGAACCGATAGCTCTGGTTCGCTCTTTAGGAACGCCGGCATGAATTGAATTTGGTAGCGAATCAATACCGCCGACGCTTGTCTGCAAGCAGTTTGGCCTGTCGCGCATACCGATTCTAACGATGCCGTTACAGAAGCGAAACACTCGGTAGCTACTGGGTGGCCGAACTGATCGAGGCAAGCGGGTTGAGTGGTGCTTCCTGCTATGATTTGGCGTTCATCACCAAGTTGGTAGATCGGTACAGACTTTCGCAGTCTTGAAACGCAGCAGTTCGATTTATTTGTGCAGAAGCCATTTCCGTCTTCGCCCAATATGCATGCGCGAAACGGAGCATTCTCGGCCGTATCAGGCATCGCCTGAATACTCTTTTTCATGACTTCGATGTCGAGAAGTTTTGTTTCAAGATTGAGTCGAACGACGTCTCGCTGAACGAGCGCTTTCAGACGCTCCACTTGAATGCTTTGATCGAATACGAAGTGGGCGAGTAAGGCCGCAATCAGGAGGCCAGACGCAATCAGTCCCAGGAATTCGAATTCGCTAAAGCCCTTGGCGTTTCGCATGCGCCTTTAGCCTAACGTGCTAAAAGGACTTCCTTCAAGTGCAGTCGATCTGCATCCGATAAACCAGCCTTCAGGGCACCAAGCGAGAGCTTCGAGCCATCTTCGAACAGGCAAATGGTTTCGCCAGTAGATAAGACGGTTTCTGGTACGCTGGCCGCGATACAGTAGTCAGCTGCCCAGCCGCGCACAATAATGGAAGCCGCGTCGGTCGTGATTCCGTTCAAACTTGAAAGCAGACTCTGTGAATCGATCATCACAGAATTCCATCGACACAATGCCATGTCGTCAGTGCCGAGCGGGTGAGTTTCAAAAGTTCCGCCGTTGATCGTGCAGTTTCGGATCAGTGGGTTCGAAGTGGCTTTCGCTGCAGAAACTCCACCCAAGAAGATGAAAACTGACAGGAGGATCGGTGAAAGCATTTGTGACTGCATTTTAGCCCCTTATTTGAGCAATTTTACTGATGAGATACCTTTATCGGGCCTGCAGGCCGCCCGCAAGTCTGTATTTATTCTAAAGGTATGAATTCAATTCAACCGTTCGTTGACCACGCTCGAGGCGGCTGCGAGCACCATAGTGGAAAAAAAAAGGGGGGCGCATGTCTATAAAAACACGTCGTGGCTTTTTACAAGCCGGGGCAGCTTTAGGCTCGTTTGTTGGCTTGAGTTCGATCGGTCTAAAGACGCAGGCTCAAGAATACTCGGACACCCTCAGCGACCCATATTTTCCAGAACCACAACCCAAAATAAATAACGGACCCGTCTTCTCGCGCCGAGTGGCTTCGCATCCACATCCGACTGGAAAATTTCCGGTGCTCCAGGGTGCGACTTCGCAAACTCAGACTCAATTTCGCATTCTGATTAAATCGAACGAGGTTTATCGATACGTGGTGATCGATTCAAAAGGAGTCCGCCGAAAAGTTTCGGCAAAATCTCGAACGGGAGTCGCGACTTCCCAAGCAGTCATCGACCATGTCTTTGTCGATGGACTCGCAAAAGGTGAATCGTACTTTCTCGAAATCGAACCGACAAGCCCCGGTGAATTGCCCGAGCGACGCCAGTTCTCGACGATGAGTGAAGCCAGTGGTCTCGGCGATCCGCTGCGCGTCGCTCTGATCTCATGTCAGAATGATCGCTATGTCGGAGATCAAGCCGAAATGTGGGCCGCCGTCGCAAAGTCGACGCCGGAAATTATGATCTTCAACGGCGATTCTTGCTATGTTGATCAGCGTTCAAGCGGAACAGTCGAAGGCATGTGGGATCGTCACGTCGAGACAAGAAAAATGTTCGATGTTTTCAAATGGGACCGCTTGATTCCAATTTTGACGACGTGGGACGATCACGATACGGGCGAGAACGATTCGAATTCTTCAAATCCGTATTTGAAAGTCGCGTTTGAAAATTTCAAAGGGATGTTCGGTTCAGATCCCGTCGACGGTTACGATCAGTCGCCAGGAATGGCGTACACGTTTGATACGAACGGCATGCGTTTCATTATGCTTGACGGTCGTTCGAGCAAAACACCTAGCCAGATTTACTCAACCACTGACGAAGCTTGGATCGCGAAAGCGATCTCGACAAGCCCTGGTCCAACGTGGCTCGTGAATGGCATTCAATTTTTCGGCGGGTATTTGACGATGAGCACGTCGGTTGAAGACACGTCGGTCGATCAACTCTGGCGAATTTTGAAGATGGGACAGAGGGCGAGCGTACCGATCATGTTCATGTCGGGCGACGTTCACTTCTCGGAACTGATGGAG
>JAYSYF010000401.1:0-2786 GCA_043716655.1 Bdellovibrionales bacterium | reverse complement strand
TTTTAAACATTTGAGCAGAGGAACTTCCGACCTTTTCGATTTCTGGAAAGTAGTCGGGCGAGTGAAGAATTTCCGGGTGCGACTTCATCCAATTGTCCATGAATGCAGCCTGCATCTGTCGAACGACGGGGCCCTCGGCTTTGTAATGACTGTCGCGCCAGAAATTCGGGTGAAGACCGTCGCCACTCCATTCATCTGCAATTCCAACTCCACCGGTGAAGCCGATGCGTCCATCGACGACGAGAATTTTTCGGTGCGTTCGAAAATTCATCCGCGAAAGATTGTACCAGCGCAGCCGATGGTAATATTCGAGTTCGACGCCGGCTGCCTGCATTCGCTCAACAAAGCTCTCGTCGATTTTTTGACTGCCAACCCAATCGATGAGGACATGCACCCTAACGCCGCTTTTCGCTCGCTCGCTGAGCGCATCGGCAAACTCGCTTCCGACACTTCCTGACCAATAGATGTACGATTCGAATGTGATGGTTTTTTTCGCCGACTTGATGGCTTCAAGCATTGCCGGAAAAATCTCGTCACCGTTGTAAAGTGCATGAATACGATTTCCGGAGACGAACTCTGGACCCATCAGATTGCCGAGTATGCGAGAGAAGTGCTCGCTCGAGACCGCCTCAACCTTGTCGATCTTGTAAGCGAGTTCGGTCTGAGGATTTTTAAAATTGAGAACGAGAATGCCGACCAACAACGTCACAAGAACTGCGACGCTCGCGATTTTGAATTTTCGGCGAAAAGAAAAGCGTGGTCGTTTGATCACGCTTAAGATGATGTCTGAAAATGTCTGAGAACCAAAAGGTTTAATGACTTTTTAGTCAGCCTTGAACAAATCGTGCGCTTCGAGGCGAACATCAACGATTTTCTTGACCGTTAATTGTGCGCCCGCAACGTCGTCTGCATCGAGCTGCGGTACCAGAACTTGAACGAGAGCGAGCATGTCGGCGTTTAACTTCTTAAAGATCACGACTTCTTCGGGTGTGATTGGGCGTTCGCCGCCTTTTCCGTCGGGAGCTTTATCGGGAGTCTCTAATTGCAATGCAGTGAAGCCATTCAGCAAAGTTTTGCCGGCCAATTTTGTCTGCGCCGTGATTTTTCCGAGCTTCATATCGTTGCCGATAACTTTGAAGGCCGGTCCGATCTCGTCTTCCATCAAGTCGTGAATGGCTTTGTTCGCTTGAGCAGTCGATACGGTTAGTGATGCGGTCATAACCATTGCGGCAACAGCCAACATCGCTGGTAAAACCGAAGCTGTAATCTTGAACATGTGATTTCTCCCCCGAGAAAGATTCCGATTCATCTACGTCATAGGGAGACCGAGGTAAAGCCGAAAGCTATTCGAATCGATCGGCGCGGAAAGGATGTGTGTCAGTGATAGGAGTCTTTTTCATTATCATGTCACTTGCGAGCCGTGCGCTGCCTGGAGCACTCTGAAATCCGAGCAATTGGTGGCCGGTGCAATAGAATAAATTTGTTAGTTTTGTCGAGGGACCGATGATCGGAACGCCGTCGGGCGTGCAGGGGCGAAGTCCGCGCCATACATTCCGAACATTCGATAAATCGTCTCCATTGTGGTCGGCATCGAAGTGCAGATATTCTTGCGCGCCTTTGTGAATCGCTCGCAATCGGTTCGGTGAAATCGAGAAGTCTTGGTCGACGAGTTCCAAAGTCCCCGCAAGTCGGACAGCGTTTCCCCCTTGGCCCTGTAGGGGAGTCACTGCAATTTTTCGCTCGACGATCATGATCGGGTATTTCGGCTTTCGTTCTTTCATGTCGACGTTCATTGAATAACCCTTGCCGCCCATGATCGGTATCGACCGGCCGAGTTTCGCGGCCATATCCTTCGACCAGGCTCCGGTTGCGAGAACGACAAGTTCTGCTTCGAACGGACCGGCCGTCGTTTCGACGCGATGAATACGGTCATTCTGCAATTCAAAATCGAAAGCTTCGGTCATCGGCAGACTGCGTCCGCCGAGAGCGACGAATTCGTCCATGATCGCAAGAGTTGTGGCGTAGGGTTCGGCTTGTGCTTCGTTCGGAAAATAGACTCCGCCAAGAACGGACGGTTTCAATGACGGTTCGAACGCGAGAACTTCGTCCTGATTGAAACTTCGGCCAGCAATTCCGCGTTCGCCCATCAACTGCATTTCGAGTTCGGCGTGATCAAGACCGGACCGAGTACCACTGACCATCAACAAACCGCGATTTTCGAAACCGATCGAAGTCTTCGCGCGTTTCGCGAGTTCCGTGTAAAAATCGAGGCTATACGAAGATATCGCGGTGAGAACCGTGATCGCTTCATTCATCTGTTTCCGATTCATCGCTTTTAAAAACTGAATCATCCAGCGAAACAGCGTGGGATTCAGCTGTGGTTGAATGTGCAGGGGACTGTTCGAGTCGAGTAACCAGCCGATCGATTTCCAGAACATTCCCGGTTGGGGAAGTGGCATCGCAAAACATGGCGTCAGCCAGCCGGCGTTGGCGAACGAGCAACCGTGACCCGGTTGCCCCTTTTCAATCAACGTCACCGAGCGACCCGCCGCTTGAAGTTCGCGCGCGACCGAGGCGCCGATGACTCCGCCACCAATGACTAATACATCGACCTTCTGAACTGCCATATTAGGGAATCCTCGCGCAGCGCCGGTTTCGGGGCAAGCACCCGAGATGACGATGCCGATTAATCAAGCAGATCGA
Organism: Bdellovibrionales bacterium; assembly: GCA_043716655.1. Taxonomy (GTDB): domain Bacteria; phylum Bdellovibrionota; class Bdellovibrionia; order Bdellovibrionales; family JAMPXM01. The sequence goes on along the minus strand of JAYSYF010000401.1, from coordinate 83 downwards.
GTGTCGGGAGAAAAGGCGTTCGCGCAGATGGTCATGATTTGCGAGTGGCATTCGCCATGCAGCAGCAATGTGGACAATGTTTC
>JAYSYF010000041.1:0-7155 GCA_043716655.1 Bdellovibrionales bacterium | reverse complement strand
TGTATGCCGCGACCGGTTTCGCACTTCGACTCACCGGTTGCGGGAGTCTTCCCGCCAGAGACAGCATTTTGGCCGTCAACGTTTTCCGAACCCAGCTGCTGTCAATATCGATAAATTTCGCAATTTCTTCGATGAACAGGTCAGCCATGGCCTCTTCAAGAAGTTCGATCCCAGCGGGTGCAAGTGCAGTCGCGGCCCGCTCAACCACAGCTAATTTGTCCTGAGCGGTCGCGCGGTAGCCCGCCATCCAATGACGCGTCAGGAGAAGAGTGAAAAGGTCGCCCGCTCGGTCCATTTCTGCACGCAGAGCTTCGACACCTTTTTCACGCAAAAAATCGTCAGGATCCATCTTATCTGGCAACAGTACGCCGCGCGGTCTGATGTCGGCCGCGAGCAGAGCTGGCAAACTTCGCTCGGCTCCCGCGATTCCGGCACTGTCGCCGTCGAGCAGCATAATTACGTTCGGGGTCATTCGGCGGATGAGTTTTCCGTGATCTGGCGTGAAGGCGGTACCCAAAATAGCGGCCACATTTTTCAGACCGGCACCGTAGAGAGCAACGGCATCCATGTAACCTTCGACTATAATGGCCTCATCTTGGGACCGGATATACCGAGCGGTAACTTCCAATCCGTAGAGAACCTTACCTTTGTGAAAAACTGGGGTTTCGGGTGAATTCAGGTATTTTGGCTCGCCCTCGCCAAGAATTCGGCCGCCAAACCCCACGACATCCCCCGCCGTCGAGAGAATCGGAAACATGAGGCGTCCGCGAAACATGTCGAAGTGCGACTGCTCGTGATTCAAGGCGTGTTTCGCTGAGCGCTTCACAAGCCCGGCCTGTTCTCCGATCTCAAGTCCAATACGTCGTGCCCTCATCACCTTCACGAATCCCTGCCAGTCGTCTGGCGAAAATCCGATTTTGAAGGTTTCAACAATCGCGGGAGTCAGCCCACGCTTCTCGGCATAGACACGAACGGGGCTCGAAACGGGTAGCTTTGAATAGGCGTCCTCAAAAAACGACGAAGCGAGGCGATTGGTCGTCAGTACGTTTTCGCGAGTTTCGCGATTTCGCTTCTCGCGCGGGTCCTCGTCGCGCTCGGGCAAAGCGATGTTGGCGCGACGTGCGAGGAACTCGATCGACTCTGGAAAAGAATAGCCGTTGAACACCTGAAGGAAGGTGAAGATATTACCCGACTTCTTGCAGCCGAAGCAGTTGTACAACTGCTTCTCTTCGCTGACAGAAAAGCTCGCCGACTTGTCGCTGTGATCTGGGAACGGACACCGCCCCATGAACCCAGAACCTGTCGAACGCAATTGGGTATAGGGCCCAATCACATCGACAATGTTGTTCGCTTCGCGAACTTTTTCGACAAAGTCAGGAGAGAATCTCAACGTTTGTGATCCTTAATTTAATTTTGAAAAACAAATTTAACTTTAGAAAACGAGCTCGCGTTTTTCACGAGCGCCGCTTCTATCAAACCAGCAAGTTCCGCGGACTACTCCGCCAGCTTCACACTGAGTTACTTCGCGAGTTTCGCTTTGACGACTTCGCTCACCATCCGGTTGTCAGCGGCCCCAGCGGTTCGCGCTTGGACTTCTTTCATGACAGCGCCCATGTCTTTAACAGTGGTAGCTTTCAAAGCTGTCATCACGTCGCCGACAATTTGCTCAACCTGCTCGCGCGACATTTGCGCTGGCATGTAGAGCTCGAGAAGTTTTAATTCAGCAGTTTCATTGTCGACGAGATCTTGGCGTTTTGCTGCCGCGTATTGCTCGATCGATTCTTTGCGCTGCTTCACTAATTTTTTTAATATACCTAGGTGTTCGTCCTCGTTCATCGGTTCCGGACGAAGTTCGATCTCGCGATTTTTGAATGCACTCTGTACCATACGAAGTGCGTTTAATTTTGCAGAGTCTTTGGCGCGCATAGCGTCTTTGATATCAGAAGTAATTTGATCACGAAGGCCCATTTGGAAATCTCCTTACAGTAGCTGCGTGCATCGAATGTACCGATGCAGACGCCGGAAATGAAAAGAGCCGGCGAACCGGCTCTTAAAACACAAACCGATGAATCGAGACGAGCCTTTCGACTCTTCTAAATTATTCGCCGTGTTTCTTTTGTTTCTTGAGCAAACGCTTTCGAGCAGAGATCGACTTCTTTTTGAGTCGAACGCTTGGTTTCTCGAAGTGTTCACGTTTCTTCACTTCTGACAGGATGCCGGCTTTCTCGCACGATTTCTTGAATCGACGGAATGCTGCTTCGAAACTTTCGTTATCTCGCAGTTTTACTAAAGCCATTGAAAATCACCTGCCCTTCGAAACCTTCATCAACTCGTGAAGAAGGCCCAGAAAATAAACTAGTTGCGGTAGTCGTTTGACCGACGCGCAATCTCATGAGGTAGCACGCGGATTGAGTCGAGACAAACTACTTTCTTGACCCCGGCTAACCGCGCGGTATTGCTGCAATATGGCGGAACGCGATCTCGAGTATATGCAAAGGGCTTTGGCGCACGCGGCTAAGGCCGCTGCGGCAGGCGAAGTTCCGGTGGGAGCGATCCTGGTCGCTCATGATCCTACTTTGGGCCCCATCGGCGACCGCATTGCTGCCGAATCAGCGAACTTGAAAGAGGCCGAGTTTGACCCTTTGGGTCACGCAGAGATTCGCGTTCTTCAGGCAGCGAGCCGCGATCTCGGTCGCTGGCGCCTCCACGGCTGCACTCTCTATGTCACTTTGGAACCCTGTGTGATGTGCGCTGGCGCGATCATCCATTCGCGAGTTGATCGCGTCGTTTACGGTGCCGCAGATCCGAAAGCGGGCGCCGTCGAATCGCTATTTCAGATTTTGTCGGACACGCGACTGAACCATCGACCGGTTGTGACGCCAGGTGTTTTGGGCGCCGAGTGCGGAGAAATCCTAACGCGATTTTTTAGTGCACGCCGCGCCGAACGCCGAGAGTCCTAGATTATTCCAAGAATTAAGATTACGTGAAGCGGTCCTCGATCGCACCATGATGGAGCTTTCGAGGCATTTTCTATCTACGTTTTCGGCCGGATAAGCCGGCCTCACTTCCGAGAGGCACTCATGGCGTTATTCGAAAAGTTCTCGCACCCGATGCTTTACGTGAATGATTTGAATCGTGCAGTTGTCTGGTACAAAGAGAAACTCGGATTTGAAGAGCGTTTCGTATCTCCGGGACATTACGCTTCACTTTATCATCCAAAAATCGAGATGCGACTCGATCTTCATCCCACAGAAGCCGGATCGAAAGACGTCGGCTTCGGTCCCATCACCTACTTCGCGACGAAAAATGTCGACGAAGCAGTACAAATTCTCACTGATCGCGGAGTCAAAGTCGGAACGCCGAAGACCGAAGGCGAAAGTCATCGCTTCGTTTCTTTCTGGGATTCAGAAGGCAACACTCTCGGCCTTGAGCAACTATAAGTGTCAGTCGACTTTTCTCCACGCAGCGCGTGGCGAAAAGTCGACGGGCACCTTTACATTTCGGCGGCGCCGCCCATCCAATTTTGTAATGCTTTTGGAATTCTGATTTTTCCGTCTGGCTGTTGGTGTTGTTCTAAGAACGGCACCAAGATTCGCGGAGTTGCCACAGCCGTGTTGTTCAATGTGTGAACGAACTTAACGTTGCCCTCTTTGTCGCGGTAACGAAGATTTGTTCGGCGTGCTTGCCAGTCGTGGAGCGACGAGCACGAGTGTGTCTCCCGATAGAGATTTTCACTTGGAACCCATGACTCGATGTCGAACATTCGCCATTTTCCTGCGCCCATATCGCCCGTGCAAACTTCGACAACGCGATAATGCATTTCGAAGTCTTGCAGAATCTCTTCAGAGGTTTCGAGCAACAGTTTGTGAAGTCGCTCACTCTCGGCCGGATCGTTTTTGCCGAGGACGTACTGCTCGACTTTGTTGAACTGGTGAACGCGGATGAGTCCACGCACATCGCGACCTGCACTTCCCGCTTCGCGACGAAAACACGGAGACATACCGCCGTACATAATTGGAAGTTGATCTTCGTTGAGAATTTCTCCGGCGTGCAACGCGTTCAGCGCCACTTCGGCCGTTCCTGCTAGGTAAATGTCGTCGGCAGGTAGGTAATAAACTTGATCTCGGCCTGTAGGAAAATTTCCGCTGCCGAAAAATGCATTTTCACGCGCCATCGCTGGAACACTGATCAGCGTGAAACCTTTTTTCTTTAATTTCTCGAGGCCATAACGAAGCATCGAGTTCTCGAGTAAGACGAGATCGCCTTTCAGAGAATAACTTCGTGAGCCAGCAACTGCGGCGATACGTTCGAACTCGGCCCATCCGCGCTGGTTGCAGATCTCAACATGATCTTTCGGTTTAAAACTGAACGTAGGTTTTTCGCCCCACTGTTTTACTTCTACATTTTCGGTATCGTCTTTTCCGATCGGAGCTTTCGGATCCGGAATCAACGGCACAAGCCACATAAGCTCTTGAAGCGCCTTCTCAGCTGCTTCAGTCGAAGCCTTCAGTGCGTCGATCTCGACGCCTACTTCGCGACCGCGTTTGATGATGGCCTCGCGCTCTTCCGGCGTGGCTCCTTTCATCTTCTTAGCGTTCGCGTTTTTTTCTTCGTTCAGCGCCTGATTCTTTTTCTTAAGATCCAGCAGCGTCTGATCGGCTTTGAGCAAATCGTCGATGTTCAATGAAACGCGTTTCTGTTGAACGGCTTTTTTAACGACATCAGGATTTTCGCGGATGAACTTCAGATCAAGCATGGGACCTCGCTAAATTGAAGCCTCACCGTAGCGCAAATGTCGCCTTCCTGGCTACTCAGGCGCTAAAAATCCAGACGGAGCCCTGCGACGGCGTAATGAAGCCACGCAAAGCTGTAAGTTCCACCGGTCTTACCGGCCGTTCCGCCTTCGACTGTTCGATACCCGAGCCGGAGTTCTGTTCCCGGCGACACGCGATAGCCGGCGAACAATGCGACGTCCTCGGCGCGACCTTGCGGCGAGGCAAGAGCATCGGCGTCGAAAGTGAGTCGAAAGGCGTCGGTGACTTTGTAGATTGCTGAAATATGAAGAAGCGGAACGAATCCGACGTTAGCGCTCGAGGCTCGTTTCGCTCCTTGCACGAGTTCAACTTCGGCATCGCGGACTTTTCCGGTAAAGCCAATACCGAATGTCCAAGTGTCGTCGTCAACGAGCAGATAGCGATACGTTAGACGATAGGAATTGAATTGATATTTTGCGGTGATCGCGACGTTGGGACTGAACGTCTCGCCCCGAAAACCGACCGCCTCACCGAATGCTCCTTCGAGGTTAAGGGTCAGCGGCGCGTAGAGAGCGCGAATCTCATGGCGTGGAGCCACACGATATCCAAGATAAACACGTCCCGTGGTCGCCGGCCCCTTGCCTAGCGTAACGAGCGAGAAGCGAGTCCCGGCGTCGGAAGGGATTTGCACATCGTTGATGGTTTGCCACACCTGCCCGCCTTCGGCTTCGAGCCAAACGCCCACCTCGTCTGCGGCGAATGCTGAAACAGGAATCGAAATACAAATCGCAATTGCTATGATTTTAAAAGTGATCATTTACGCATCGTGCTCGAGGCGCATGTGAATCACAAACCTTTGAAGAGTTTCAGATAAAACTGTATCGACTAATCGCAGATAACTTTTTGAACGTGGCCGAGCGATTCGGAGAAACGAACTCGGCATGTCTTTGCCGTTTTTGGAATTTTTCCTATCAACCGGACGATCGTGTTCGTGTACTGGCAAGATACATAGGTCTCGCGCCCAACGGGAATCGTGTAGGTCGTGTCCACAGGCGTTTCGGGAGCACCGGCTGCAGGTTTGTCTGCGACGGGTGCCGCAGCTTCGTCAGGAAAAAGCGGCGCGCCATCTTTGGGATGACCGCTGTAGAGTTCGAGACCCGTAAAAATTTGACGGGCGCTGACCCCTTCGACGTGGGCGCTCCAACCTTTTGGAGTCGGCAATGCCGCCTGCCGAGTTTTTACTTCTTCTGGACACTCAGCTTCGAAGACTGAGGCCGAGGCCTTCGCGACACCAAGAATCAAACAGAGTGCAGCGGTGATTCGGAAAAATGTGTTAGCGGCAGTTCTATTCAAGTTGCTGGCGACAGTGCTGAATTTCATCATAGTGCTCAGAATTTTGAAGCATGGTTCGGCTGCTGTCACCCACCTGGAGCAAAGTGATGAAAAGATGTCGACTTCAGGCGGGCTGTTTGAGATGAAACGCTTCTTCCAAAACGGAGAGTTGGCCGAGTGGCTGAAGGCGCACGCTTGGAAAGCGTGTTTAGGGTCAAACCTAACGTGGGTTCGAATCCCACACTCTCCGCCAATCTTAGTGACCAAAAGCGACTCGAAAGAAAATTTGCGAGTCGCATCAAGTACTTGAAACCACAATCAGAGCGATGCGATCACGGGACGAATGTTTCAGAGTATTTCTGGGCATTTCAGAATTTTGCTACAGATTTGCTACAACCTTGCTACACGCAGTTTTCGAAGAACGAGAAACGTAAAACTTTGAGGAGGTTTTCATGGCACTCGTCCGCTTTTTTTCGTTCGTCATCCGACTCGCGTTTGCACTCGCTCTGCTCGGTCAGCTCAAGGCCTGCACCCTTATCATGACGGGGAAGGCTGCTGAGAAATCCGAAACCGGCATCATGTCGTATTCGAAATTCACGCGACTTCTGACCGACTGATTTTCCCGCCTCGTCCCCTTTCTTAAATCACAACTAACGGCCCGAGAGATGTTCTCTCGGGCCGAATTTTTTGGAGGACATCTTATGACTACAAATCCAACCATTTTACCAAAACGTCGAACGGCTATTTACGCGCGAATTTCCACATCGACCCAAGAAAGCGGATTAGAATCTCAGATACGCGCGCTTCGTCTTTTTTGCGACCACAATAAAATCGGCGATTACGAGTTGTTTGCCGATGAAAACCAGAGCGGAACAAAGGCCTCAAGGCCGGGTCTGGACCGCATGATGAAGGCCGTCGAGGCCGGAGAAATCGAGGCGGTCGTGGTCTTTGCGTTCTCCCGCTTCGCGCGGTCGGTCTCGCACATGCTCAAAGGTCTTGAGATTTTTAAGCGGCATGATACGAATTTCATATCGCTTACCGAAAAAATTGATCTCAACACAAGTCTTGG
>JAYSYF010000005.1:0-7883 GCA_043716655.1 Bdellovibrionales bacterium | reverse complement strand
GACGACGAGCCACAAGTTTCGCGTGATCCCGACGAAGTATCTTTTTTATCGTCGCGACTGCGTCTCGAATGGCGTCTTGAAGCACATCGGCTTCTCTTGAAACGTGAATCGGCCCCTGGTGTGCCGGGTGTAGTGTGATGCCGACATTGAAGAGTCGGCGGCGGGTACGTTTTTCGCTATTATCTAATGTCACCTCGATCCGAGTGTTGTGACGGTCGAGAAATTTAGTGAGCGCATGTTGAACCATGTCGTTAACGAACTCCGTGAGATATTCCCTCGACTCAAAATCACGGTAAGTAGTCTTGACGGTTTGAACCCCAGCTGCGGTCTTACTTGCTCTTCGCATCTTCGAACCTCCTTCTTAGAACGATCGGCTTACATAGATGATCGGTCGTCACTCCCAGAATTAAAAATAGAAGGAATGTCTGATGCTTATCTATTTTTTAGATATGCTCTCCAGCTCGGCTTAGCGAGCTGCCCACGGTATTTTCATTCGATTTCGTTGCTGCACTAGCCCTAAAACAAGTCATTAGTCAGTCCGGGCGACCGACTAAATTTTGTTGAAACCTCATCAGCACGTGCTCGCAAATGAAACTGATGGCTATTAAATTTTCACTGCAAGCTGAATTGCGGATGAGCCTCGAGTTTAGGTTGACCCAAATTGGAACCTGGGACAATTTTCACGGCTAGCACATCAGGGGGGGTCTATGATTTGCGCTCTTACTCGGGGTTTCGCACTCGTTCTCTTAACGGTTATCTCAACCGTTTCGTGTACTCAGCAGTCCACTCAGGCTCAACTCGGTCTTGACGGTGACTCCGCTCTGATTCGTCCCTTGAGCGAATCTGAAGCGTTGTCTGATTACGACGCCATGATTTCGAGCATAAGATCACTCTACGGTCCACTCGAGTATAAACAGCGTCGTTTCGGTTACGTATTCGAAACGGAAGCTGCCACGATTCGCGCAAAGTTCAGCACGGCGAAGACTGATGCCGACAAAACCGCACTCTTTCTAGAGCTTCTCAGGAAACTCGAAGACGGGCACGTAAGCCTGTCTCAGCCGGTTCGCGAACGTTATGAAATTCCAGTGATCGTTATGCCCGTTGAAGGCAAATATATTGTGTCTCGAGTTGCTCCGACACTTGCGCCTTACGGTCTGGCACTTGGTGACGAAGTTACCGAGATCGACGGCATGACTCCCGATGCAGCACTAAAAATCATCACGAAGTACACATGGTTTGCGAACGTCGAGAGCGATCGCCACATGATTTATTACTTCTTCCTGCGCCCCTCGTTCATTCCTGAACTCGTTCCGAAAGATGCGTTCGCGCAGATCAAATTCGTTAAGCCTGACGGCACCGTCAAACTTGCACGCATTGCTTGGAAGAAGACGAGCCCACAGCAGCGGGTAGAGCTCGCTCCAAAAGCAAATACTCCTGAAGACGAAGTTGAAGAAGACGACATGGAGCGCGGACTCGTAGGTCGTAACTCAATGGCTTCAGACGTTCTGAAAGAACGATTAAAAGACATGGCTCACATCGGCGACATGGGTGTTGCGGCTCCATGGTATTGGAATGCAAAACTGAAGAAGAAGTACGGCGTAACGATGGTTACACCCGAGCGCGAGCGCGTTCAGAGCTTCTATGCAATGTGGTCAAAAGAGCTCGACGTGTTCGAACCGAAACCACCAACGGTCGACAAGATTCCCGACGCTCTGCCCGAGCTCTGGGCTGCTCTGTACAAACATAACGGCAAAACTGTCTTGATGATGCGTCAGCCTAGCTACAGCGTTGAAAACATCGCTCTGCAGCTCGCTATGTACTCGGCGCTAATTGAGCAGTTCCAACCGCTCGCCGATACACTCGTCATCGATCAAACTCACAATCCAGGCGGAGCCGTTATTTACGGCGAGAGTTTCGTTCAGTTGTTCGCTCCAAACGGCATGAATAGCTTCGTGCAGTTCCTGAACACCGATCGTCTCTGGTTCACTAAACTCTCGACGTATTGGACTGGTCTCGATCCGGTAACCGCTGCGAGCTCGATCGGCGCAAGACTTCTGTCTGCCGTGAAAAACCTCGAGCGCGATTCTGAAGCGGGCCTTCGCCTGACTAAAGATCCATTCAGCTTCTCGATGCGCGAAGTACTTCCTGCTGCACCTGGCGGAGCAGTCTGGAAAAAGCCGGTTTTGATTTTGATCGACGAACTTTGTGGTTCGGGTGGCGATGCCGTACCGATGATGTTGAAGTCGAACGGACTCGCGAAAGTTTTCGGGAACCGCACTGCGGGTCTCGGCGGAAGCGTCGAGAAAGTCATCGACCTTCCGTACACACGTTCTTCGTTAAGCCTGACGCGTGGTCTCTTCACGACCTTCCGTCCAGATGGCAAGTACACGGACGCGGACTTCATCGAGAACAACGGTGTGACGCCTGACATTCAGTACACGCACACGATTAAAGACATGCGTGACGGTTTCGATGCTTACTTCAAAGCTTTCTCTGACGAGGCGACGAAGTAGAAACCCGAGGCGCCCGCGAGTGTTTGACTCGGGCTCACTTCATTTCAACAATGCCGGGATGAGATTCGTCCCGGCATTTTTATTTGCAGCACTTTGCCTTCCGACTCTTGGTCATGCGGAATCGTCCGCAGACTCGAAAGTCGGTCTCGAGTACGGGATTCTGCCGAGTGCTGTCGGAACCGGCCGTCGCAGCGAAGGATGGCTTGCCGGCGAGTCGGGTTTCAAATGGACTTCCGATTCCAACGAGCGATTAAGAGTTGAAGCTTTAATCGCCGCCGAATTTCTAGTTTTGAGTCCGTCGGTAAGTGCGGCAAGTTCGCAGATTCTTGGGTCATCGCAGGCAGGCGAATGGAATCGTTCTGGGTCTCCTCACTATCTCGAAGATCGAGATTTGTTCGTCGAGTATCAATTCGGCAGATCGCGAAACGTTCGGGCCTCACTCGGCTCGAGGACCCTGCGATGGGGCGTCGCGGACTTTTACGATCCTCTTGATCAAATCAACTCACGACGAATGGAACGACCAGCGCAGTCATCCAAGCGCGGTGAGTGGATGCTGTATTCCGAGTGGCGCGAGGGAAATTCTACGCGAGGAGCGCTGTCGCTCGAGACGTTTGTAATTCCATACAAGCGCGGATCGATTCTTCCGTCACAAACCAGTCCTTGGTTACCTCGACAGCTTTATGTACCGAATCGACCTGATGCCGAATTCATCCTTCCGGACTCCTTGGAATACAGATACGGAGGTCGTGAAGATCGTGAGTCCGCGCTTCGCTGGAATGCGGGTGCGCGCCTGAATTGGCGTCCCGGGGAAAACGAAGTTTCGTTTCAATATGATGAAGGTGCAGCCGGCTTTCCTTCGATCCGCGCAAGCGTCACTGGGCCGTTGCTGGGAATTCGTCCCGATGGCCGACGGGTCGTTCAAGCGGATCCCCTCGTCGGTCTTCAAGAGGTTTATTATCGCGAAAGACATTATGGAGCCTCCATCGTGCGGCCGGTAGGTTCCTCGCTCTTGCGATTTCAATTCGGCAAAACGGAACCGCTTTACGGTGGTCGTGCGCTCGCGAACGACCGTTCTGACTTTTCGCTCGCGATCGAACGACAAGTGAGCCTAGGTTCATTCGGTCAACTGACGTTGTTAGCTCAAGGTTTCAAGAATGCACTTGAAGACGACACCGGTGGAACGGACATCGCTTCTTTTTCAAAGTTCTTTGACCGTGCGGCGGCGCTAGGATTTCGGTTATCCCCTAGCGAAACGACGACTTTCATGATCGGAGCATTGAAGTCGTTGACGTCCAAAGGTGGAACCATCGTTCAAACAAGTTTTACGATGGACTTGAATTCGAATTTGGCCGCGGAACTCGGATGGACTTGGTATGAAGCCAGTCTCGACTCACCAATCGGGCCGTTTAAAGACAACGACGGCGGATCTTTAAAAATCACATCCACATTTTAGATCTAAATGCCGTTCGGCATGACAATGCGAATGACTTGCGTCGACGGGTCACAACTGACGTTGGTTTGATTCAACGCCTTCGCCGTTTCGCCAACAAAACCTTCGAAGGCAGTGAGATTTTCGATTTTGGATTCGGCGAAATCTTTTATCCCGTCAAGAATCTGTTCGGACGCAATAATCGTATTTGGTCGTTCGGTTTCTATGTAGCGAGTGTCGAAGGCGTAACTCATATCCATCGACTCAATTCTCGCCGACATCGCACGATTCGTTTTCGATTGTGGAAGGGCAATCGAGAGGCGAGTTGGAATCGAGAACCTCACCATCGGTTTGTAACCAATTTGAAAGCTCGGTTCTTTCAGCAACATCCATGCACCAATGGGAACTCCGGCATGCAGCTCGCCCGCCACACATTGCAGAGTTGGGCTCTCTGCCATATCGAGTGCAAACCAGAAAGGCGCGTCCTTCGGGTAATTCTGCAAGTCAGGGACCGCGATGATCTGTTTGAAGCGTGACGACATGAGATCGCGAAATCCCTCGACACTTTGTGCATCGATCCACTCGGACCAAACGCCCGGCGCGAGCCAAGTTTTCATAACCGCCTGTGCAGCGGTTGTCGGAATCGACACTGTAATCTCGTCGATTTTTCCAGTCGGCAAATTCACGACTGAACCTGCAGGGCTCAATGTCGGTACGGGTCGATCGAGACTCAACTCAAGTCGCGCACGCAAATGCCCGACCTGAGCACCCACGGTATACTCTTCCGCGAACATCGTCGCATTCATCCCAGGTTGACTCACAAGTTTCAGTCCATCACCACCAACCGCAAGAGCTGATGCGAAGGACTCTTCAATCTTTGTTTCGATGTCCTCAATGAAAAGCTGATCCGTCCAACGTTGTTGAATGGCGGCCCACGCGTAGTCGCGTATCGCATCGTCGATACCGAAAGGTCCCTGACAAGAAAGACTCATCTCGGGTTTTTCCAAATCCACGGGCAGAGCGAGTCCCGACAAATCCAATTTTAGCCGCGGGACCGTTGTCAGTCTTCCGCGTGCAAAAAAAGAAATCGTTTTCCCCGGCCAATAAATCTCTGAGGCGGTACATTCAGCATCGATACGAATACTTGCGTCGACCCCACCGACTCGAGCTTTGACGACCGAGTGAATCGAAATTCGTTCGATAGACAATTTTAAATTCTGCAAAGCCGCCTCTATGATCAGACCCTTGCTATCTCGGTCGAGTCGACCCCTTATAGCGCCTTGAAATTTCACTCCCGACAGTTTTAGCGCGAATGGATCTGTGATCGTTACATCCGAAAGCTTTTGAGTGACATCGAAGCCTTCTTGAAACCGACCGTTACCGAAACGGATCAACGACTTTTCAATCGCCTCGGACGACGAAGGAAAACTGAGGGCAACAGGAATCGACATCTTGTTCGATGCTAGCGTCGCGGCGCCAACGGAAGGAGAAATCGAAAAAATAAAAGTAACCGCAGTCGCCAACCGGAAAAGTTTTTCCGTCAGATTCGCGATTGTGTTTACTTCCGGTAGATTTGTTTTCTGTCTTAAGTTCATCTTCGTTCGCTCCGAACATAACCAATCGGTTCAATTGTCCTAAGGAGTAATGCGAATGTTCAAAAACCCTCGAAGCTTCACAATCGCAGTCCAGTCTGTGCGATCGCTCATAAAGAAGCTTCAACCGTGTGGGAATCTGGACACTTCATCGAATCGCATCTTTGCTATGTCCTTCGCGTCTCTGTTCGTTGTCGCACTTCTTACTGGACTCGCCTTGTGGCAAGTCACGTCACTCAAAACTACGTATTCGCTGACCGAGTTTCTTGCTTCAGGCGATTCCTCGCTGAAGGAAGACGCAAGCTTACGCAAAAGATTTAAACTGACAGATTCGCCTTGGATGTTTGTTGTCGCAGAACGAAACACTGGCTGGATGAGCGCCGAGGCAATTCAAGATCTTTCGAACGCTGCTTCAGTACTCGCTGAAACAAAAGGTGTAAAAAGCGTCGCATCATTGGGCACACTGGAAACCGTCGTTCGCGATCAAGGTGAAGTCCGGCTTGGACGTTTGACCGACGTTTTGAAAACTCGCGACTGGAAGAAGCTCGCATCTGACACGGGAGTCGTGGCACCCGTCATGATCTCGAAAGATGGCAAATGGGCCGCGATGCTCGTTGAAGTCGACACTTCCAGCTCGATGGGTCTTCTAGAAACCAAAACGGCAGTAGAAAACAAACTCAAAACTGGTTTTTCCGCTTCTCAAGTCATGGTTGGCGGCGTGGCTATTGTACAAGCCGAACTGACTCAAGTTCTGTCGAAAGAAATTGTTTTGCTCGGTGGACTTGGCGCCGTCGCAGCCGTTCTCGCCTTGTTTCTTTTATTCTCGGGATTCACGGCCATCGTCATCGCCGGTGTCACATGCATTTCTTCTAACGCCATCATTCTTGGCACGATGGCATTCACGGGGCAAAGCCTTGGTGTCTTGTCACTGAGTCTTCCAATCCTCGTCGCTGTACAGACGCTGTCTCTAACAGTTCATGTACTTTTTGCTTACATTGAAAGTCGTCAAACTCAAGATCGTCGACGCGCACTTGCGACGTCATTCCGCAGACTCTTGTTGCCGAATTTCCTGGTTTCGCTTGCAACGGGCGTCGGTTTTTTAACTCTCGCATCGTCAAATGTCGTAGCAATGCGCGAGTTTGGACTTACCGTCGCACTTGCCTCACTCGGTCTATGGCTCGTCACAACGATGACTATTTATCCATTGCTGCTGATCTCGCCTGAGCCTCGCTTGCGAAGTTTTGTCGGAGGTCGCGCGCGCTGGAGTCTTTGGATCATGAAACACCGCCTCGCAGTACTTTCTGTTTTCGGCATTGCGGTGCTGTGCTCATTCGCAACGGGCATGCGCGTGAATTATTCGCACCGCCTCTTCGACGACTTAGGCACAGACGGCAAGTCGACACTCGCAGCGAACGTTGTCGATCAAAACTTAGGTGGATTAGTTCCAGTTGAAATCGAACTGGCACTGCCGCGAAATTCTTGGCTCGAGCCAACGAATCGGTTGCGACTCGAAGCCGTAGCCGCATTGATCCGAAAAATTCCGGTCGTGGGTTCTGTGGTAACGCCGATGGACTTATTTGCGTTCGCTGGCGCAGCGGCCGGAGATTCATCATCCATTGATGAAGTGGCGACACTCTTTGAACTCGCAGCGAAAAATCCAATGAAGAACTTCCTTCGAGACGAAGGACGCAGCGCTCGATTGAGCATTCGACTGCGTGATGCACCAAGCGATCAAGTAGAAGCAGGACTTAAAGAAATTTCGCGATCGATCGCGAGCCTGACACCAGATTCGGAAACGAAACGTGGTGGATGGGGATCTTACATCCACCGAATGAATCGAGAGCTTTCGCAAAGCCTGATTGCTGGATTTTGGGAAGCGCTCGGAGTCATATTTATTTTGCTCGTTGTCGTCTTCCGTTCTTTCCGTTGGGCCGCGGTGGCGCTTGTCCCTAGTGTGCTTCCCCCACTTTTTCTAGTCGCCGTCGTTTCGTTTTTCCAGATTCAAATGAAGCCCGGTCTTGCGATCGTTTTTGCAATCGCACTCGGATTCGCTTTCATCAACACAATTTATCTCATGAAACGCGTGCGCGACTTCGCTGCGAAAACAGACTCGGGTCTAGTGACGACACGAGTTGTTGAACGCGCCTTTTGGCACGAAAGTCAGTCCTGCATTTTGTCGAGTTTGACTCTGCTCATCGGATTCACCACGCTATGTTTCTCTGACTTCGGAGTAACAAGGAGTTTTGGCGTGGCGATGGTTTTTTCAATGCTCATTGGAATCTTAGGAGATCTCGTTTTACTTCCAGCATTGTTGCGGCAGTTTCCGGGACTGTTAAACCCGCGTATGAC
>JAYSYF010000400.1:0-2787 GCA_043716655.1 Bdellovibrionales bacterium | reverse complement strand
GTCGGCGTCCGCGAGTTTAATAAAAAAAGCAAATTGAGCGGCGGTGTCTTTGAGCGCTTGGAAGCGTCCCGAGGCACCGGCGTGACCGGCTTCCATGTCGATACGGAATAACACTGGAAGTTTCGATGTTGTCGCTTCTCGAAGCTTAGCGACGTACTTCGCCGGCTCCCAATATTGAACCTGGCTATCGTGATAGCCAGTCATGACCAACATCGCCGGATACGGTTTCGGTTCGATATTGTCATACGGAGAATACGACTTCATATAGAAGTACGCTTCTTTTTCGTTCGGGTTTCCCCATTGTTCGTACTCGGCGGTCGTCAGCGGGATGTCGGGATCGAGCATCGTCGTTAAGACGTCAACGAAAGGAACAACTGAAACGATGCCACGATAGAGATCTGGTCGCAGGTTCGACACTGCGCCCATCAGCAGACCGCCGGCACTGCCGCCCGAAGCAAAAACTTTTCCGGCATCGCCGAAGCCAGATTTGACGAGATATTCCGTGGCCGTATTGAAATCGGAGAAAGTGTTTTTCTTGAAACCCATTCGACCTTTTTCGTACCAGTCGCGTCCCATCTCGGATCCACCGCGAATGTGTGCAACGGCGTAGACGAAGCCTCGGTCGAGAAGCGAGAACACGCTGAGGCGGAAACCCGGATCCATGCTGAGCCCGTACGAACCATAACCATAGACCATCAATGGATTCGCACCAGCTTTGCGAAGATCTTTGCGATAGACGAGAGAAATCGGAATTTTGGTTCCGTCTGCAGCCGTCGCCCAGACCCGTTCGCTTGCGTACTTCGAAGCGTCGTAGGTGGGTACTTCGCTTTCTTTTACGAGCGTCGTCTTCTTTGATGCGAATTCGTAGTCGTAGACGCTTCCTGGACGAACCATCGACTGATAGTTGAATCGAACTCGATCGGTCGCGTATTCATAGTTCGTACCGATGCTGACGACATGGGCCGCATCTGGAAACTGAACGATCGCCGCAGCAGCGAAGCCGTCTTTAGCCTGCGACTTCATTAGAATCGCACGATTAAATATTTCAATTTGCGTAAGACCATTTCGTCGTTCCTCGAGGACAATTTGATCTTTCAGCAAGAGCATTTCTGAAATCAATACGTCCGCACGATGCGGAACGACGTCTTTCCAGTTTTCCTTCGCCGGCGTTTTCGGATCAGTTTTCGTGACGCGGAAGTTTTCGGCTTTCCAATTTGTCAGTACATAAAACGCTTCGTCACCGTCTTCGAGGCTGTATTCGTGTTTGGGTTCGCGTGCTAGGAACAGCGAAAATTCCGACGTCGGTTTGTGTGCCGAAACGTAGCGAACTTCGGAAGAATCGAAACTTCCGGTGTTGATGAAAATAAATTTGTCGTTCTGAGATTTGCCGACATAGACAGAAAAGATTTCGTCTTTCTCGAAATAAATTTCGGTCGACTTTCCAGTTTTTAGATCGAAGCGAAGTACTTTTTCGGAACGCAAAGTTTCGGGATTCTGCAAAGTATAGAAGAGAGTGTGACCGTCTTCGGCCCACACGACATTCGAAGTCGTTTTCGGAATCGAATGGCCCAAAGTTTTTCCGGTTTTTAGATCCTTGAAATGCAGGTCATAAAAACGCCGGCCCACGAGATCGACGCCGTAAACAATCATCGAATGATCAGGTGATGGATTCACGCCAGAAACCGAAGTGTACTTGTGGCCCTTTGCAATTTGATTTACGTCGAGCGTGATTTCTTCGGGACTTCCGACTGCCAGCTTCTTTCGGCAATAAATCGGGTACTCGAGGCCCTTCGCAAAACGCGTGTAATACAAGTACGGACCATTTTTTGTGGGCGGAGTCGCGTCGTCTTGTTTCACCCGCGCTTTCATCTCGCTGAAGAGCCGCTCCTGAAGTGGCTCCCACTCTTTCGTCATGCGTTCGTAATAAGTGTTTTCAGATTTGAGGTAAGTCAGCACGCGTTCGGTGTCGCGTTCCTTCATCCAATAAAAGGGATCGTTGCGACGATCGCCATGTAACGACATCTCGTGCGGAACTTTGGCTGGAACGGGTGTCGCGATGTTTTGAGGAAAGGCAGGGGTCATTCGGTGAACTTTCTGAACGGGGGTGCTTTGACAAGACGATATAACGACGACGACCGCGGAAGCTATCACCGAAGCTATCAATGCCCTTGCGAGCGGAGCCGCTTTTCTAGAAGTTTGCATAGTCGGGCATTGAACCCGATTGGCTTAGCGAAGTCGACAGTACCTAGCACCCTGCGGCGTGCGAACAAATTCGACAGTGTCCGACGCGAGTGCGGTCCGTTGATGAACCGACGTGGCATAGAGGCCACTCACATCTGCAACCAGTATCGAACCTGCAGTTCCATCGGCGTTCTGAAGTTCGACGTCGAGACCAAGCCGAGCTGCACGTGTGAATGGATTCTCTTCGATGAACACTTTTGGGCCCGAGACGGTATCGACGACGACACCACCTTCACGGAGCATTTTTCGTACATGCGGAACCGTAATCTGCAAAGCGTGGAAGACGTAGCAGCCGGACTCGGTCGATCCCAGGTGACTCGCGCTGTTGGCGACCACGGGTTCATTTGGACGTGATGGATTCGCCGGTTTCGGGCGAGGAGTTCCACCGCGAAGCGTGATGAGAAGCGACTCACGATCGATCGACTTCACTTTTGAAAGTTCCACCGCGATTCGTGCAGCAAAAGCCGCCGCAGAATTCGACGAACCTTTGAACTGGCCTCCATCCGCAGTCTTGATCAGCGAAGGAGCCGAGAGATCGGGCTTAGC
>JAYSYF010000399.1:0-8565 GCA_043716655.1 Bdellovibrionales bacterium | reverse complement strand
TGAGAAATTTCACTTCGTGACCAAAATCTTCAAATTGTTTCAGCTTGCTAATCACAACGGCATGACCGAGATGCAGATCAGGTCGTGTTGGATCTGCCCCGAGTTTTACTAACAACGGCTTTTTTTCTTTGTACGATTTCTCGAGCTTCTTCAAAAGCTCGACTTCCGAAATCATATCGACGACGCCGCGCTTAAGCTCGGCGAGCTGTTCGGAAGGCGTCGCTTTATTTAACAGGGTGCTCATCGACGAGCCCCTTACCGTGCATGCTCGACGACGCGCACTTCACGGATCACCGTGACTTGCACCTGGCCTGGGTGACTCATCTCGCGTTCGATCTTGCGTGCGATATCGTACGACAGCATCTGTGCTTGATCGTCAGTGACTCGCGACGCCTCAACCAGAACTCGGACTTCTTTTCCGGCCTGTACTGCGAACGTTCGGATAACTCCGTCGAACGAGTTACCGATCGATTCGAGATCTTCCATTCGTCGAACGTAAGCGTCGATCGAAGCGCGCTTTGCACCCGGACGAGAATTCGAAATCAAGTTTGCAGCCTGAACGATGAAAGCGAGAACCGTCGCTGGTTTCTCTTCATCGTGGTGCGCACGAATCGCGTGAACGACGGACTCATGCTCGCCGAACTTTTTAGCGAAATCAGCGCCGACAATCGCATGCGAACCTTCAACCGTGTGATCAAGGCCCTTGCCGATGTCGTGAAGAACGCCGGCACGTCGAGCGCGCTTCACGTCTTCGCCAAGTTCTCCGGCCATCATTCCGGCGAGGTGTGCGACTTCAACCGAGTGATCCAAAATATTCTGTGAAAGCGAATGGCGATACTTCAGACCACCCAACACTTTTGTGATCTCGGGATGCAGACCATGAAGACCGAGTTCGAAGACCGCTTTCTCGCCGTCTTCTTTGATGGACTTAAACAGATCCTTTTTTACTTTATCGATAACTTCTTCGATTCGCGCTGGGTGAACGCGTCCGTCTTCCATTAACTTTTCCAAAGCCTTGCGCGCCACTTCACGTCGAACCGGATCGAACGAAGAAATGACAACCGCTTCCGGAGTTTCATCAACGATCAGATCGACGCCGCATGCTGCTTCGAGCGCACGGATGTTTCGTCCTTCGCGACCGATGATCTTACCCTTCATGTCTTCGCTTGGAAGGTTGATGACGGTCACAGTTCGTTCTGCTGTGAATTCACTCGCATATCGTGCGAGGGCTACCGCAATAGTACGTCGCGCCTTTTCGTGCGCTTCGCCGACGGCGCGCTCTTCAATCTCGTGCGCTTTACGTCCTGCCTCGATACGCGCATCCTCCGTCAGCGCCTCGATCATTTCCTTTTTCGCTTCGGCCTGAGTCAACTGTGACACCTGTTCGAGTCGCGCCTTTAAAGCTTCAGCTTGCGCCGCCGCCGCATTCTCGAGATCGATCAATTTCTTTTCGGCGATCTTAACTTTCTCGTCACGCCCTGCAATTTCTTGAAGACGAGTCTGAAGTTCTTGATCCTTCTGTTGAGCTTCGCGGTCCATTCGCGTTTCGCGATCTGCGAGCGCTTTTTCTTCCTTCAGCATTTTATCGCGCTGTTTTTGAACTTCGATCTCGGCCTGTTTTTTGGCACGAGCTTCGAAATCTTTTGCGCGGTTTTTAGACTCACGATCGATTCGCTGCGCTTCACTTCGCGCTTTTTGCACCATGCGCTCGGCCTCGTCCGCTGCCGACTTCTTGGTTTTAACGTCCATGGCATTGCGGTAAAGGAGCATAACTACGGCTCCGGCCGCGAGGCCAGCCAACAGGGCCACAATCAGGATTACAATTTCATTCACGATGCATCTGCCTTCCGGGCGCTTGGCGCTAAATTCGGAGTCATGCGCCAGATCACTTCGCGATCTGTCACAAGAGCGTCGAGTTCAACGTCATGCGATTCGTGTGGAAGTTCGTCCGTTAACTGAACGGAAAACCCCACACCTACTTTTAGAAACTTACTGTCTTTTAGAAACCGATCATAAAATCCAGCGCCGCGGCCCAATCGATGTAACCATCGATCAAACCCGAGACCCGGAATCAAAGCGCCGCGAACCGCATCACGAGCGATATCAACAAGCCTCCACGACGCATGTGTCACGTCGGGTTCACGAATGCCGAAACGATGTTCACTCCAGGCCGCAGTCGCCAAGTGTTCGCTCCAAACATGAAATGTCATTTTCGATGCAGCTTCTTTCGAAGCAGGGTCCGCTACCATTTTTGGAAATGCGTAACGCGAGGTCGATGAATTGTGAATGGTTGGAAGCGAAGGCTCGTGTCGTGTGGCAGAAAACGCCAGCCACAAACCCGGTTGGGCGTTCGTAAATTCCGTTACGGCGAGACCAATGCGTGTTTCGGCAGTATCACGCTCGAGCGCATTATCATTTTCTGAAAGGCGACGTTTCATTTCTGAACGCCACTGATCTTTTGAACGGTCAGCCGACCGGTCTTTACTTCGAATCACAAAGTCTCCCTATGGCGGTTAAGCCGTCGGGCCAGACTTCTCCATATCTTCGATCACGCGTGCAGTGCGGGCCTCGAGCCCGTCGACTAGTTCACGCGCGCGTCTTTTCAGAAGCAGCAGTTCCTCGGCCATATTGAGAGCGGCCAAGATAGAAGCGTTTTGGATCGAACCGGTTTTTGTTAACGGTAATGCTTGGCGGATCTTCTCATCCACCATGCGCACAAGTTCGTTCACTGTTTCTAAGTCGTGTGAAGATTTCAGTCTAAGAGGAACGCCCGCAATAGATACTTCAACAGGCCGAGCGCCATTCTCAGAACCGGGAGAGCCAACAACCTGTGGACGCGCAAGCGATTCACGATTCGCAGTCATGCGATCCGTGCGATTTTTCAGCGCCGTCTTCTGGGTCGGAGTCAGTCCAGCCATCGAAACAATGATATGCACAATCTTAAGAATTGAGGAGTGATATCGTAGGGATCGGTCGCCATGGCACGGCGCTTCAAACGAGATTATTCCGGAGTCGGATCGGGGCTCTCGGCAGGAACCGGGCTCTCTGTGGGAGAAGCCGGGCTTTCGCTCGGAGCCGGGCTTGAATTTTCAAGCGGAACGGCGCCGGTCTCCTGCTTAGGACTCTCACTCGGTTTCTTGGTGTCCTCAGTTGCCGGCGTCTCGGTCAATTGCACGGCCGAACCGGCGGTTTCCGGGCAAATCTCGTGGCTGAGCCCGTTGATCCGCAGCGTTTTTTCATCGATCGCTACGACATCTTTCGAGTCCGACTCAACCGCTTTGACCGATTCGGGGCTGCATCCCTGCGAGTCACAAGCAAATAGCCAGTAACTCTTATGAACCGGCTGTTTTGGCCAAAGAACGAAACCAGAATTCTCGGTGCACAACGGTTTCCAGAATCCAGCCATAGGAAAATTCGAATCCTTGGGAATGATGCCTGATAAAGTATCAGCGTTCATCGCCGCATCCGGTGTTGCCTGAAAGGCCTGCGTAAAATCTAAGCCCGTCGCTTTTTCAATCGCGGCTCGAGCCTCGTTGTTCACTGGAACGCCGTTAAGAAGCGTGTAACCAGCGAAACCCAAAGATGCCAAGCTTGGAATCCCCAAGAGCGTTAAGACGATAGCAGGTATCAGTCGTCTCTCTTTTACCGAATGCCCTCGTGCGATAACCTTCGTTCCCGAAAGCAGGTCGGCCAACTGCCGACGATCCGACCTGAGCAAGCTAGAAACGAACTGCAACGGAGTTATCAACAGAAGCAACGAACTGAAAATCGATCGCTTAATAATAGCAGCGTCGCCGGCCGGACGGCGCCCTCTGGTTTCGGCCGCAACGACAGTCAAACCGAACGCTGATTTGCCAGGAGTCGCGGATCTAATGATCAAGAAAAAGTATTGGTAGAGAACGAGAACTCCAAACACGATCGCGACGTTGCGTATTTGGTGATTGGGGTTTTGAAGATCGATGAGTTTGAAGACCTGAAGAAAGATAAAAAAGACGGTTAGTATTATATTGTCGATAAAAACGGCGAACATGCGAGCCCACATACTCGCGGTATACTCGCCTGCGACATTGCGCGGCGGACCTTCAGAGGGTTCTCCAGGAACGTCCTCTAATTCAAGCTCGAGTTCAGGCTCATCCATCGGCCTATTAAATAGAACTTAAAACTAGAATGTAACTAAATTTCGGATCGGTAGAACGATCCAGGGATTTCGAAGGATGCCCCCGTGACGGAATCGACGATACGAAAGTGATTGCGACGCTCCAGCCTCGAATCGATGCGCACGGGCGCAAGTTCAGTGGTCGAGAGCCTAACTAACAGGAAATTGAAGTGTCCGACACTGACCCGCGCAAATTCGTACTTATGTAGTTCGGCTTCCGAAACTTTCACCACGGGGGTTCCATCCTCAAGACTGAATTCAAAAGTGCGAACAAATTTTGAAGTTGTACCAGTCGAACTTGCGACAGCACTTGCCACCTTGACTCGGAGAAAACCGAGCGTGCCGTCCGCATGGTATGCGGGAGGTGCATATCCTAATCGCGCGACCTCAGAGTGCTCCTGCCGAAACAACGCGTTACAGGTCTTGCACCATGCGGTCGCAGAGAAACCGATGTTCAATAAAATCGAGAACAAAACAAACGACGGCCTACCGGCGTTTCTACCATCACTTCAAAATTGAATCGACAAATGACATGGGTTCGAACGCGCGAAGATCGCCGATTTTTTCGCCGACGCCGATGAGCTTCACCGGAAGTCCAACTTCGTTCGTTATGCCTACGGCGACTCCACCCTTCGCCGAACCATCGAGTTTCGTAAGGACAACGCCGTCAACCGCGAGTGCTCCGTGAAATTCTTTGGCTTGGATCAAAGCGTTCTGTCCGCTGTTGGCGTCGAGAACGAGAAGCGTCTCGTGCGGAGCCGTTTCATCAAGCTTTGCAAGCACGCGTTTCATTTTCTTCAACTCTTCCATGAGGTTTTTCTGAGTATGAAGTCGGCCCGCCGTATCGATAATCACAATGTCGAACTTTTTAGCGCGCGCCAATTCCAGCGCTTGATAGGCAACCGCACTTGGTTCGGTGACGCCCTCGGGATCAAAAATTTCGACGTAGCCACCGCCGCCGTTTTCAAGCCCCGTTGCGCCGATGCCATTCGCTGCTCCGTTGATCGAGTGGTTCGCGCTAGCACGATCGGTCCAGGCTTTTAGCTGCTCTCCCGCTGCGGCTCGAAATGTATCGCCGGCTGCGACGAGCACACGTTTTCCACGACCCGCGAGCTTCGACGAAATTTTCCCGATCGTCGTTGTCTTGCCGGCACCGTTAACTCCGACCACCATCAACACAGCCGGAGTGTTTGAGAAAATATTGAGTCGCTCAAGTCCATCGTCCGCCGGCGAACCGACCGCGACGAGGTGACCTCGAGATGCCGCGTCGACGCCGACGCTATATTTAAGCGTAAGAATCTCGGCCATCTTCGCGTGCAATTCGCGGCGAACAGCTTCGAAACCGGTCTCGCGAGATTCCTTCAATTTCGTGAACACATGATCGAGGAGATCCTGAACCGTCTTTGGCCCGAGATCGGCCGTGTACAAAACTTCTTCCAGTTCTTCGCGTTCTGATTCTGACAAAGTCTCGCGACTGCCGAACAGATTTTGAATACGACCGAAGAGCGAAGCGCGCGTTTTCGAAAGTGCATCCGGAAGCAGTTGTGCCGTCGTCTTCGCCGCAGTTTTCTCACGCCGGATCTCGGGAACTTCAATTCGTTCCGTCTTGTCCAGATCGATCCCGCCGACGCCGGCCTGCCCTGCAATCCAATCAGTTGTTTCACCCGACGGGATAATTCGATCGGACGCGCGACGAGACGGAGTCACCTCAGGAATTTGATCTTTTTTCTTTGCGATAGATCGCTGCGATTTCATAAACCAAATCAGCAGCATCACACCGATAACGAACGTTACCGCGAACAGTCCGAATGAAAGATAAAGACCAAGACCGCCGGAAAGACCTTCTTCGTTATACATAACGCTCGGTCTAGCGCGCTAGTAGACTTCAGTCTACTAGTCTACATAACACCGTTAACTATTAGACTTACGCAACTCGCCGATTCCGGCTTTTTGCTGGGAGAAAATGGAACAGCTCGACTGGAATGCAGTCGAACTAAGCTAATGGTTTGAGATTCAGATTCTCTTTTCTGCAGACCTCGCGAAGCCGCCCCCGTCTGCAGAAAAGAGAATCTGAATCTCAAAGCCTCACAAGCGAGTTAAACTGCGTTCAAGTCGACAGAGACCATTTTTGAAACGCCTCTTTCTTCCATCGTCACGCCGTACAGTCGCGACGCTACTTCCATCGTGAACTTGTTGTGCGTGACGACGATGATTTGCGAACGTTTCGCCATTTCTTTAACGAGATCGTTAAAGCGGTAAACGTTGGCGTCATCGAGTGGCGCGTCAACCTCATCCAGCAAGCAATACGGTGATGGACGAACCAAGAAGATCGAGAAGATGAGCGAGACCGCGGTCAGCGCTTTTTCCCCGCCCGACAAAAGCGTCATGTTCTGAAGCTTCTTGCCAGGAGGTTTCGCGATGATGTCGATGCCCATGTCACCTTTTTCAGGATCTTCAACGAGGACAAGTCGAGCTTCTCCGCCGCCGAACAGAACTGGGAATACTTTCGTAAACCGTTCGTTCACGAGATCGAAAGTTTCGCGGAAGCGTTTTGCGCAGACCCGGTTGATACGGTCGATGACCTTCTTCAACATCTCTTTCGCTTCGATCAGGTCTTCTTGCTGCTGTGACAAGAACTGATAACGCTCTTTTACTTTATCGTATTCTTCGATCGCCGAGAGATTTACATCGCCGATCTTGCCGATGCGCTCTTTCAGGTCCTTAAGTTTACCTTCAGCTTCTTTCACTTCTTCATCCGAAGCGACGCGCTCGCGGTAGCGCTCGGCAACGTCAGACAGCTCGAGCATGTAGCGCTCGCGCATTTGCTCAACCAGGTACGCTTCCTTGAGTCGGCACTGTTCCGACGTTAAACGCGCTTCGTTCATCTTCATTTGCAGCTGGTTGCGATTCGAAAGGTACGACGCGAGTCCGCGCTGAATTTCGAGGTAACGATTATTGAGTTGTTCGAACTCATCGCGACCACGAGACACCGCCGAGCGAGCTTCTTCGAGACGATGAATCATCTCGTCCAACTGAATGCGATGTTCTTCCATCACGACCGAGTTCGAAGAAATCGACTCGTTCGATCGTTCGCTCTCGAACGACATGCGTGAAAGCTGCGACTCAGTTTCCGCAAGCTGCTTCGACAACATCTGAACCTGACGATCGAGACCGTCGCGTTCCATTGTTTTTGTGGCAGACGACGTCTGAAGTTTTCCAACTTCATCTTGAAGTGAACCGACTCCACCACGCGCGCTGTCCAGATCTTGAGTCAAAGTATGAATCGATGTTTCGAGTTCCACTTTGCGCTCGAGAAGCTGGGTGAGACGCATTTGCAATTCGTCGAGTTCGTTACGGCGAGTCTCAACCTGCGCGCTCAAAGAATGAACGTCGCGATCTTGTCGCGTAATCGCTTGTTCGCAATTCGTGAGCTCTTGATCGGCGCGCTCGACATCTTTCTTCAACGACGCGAGCAGGATTTCTTTGTCCGTGCTGCGACGCTCGACCATCTCGAGTTCGTCGACGATGTTCTTGAAATTCTGTTCCATTTTTTTCAGGCCGACTTGCGCGAGCGCGAGCTTGCCGCTGAACTCTTCTTTTTTGCTAGAGAGTTCTTTGATCTCGCGACGACGAGTGAGCAAACCAGAATCCGCAGATTCCGCGGTTCCGCCCGTGATGACTCCGTCAGCGGTGACCGTGTCACCTTCGACAGTCACGAACGTCCAATCCGGAGACTCCATGCGAAGTTCGAGAGCGTCGGCCATCGAATTCACGACCGCGACGTTTTTCAACAAGCGCGTAATCGTAGGTTTGAATTTATCCGGAGCACGCACAATATCCGACAACACTGCACGGATGCGCGAGCGATCGGGTTCACGAGTCGAAGTCTCGACCATTTGCATCCCACCCGAAACGAAGCTCGAACGACCCGACTTTTTCTCTTTCAAGAAATTGACGGCGCCGACGGCTGAATCTGGAGTTGGCGAGAGCAACATTTGTAATCGAGGACCGAGTGCGGCTTCCATCGCGAGTTCGTACTCGCTTGGCACTTCGACAACTTCGGCAATCGGATGAAATTCAGCCGCATCGAGACGATCGCCCTCAGGCATCGCATCGAGCTTTTGTTTCTGCCAGAACATGACGGATTTAACACCCGCATCAAAACCTTCGAAGTTCGAAGCGAGGTTTTCGAGACCGTACAGTTTTCCGGTTACATCGCTAAGTTCATCGCGGAACTTTTCAACTTCCGAACGACGCTCGACGATTTGAACCTGAAGCTGATCGCGGTTTGCGACGAAGCTCTCGACGTCTTTCGCGAGATCGAGTTGGTCTTGGCGGTTTTTCTCGAGTTCGTTCCAAACCTTTTTCTTGCGGGAGTCGAATTCGACCTTTTTCCCTAGCAATTCTTC
>JAYSYF010000398.1:0-8575 GCA_043716655.1 Bdellovibrionales bacterium | reverse complement strand
ATGAGCAGCTTTAACTTAGCTTTGCCTTCCTCACCTACTAGTTCGAGGTAAGTCATTCGTTCAACCGCACGAGAGAGCGAGTCTTTGATTTCGACTGTGCGATCTTTGATCTCAATGGCGGCTTCCTGATTGTCAGTCTGCAAGTAAAGTTCGAAGGCAGCCATCGGATTATCGCTGTCCCTCGCTTCTTCCGAACGAGCGAGATTGACCACAATTCTTTCGATGAGAATGACGAATTCGGGATGTAAGAGCGGATCGTTGAAATCTTCGAACGGACCCTCGGGACCATATGTAAACACACCGTCAGCGTGATCGGCGAAATTCGCGACCCAAGGCTTTTCAGTTTTCGGCAAAAGCGTTCCGCGAATCGTATTGCCGGCGATAAAGATAAGACCAATCAAGGCGATCACTAAAAAGACGAGTGAAACTTTTTGTCCCGTTGATCGCGACTTCAACCAATTGAAACCAACGGCAAGTTCTTCACGCCGATTTGTGAGTGTCGAAACAAGCGAGACTTTGGTTCGAATTCCGATTTCTCGCAGCACGCCCTTCATATCGGTGGCGGCGCGCTTCGCTAAGTTCTTTGCAGACTTGGCGAGTCCCAATAACTTCAGCAATTGAAAACGAACTCGCTCGCGAATCGACATTCGGCTTTGCCCTTTGAGGGCTTGTCCCAGTGCCGCGTCTTCTTGCTCGAGCGGTTTGATCTCGTCTTGGTCTTTTGATGTCCCCACCTCACGAATGGCGGCCATTTCAGCCGCGAGTTCGGGCGACTCAGTCATCAGTAAATTTTCGATTTGGTCTTCAGAAAGAGCCTCAGCATGCAGCGGTTCCCGTGGCTTCGCCGGTGCAGCAACAGAGTCTGTAGGCGTCAGATCGATATCGCGAACGATTCCTTCGAGATCGATCACTTCGTCTGAGCCTGTATTTTTCGTTTCTTCTGCCATTCCGGAATAGTTTGTCACAGACCAAAGCCTGATCGCACACTTTTTCTGTTCAAATTGATACGATCGATGCCGATAGAGAATTAGAAACAGGAGGTCTGATGGAACAGACCAAGGTCTCGTCGGTCAGCAATAAAGCGAAGCTTCACATGAATGCGCTCGCACTCATACTTTTCACGCTCACAATTGCAGTGCTGTTCAGCGGCTGCGCCACTTTCGAAAGATCAGGGCCTTCGGGCTATGCGTTTCGCGACAGCGAGATGAGACAAGCGACTGTCGATTCTGACCGTCGGCAATACGAACGGGAATCTGCCCAGAGTGAACTTGGCGGATTGTCTTCTGAGAACGCTCTCGCCTATCGCCAGATGGTGAAGCGCCAGGAAAAAACGCTCGAAGGAAAAAGCGAGCGCGAGCAATACTACAAAGCGAAACCGTACCTAAAAACGGATGCCGATCGTCTGCAGTTCCTAAGAACTGAGTCGGGATCTCGTGACCGATACCTCAACGCAAAAGGCATCAACGGCGATCAAATTACCCATCCGCCCGAGATGCAGAGCCTGGTTGAGCAAAACGACATCGGTGCCGGCATGACGAAACAGGCAGTTAAAGAAGCCTGGGGTGCTCCGGACGATATCGAAGTCGCGGGGAATCCTCTCTACGGCAACGAAAAATGGAAATATCAGGAACAGGTTACGTCTCACGACGGATACATGACGGAACGGCGTACCGTTTATTTCGAGAGCGGCCGAGTTGTCGGCTGGGAAACTCGCTAACTAGCGGAATTGC
The DNA here is from genome assembly GCA_043716655.1 of Bdellovibrionales bacterium. GTDB lineage: Bacteria > Bdellovibrionota > Bdellovibrionia > Bdellovibrionales > JAMPXM01. Next base: position 6,845 of record JAYSYF010000398.1, on the reverse strand, counting down.
ACTGTCACTAGATTAGACTCCTGTACGCATCCTCGACAGTTGTAAGCAAATAGGCAGCCTGTAAAGCCCGTAGCCGAGTGGCCAAACTCTTGCTCTATCCAAGAGCAGGGGGATGCCATGAAATGCTCTAGTTCGTTTAAAAAACTGCTCGCATCAATGATCGCACTTAGTGCGCTCACGTCATGTTCCCCAGCGCAGTTCTCGATGACTAATGATCCAAATAAGGTGCTCGGCGAAAACGATGACATCGGTCCACCGCACACGGTTTGCGATCCCTTTGATAACTCGAATATCATTTCCGCAACGTCGGGATTACAGGGAACGATCCATTATCTCGAGTCCTTTGCAACGACGTACACAACGAGTGCTGACGTTATTGCCAACGGTCGTAAAAAGAACGCCGATCTATTCTTGAACAGATTGCTGGTACCGACTCGCGTGTTCGAAACCGGATTCGCAAATGATGAAGGTGTCGGACTTAAGACGGCCGATGGTGACTTATTGATCGAGTGGTTTGCGTTAAACCTCAATAGCAAATTGAAACTCGGACCGGATGATCAAGAAGGCGACTATCAACTCGCGATAATCTCGGACGATGGCTCTACGTTGAATGTGCAAAATGCGAACGGAAATTTCGAGCCGCTTGTCGATAACGAAGGAAAACATCCTACGAAGATGGCGTGCGCTTCGAAAGTCATCGACATGACGAACACGACAAAGCTGCCGATGAATTTGACGTATTTCCAGGGCCCTCGTTATCACATCGCGCTGAATCTTATGTGGCGAAAAGTCGTTCGAGTTCCCGGCGGAGCGAACGAGTTAGATGAAGAACAGTGCGGGCAAGAAGGCAATGACCACTTCTTTAACGTAGGAACTGCAACAGCACCGGCCACGCCGAAAGCTCCTTACAACGATCTTTTGGCGCGCGGGTGGAAACCTCTGACGGCGGCGAACTTCGAACTTCAGAGTGGTTCAAACCGCTGTGCGGCAACAGCGACATCTGAATAACTGCTGTTAAAGAAATGTCTTAGGCGACAACAGCATTAAAGGTTTGTCGTAACACTAGAAACGACATTAACCTTCATTCATGAAATTGAAATATTTCTCGTTTGGAATGATTCTCGCGGGGACGCTTCTCTCTTCTTCAATCGCTTCCGCCAACATCGTGGGAACTGGAACGCAGAATTTCAACCCCACGACCGACGGACTTGATTATGTCACAGTTCATTCTTCAAAAACTCTCTACCCTGGAATTTTCAACATCGGTGGTTTCTATAACCATGCGGTGAATTCACTTCCGTACGTCGACTCGACAGCTCAGAGCCACACGAAACTTAGCGATACGCTGACGAGTTCAGATATCAGCTTCGGACTCGGTGTACTGCCAACCGTCGATATTGGAATGAGTATTCCGTCAGTGCTGGCTCAGTCTGTTGAAAATCGTGCGGGCGTTCGCGGACAATTCGGTGACACCGGAAATACTGAACTTCGTTTCAATGCCAAATGGCGATTTGCAGGCGATGACGATGGCGGTTACGCGGTTGTCGGCAGCACGAATATTTCTCGAACTAGAAATGATCCGTATTCAGGTGAAGGCGCTGGCCCGACTTACAATCTCGAGTTCGTAGCTGACAAAACTTTTACGAACAAGATCTCGGGAGCCGTCAACGTCGGCCACCGTTTCCGCAGCCCAGGCGGTGCGATCGTAGGAAGTTTCATCGAACCCATGAGAAACCAATTCATCGCTTCAATCGCCGCCAGCTACTTGTTCGAAAAGTACGATACGAAAATTATCGGTGAACTTTTTGGCGCGGTTCCTACCCAGGAGCAAGGAACCAATCCGGCTCGAGAGGCAACATCCGCCGAATTATTACTCGGCGTAAAACACGATATCACTCAACAGCTTGCGTTCCACGCGGGTGGCGGCACCGAGCTGATACAAGGCGTGGCATCTCCGGATTGGCGCATCTACTTGGGACTCAACTATACACTGGGACCAGTTTGGGGAAGCGAAGCTAGCATCGCCGCTTACAATTCCGGTGCTCGCGTCAAAGGCGTCGAAAGATTTTCGGTCGGCAACATTCTGTTCAAATTCGATTCCGCTGACATGGTTAACGACTACCCTAAAATCTTGAGTGGCTTGGTTAGCGAATTGAAACGACAGAATTTCAGCAAACTCACGATCGAAGGCCATACTGATTCCGTCGGAAAAGTCTCTTACAATAACGATCTCAGTCTTCGAAGAGCGAATGCGATTCGCGAGTATCTCGTGAAGATCGAAAAAGTTTCCGCAGACAAAATCGTCACGGCAGGACTCGGTCCAAGCCGTCCGATCGCAAGTAACGGAAACTACCAAGGTCGCCAAGCGAATCGACGTGTCGAGTTCTTGATCGAACGTTAGTGGGCGTCTTGCCAGTTTTGGGCAATGCCGATGTTTACGACCAGCGGAATTTTGAAATCCGCTGCGTTCTCCATCGTCGATTTAATTAGGAGCGCGACTTCGCTCTCTTCAGGATTTGGGCCCAGAGATTTTTCGTCAATTTCAAACACAAGTTCGTCATGCACCTGCAAAATCATATCGGCGTCTCGGCGGTCGCGCAGCACCCTGTCGACGTCGATCATGGCTTTCTTCACAAGGTCGCTTGCGGCTCCTTGGATGGGCGCATTGATCGCAGCACGTTCGCCAAACTTACGAATCTGACCGTTGGGCGATTGGAATTCAGGGATGTATCTTCGTCTTCCAAAAATCGTCTCGACGTATCCTTGCTTTTTCGCGTTCTCAACCGTGTCCGTCATGTACTCGCGAACTTTCGCGAACCGAGTGAAATATCGGCCGATGATATCGGTGGCTTCTTTTCGCGAAATCCCCAAGTTGTCTGCGAGGCCGAACGCGCCCTGCCCGTACGCGAGACCGAAGTTTACGGCCTTGGCCTGGCTTCGCAGTTCGCGCGTAACTTCATTCAACGGTACTTCAAATACTTCTGCCGCCGTCGCCGTGTGAATGTCGAGGCCTTGCTCGAAGGCACGCATGAGACCGGGATCTTCAGTGATCTGTGCTAAAATTCGAAGTTCGATTTGACTGTAATCCGCGCTCAAAAGCTTGCGTCCCGGTGGCGCAATAAAACTTTTTCGAATGCGTGCACCCCGTTCGGTGCGAATTGGAATGTTCTGCAGATTGGGATTGATACTCGAGAGACGGCCAGTGACTGCACGCGCTTGATCGAATGTCGTGTGAACTCGTCCATTGCTATCTGCAAGCGCTGGAATGGCGTCGACATAAGTCGATTTCAGTTTTGTCAGTTCGCGCCAGTTCAGAATCTTCTTCGCGATTGGATGCTCGATTGCTTCCAAGACTTCGTTATCGGTCGAAAAGCCGGTCTTTGTTTTTTTTCCAGATGGCAGGCTCATTTTGCCGAACAGAATCTGACCCATTTGTTTCGGACTGCCGACGTTAAAAACTTCACCGCTCTCTTTGTGAATGTCGATCTCGGTGGACGCAATCTCGGTTCCGAGTTCCTTTGAATACGCGCTCAAGAGTTCACGGTCGACCATGATTCCCTTGTTCTCCATACGATAGAGAATTGGGATCAATGGAAGTTCGTAGGCCGACAATATCTGTCGTCCATTCAATTTTTCGAGTCTATTCTCGATCGCGCGGCGAAGCGCAAATTGCCAACCAAGCCATTGCGAAGCTGTTGCCAAATCCGGAACTGCGAGTCCGATGTATTTCATGAACAGTTCGTGAATCGTATCAGTCGAACCTGCCCGCTCGATGTAGGCGCCAAGTTTAGCATCCCATGCCGCTTTGAAATTCTTGAGGTGATACCGATGTGCAAAATCTTTGAGATCGAATCCGGCGAAGCATCTGCCGTCGAGAACTTTGCCGAGGTCGTCGGGGTTGCCACCAAGTTGGTACGCCTGACCTTCGAAACCGACGATGATTCCGCGCTCCGAGTGGATAACCCAAATTTCTGTATCGAGCGCGACAGTTTTTAGTTTTTCACCGAGTGCTGAAATCTCGAGGCGCGACTCAGGCCAAAATGGTCCGGGCTGAAGCGGAGAGCCTTCGGGTGGTGGCCCGGCGGGCGCGAGAAGTGGAGCGGCATCGCCGTTGCCCGATAACTCCGCTGCTGAAGGTATTTCTGGTTTCGTGACGGGAGACTTTTCGCCAGCGGACGCGTCGACTCTTGGTGCGCCATCATTAAGTGTTGGCGTCTTTGTTTCAGGCATTGAAGTCGTCGAATTTCCGAGGCTGCCGAACAATTGTTTGGCGAGACTCTTGAAACCGAGTTCTTCGAACATCGCCTGTACATTCGCACGGTCGATGTCTTTCATTCGAAGCGATTCGAGCGGACAGTCGAGCGGAATATCTTGAACGATCGTCACAAGTTTCTTCGAGAGAAAAGCCTCGTCGCGGCTCGCCTCTAACTTCTTGCGAATGCCATCGGGTTTTACTTCCGCGATTCTTTCGTAGATTTCCTCGAGAGATTTGAATTGCAACAGCAATTTTTGCGCGCCCTTCGGACCGATGCCGGCAACACCTTTGATGTTGTCAGACGAATCGCCCACGAGCGCGAGGTAATCGATCATTTGATCTGGTGGCACGCCCCACTTTTCGAGCGCAAGCGAAGCGTTGTACTTTACGTCCTTCATCGTGTCGTAAAGCACGACGCCGGGTTCGATCAATTGCGCGAAGTCTTTGTCTCCGCTGACGATAACCACATCGGCGCCATTTTTGAGACCGATACAAGTCATTGTACCGATGATGTCATCGGCTTCGTATCCGAGTTTATCGAAACACGCGACCCCAAGAGCTTCAGATAATTTTCTGAACCACGGCATTTGCGGCGCGAGATCTTCGGGAAGTTCCGTCCGGTTTGCTTTGTATCGCTCGTCGATTTCTTTTCTGAAACTTGGCTCGGGGCGATCAAAACAGAACGCAATGTAATCGGGACGAATCTCGCGGATGAGTTTGATCGCCATGGTTAAAAAACCATAAATCGCATTCACCGGAAGACCCGAGGGACTTGTCAGCGGACGAATCGCATAGAACGCTCGAAAAAACATTGAGCTGACGTCGACGAGATAAAGCGATCTCTTTGTATGTGAACCGGTGCCGGGCGACGGAGTCGTTTCCATGCGCGTACATTTATCGTTTTACGATGTAATCGTCACGCGCGGTTTAAAACGATTTCTGACGAATGAATTTGATCGACCTTGCGATCGCGAAGCGCCAATTCAAGCGACGGACGCATGGCGACTTTATCCGAATATTCATCGGCGTGCTGCGTGAGGCGCGCAAGCAGCGAGCGCTGTGCCGATGTAGGTAAGACGCGCCCGTCTTGCCAGTCATAGACGAGTTCGAGCGAAACTCCCATCGCACGCGCGAAGTCCGCACGGCTCTGACCAAGGCGACTACGCAGTTCTGTAATTTGCGCGCCAGAAAATCCCGCACCAGAAGTCTGCGAATTTTTAGTGGTTTCCATACTGACAGTTTAACCCAGTTTTTCGTCTACTGGCTAGCGAGACGCGTGTTATCTGCGAAGACAAAAACGAGATCGCCATCTCGAACGAAATCGAGCTGTTCTCGAACTTGTCGCTCAATAAATTCGGGTTTGTTGCTTTCAAGAATTCGGTGTTCTTTTTCCGCCACAGAGTGTTTTAAAGACGCAATGCGGTTTTCAAGACGATCGTAATCGCGGTTCAAACTCCAGATGCGGAACAGCGTTCCATCGAGCAATATCGCCGATGCTGAAAAGACCGCACACACGATTAAGACCGCAAGTGGACGCTGTAAGAGATCGCGACATGAATGAATAAAAGCGCGCATGAACGTGGGTACTCCCGCTCTCATTCTGAACGGGAGAAGGAAGTCTCACAAGGCCCGCTTCACCTAGGTCTAGTCGCCTTCTTCGAAGGCGCTATTTGCTTCGCTTCGGCTCCGCCTGCGCTGGTGCCCGCACGTCTGCGGTCACATTCCGATCCTGTTTAAACTACGTGTCGAAGAAAGCGCTTCGGCCCCAGAATTGGGCGGTCGAACCAAGGTCTTCTTCGATGCGTAACAGCTGATTGTACTTCGCTGTACGTTCCGCTCGGCAAAGACTGCCGGTTTTGATTTGCTGACACGAAAGTGCGACCGCGAGATCTGCAATCGTTGAATCTTCAGTTTCACCTGATCGGTGCGACATTACTGTATGCATTTTGTTTGTCTGCGCAAGTGTGACCGCTTCGCAAGTTTCAGACAAAGTTCCGATTTGGTTTACTTTAACGAGCAGTGCGTTCGCAGCACCCTCTTTGATTCCGCGAGCAACGCGTTTTGGATTCGTCACAAAAAGATCGTCTCCGACAATTTGCAATTTCGAACCGTTCGAACCGCCATCCGATTTGTTGAACGAAATCCAAGAAGCCCAGTCGTCTTCTGAAAATCCGTCTTCAATGCTGACGAGAGAAAAATCTTTCGCCCATTCGCGGTAAACTTGTCCCAACTGATCGCCGGTGAGGCTGCCGCCTTCCCATCGATATTTTCCGCCTTCGAAAAGTTCAGTCGCGGCCACGTCGAGCGCCAAAAAAACATCTTTTCCAACGGTGTATCCAGCCGCTGTGATGGCTTCGCTGACGAGTTCCATCGCGTGACGATTGGATTTCAATTTCGGAGCAAAGCCACCTTCGTCACCGACGCCGGTCGAAAGCCCTTTGGATGTCAGAATCTTTTTAAGCGTGTGAAAGATTTCTGCACCTGCACGAAGCGATTCACGGAAACTTCCGCCAACCACTGGGGCAATCATAAATTCTTGCACGTCGAGTCCGTTGTCGGCGTGTGCTCCGCCGTTCAAAATGTTCATCAG
>JAYSYF010000397.1:0-2802 GCA_043716655.1 Bdellovibrionales bacterium | reverse complement strand
GTTTAACTTCACGCATTCCAGTTTCAGCCTCAGAGATCGCGACATTCCGGAAGGAGTACATAAAGAATCGAAATCTTGTTGCGTGGTCATTCGTCGATTTCAAAGATCCGACGCGCCAAGTTGACCTTCTCATCGTTCTTGGCGTTGACGAAATCGAAGTTGAGCGGATTTCATTCGGAGGAAAGTCGATTCCAGTTGCGAGCCTCAAGAGCTTGCTCAAGATGAAGCTGTTGGCGAATCGTCCTGAAGATCAACTAGATATTCAGCGCATACGTGCGAAGATCGGAATTTCAAAGTGAAGAAAAAAAACGCTCGCACGCGTATATCGCGAACATCAATTCAAGATCTCGAATCGGTGCAACCGATGCAAGCCCTTCAGTTTCTTGAAGACATCCGGGTGCTTTACTCTTCGAAGGACGAACCTACACAGGCAATTAGTCTTCGAATTCCAGCAAATGTTTTGAGGCTGCTGAAGACCCGAGCCGCAAGCGAAGGGAAAAAGTACCAATCGCTCATCATTCAGATTCTGCGTGAAAGCCTGAAGCCACTCTGACTGCATGGCGCGCCGCACAACGCTGAGTTCGTCGCGGCTTGTTCAATGATTTTCACCGTACCCTAAGCTATGAAAAGCCATGGCTTTTACCGAAACAAACAGCACTGAACGCACCGCGGTTCTCGAAGCCGCGCGCGCGTTTCATCGAGCGAAACCTGTACGCAAAATCGTTCCCGGTCAGGACTACATTCCAGTCACCGGGAAAGTTCTCGATGAAGACGATCTCACTCAATTGATCGAAGCAAGTCTCGACATGTGGCTGACGGCGGGACGTTTCGCCGACCAGTTTGAAAAAGAATTCGCGAAATTTTGTGGGCAGAAATTTTCGTTGCTCGTGAACAGCGGTTCGTCTGCGAATCTCGTCGCGTTTTCAGCGCTGACTTCGCCGCGTTTGGGCGAACGGCGAATCAAGGCGGGCGACGAAGTTATTACGGTTGCGGCTGGATTTCCGACCACAGTGAACCCGATCATTCAAAACGGATGCATTCCAGTTTTTGTCGATGTGTTGCTCGGTTCGTATGAAATCGACATATCGCAACTTGAACTCGCACGATCCGAAAAAACTAAAGCGGTCATGATCGCGCACACGCTGGGAAACACGTTCGATGCGAAAGCCGTTAAGGCATTCTGTGACAAGTACGGTTTGTGGTTGGTCGAAGACTGCTGCGATGCGATTGGTGCTTCGATTGGCGATAAACCGGTTGGAACATTCGGCGACATTGCGACGGTGAGCTTTTATCCAGCTCACCACATCACGATGGGCGAGGGTGGAGCAGTTCTTACTTCCAATCCGTTGTTAAAGCTTGCAGCTGAGTCGTTCCGCGACTGGGGCCGCGATTGCTGGTGCCCGCCTGGAAAAGATAACACGTGCAAGAAGCGCTATGACTGGCAGCTTGGCGATTTGCCTAAGGGCTACGATCACAAATACATTTACAGTCACGTCGGCTACAATTTGAAAGTCAGCGACATGCAGGCAGCGATCGGAGTCTCGCAGCTTAAAAAACTCCCGGGCTTCATCGAAAAGCGTCGCGCAAACTTTGAGTATTTGATGACGAAGCTTCAGGGACTGGAAGATGTTCTCGAACTTCCACGTTCGGCTCCGGATTCAAAACCAAGCTGGTTCGGATTTGCGATGACTCTCAAGCCGGGCGCTAAAATTACGCGGAACGATCTCGTTAAGAAACTTGAAGGCGAAAAAATCGGAACACGTCTTCTCTTCGGTGGAAATCTTCTGAAGCAGCCGGCGTATCGTGAAATCAATAAGCGTGTGGTCGGTGAGTTGAAAAATACTGACCGCATCATGAACGATACCTTCTGGGTCGGTGTTTGGCCGGGTCTTGATACGCAGCACCTCGACTACATCGCGGACCGAATTCGAGCGGCGCTCGCGTGAAACAACGGCGCATCGCTTTCGTTCACGATTGGTTGACGGTGTATTCAGGTGCCGAGCGAGTGCTCGAGCAGATGTTTGATTGTTTTCCGCTATCAGATCTTTTTTCGTTGATCGATTTTGTTCCTGAGAAAGACCGCGGTTTCCTGCGCGGAAAAAAACCGTTCGTATCGTTCCTTCAGCGACTCCCATTCATGCGGCGTTTTTACCGGCACGCATTGCCGCTAATGCCCCTTGCAATCGAGCAGCACGATCTTTCGAGTTACGACATCGTCATCTCGAGTTCTCATGCCGTCGCTAAAGGTGTGTTGGTTGGTCCGGATCAATTACATATCTGCATGTGCTACTCGCCGATCCGTTACGCCTGGGATCTCCAGCATCAGTATTTGAAAGAATCGAATCTCGAGAGTGGACCGCTTTCGTGGATCGCGCGCCTGATACTTCATCGAATTCGTATCTGGGATGCTCGCACAGCAAATGGTGTCGATCACTTCATCGCGATCTCAGGATTCATCGCTCGCCGTATTCGTCGTGTTTATGGTCGGGAGTCGACGGTGATTTATCCTCCGGTCGATGTTTCCGCGTTCACGATTCGCCAAGGCGAGCGGGCGGACTTTTACCTGACGGCTTCGCGAATGGTTCCTTACAAAAAAATGGATTTAATCGCCGAGGCATTCTCTAAAATGCCATCGCGGAAACTCGTCATCATTGGCGATGGGCCGCAGATGGAGCTCGTTCGCTCAAAGAGTCTATCGAACGTTCAAGTCTTGGGTTATCAGTCCCATGACGTATTGAAAGACCACCTTCAGCGTGCACGCGCTTTCGTTTTTGCGGCTGAAGAAGATTTCGGAATCGCTCC
>JAYSYF010000396.1:0-8590 GCA_043716655.1 Bdellovibrionales bacterium | reverse complement strand
GTGAACGATCTGAACGTCGGTCGAAACGTGAAAGAAGTTTTGCGAACGCTTGATGCTTTACAGACCGATGAGCTTTGCCCATGCAATTGGGAAAAGGGCCAAGCGACTTTGCAAGCGTAAGCAATCAAGGAAGGAGATTTTATGTCGGCACTATTATCGGCTATTGATCAATTACTGGATGGGCGTCAAACGTCGGTCGTAAAAGATTTGAAATTGAATTATCGGCGCATGATCGAAGACAGTTCGCTTTCGAAACAGGAAGGCGCGCTGCTATCAATCGCACTGGCAAAATCGGTTGGCTTCACCTCATTACTTGCGGCCGCAAAAGTAGAAGCAGTCGAGACCGGTGTGACTGAGGCCGGCGTGATCGAGGCCGAAGAAAACGCGGCGATCATGGGTATGCTGAATATCTATTATCGCTACCGACATTTTGTTGAACAAGCGGATCCGGCCGCGAAGGAATCATACGGTGCTGCAAAGCTTCGCATGACGGCTCTTGCGAATCCGGTTTTGGGAAAAGAGATGTTCGAAACGCTTGCACTCGCTGTTTCTGCCATCAACGGTTGCGAGATGTGCGTGTCATCGCACGAAAGTGCATTGCGGCAGCTAGGAGTTTCTAGAGACAAATTGCACGACGTTGCGAGACTCGCAGCCGTTGTGAAGGGTTTGTCTTCGTTATGAAGCAGCTACGACCTAGGTCCATCCGGACCTAGGGAGTGAGCTTTGAGAGTGCGTCGGAAAACACCGATATTCTCATATGAAAAGGTCATGGGCAGCACTTGCTATAATAATCATGGCCCTGCTCGCACCGGTACAATATTCCAGTGCTTTAACAGAATCTACGTTTTGCGTTCGCGAATTTGTACAAATGGGCGCGGCGGCGGAACCGCTGGCAATGGAAGATGCAAAACAGATCGCCGCGGCAGCTTGGAAATCGACCGAGCGTTACCTGCGTAGATTTCAAATCGCAGACACACCGGAAAACCGTTCCAGAATCATCGAAGTTTACGACAGAGCGCTGTCGCACGAACTGACTCCACTCGGTCCCGCCCGAAAGGTTCGCGGAGAAAATGGATTTCGCGCCGTGGATGCTCCTCAATTAGAAGCTTTGAGAGAGGCCGGAGTCCCGCGATACATTATTGAACACTTGACGGTCGATCACCACAATTCGTTCGGCGCGCATCTTCCCGCCGGTGTAAATTCAACGACGCAGATTTTGGACATGCTTGATTCGTCGAACGCGGCATTCACGCCAGCCGCACAGTTTGATAGAAACTTTCGCAATTTTGCTTCAGACAATATCGGCGATGCGTTTGGTCTGGCGCGGGCCGTGGCAAGAAATGCGAATGCAATTCGTGTAAATCCGGAACTTCGCGCGTCCCTGCGACAATTGGCGGTAGCAGAAGATTTCGGCGTGTTCGGATCTCAATTGGATCTGGCTGGAAATGATCAGCTGGCGGCGCTCTTGCGTCTCAACGACAACACGATCGAATCGATCGGCCCAGGCCGAACGTTCATGGATCGCGTGAAACTGGATTTCACAGGAGAAACAAAACGAAAAATCGCCGAATCGGGCCCGTCGTACGATCGTGTTCTGTTGCCCGAATCAGCTGAAGACAGGGCGTATGTAAAACGCCTCGCGGACGAATTTCGAACGGCTGTGAACAACGGAATTGCTCAGACTGAAAAGCTGCAGAGAGTGATTTTGTCTTCATCGGGGCGTCCAGCGCCGATCTCGTTTGCCGATCTGGGCCCGCTTCCCCCTGGTAGACAAGGCGAGTATGAGAAATGGGTGACCATTCCTCAGCTGATTCGAAAACGTGAGCTGGCAGGCGGAGTTCAAACCGAACGGAATTTCAACATCAGCGGAAGTTCAGGCGCGGCAACTCGGACTGTGATCATGGCGAACCTACCTGGGCGCGGAACCTCGATGATGCAGCCGGTGCCGGGACAGACGCGAAGTTTCATGGAGGCGTTTGTAGAAGCCGAAAAGCAGGCGATTGAAGCGAATGCTTCGATAATCAAGAATGAGGGCAGAGAAGCGGAGAAATTGGCGCAGGATCGATTGAATTCAATCAAGAATGGAAACTGGCGGCCTCAGAGTCGACCCGATGGCGGCCTCATCTTCGGAACTACCTATATGACGTCCGAACAGCTTCATCAATTCGTTGAAAACAATGTCGAGCTGCTTGGATACCGTTAACGGATCGCAGCGATCTACTGGCCCAATGCGGGTTTCAACCAAGATTGCCAGTCAGTTTCTTTTTCGAATGAAGAGACGGCAAAATCGCTCGAGCGTTCTTTAAATTCAGAAGCGCCGTTCGGAATCCAAATTCCGAGAGCGCGATAACCTAACAAGTGAAACTGTGCATCCGGTGTTTGGTATCCAGTGCCGAATCTTCTTTCGATCACCGTTTGATCGAGTGCGCGCCGTACTTCCGAGACAGCGGACGACAATCGTGCAGAAAGTTTTGTTTCTATTCCCGTCTTCGCGATTTCCGCGGTACGAGAAATTTCGACGAGCGACAAAAAGCTTCCGAGTTCGCGCCCGCCACCCAAAAAGGACGGAGAATTCTTCATCGCAAAAGCGAGATCGGCGGCGCGGAAGAAATCTTCGCCGAGGTAATTTCTCATTGCTGCAGAAAAATCTTTGAGGGCCGGAGCAAGCTGGTGTCTGAGTGCCTCGCTTGAAAGTGCGCTCGTTGTAAACGTTTTCTGCGCATCGGGTTCGGCGCGACCTTGCTGACCATGCGTGGGATCAAGCGAGCGTTCGGTCAACACCGGAAGCATCTTCGCTATGAGAACGGCTTCATCCGCTTTTCCAACGGACGTGCCCGTCGATAGAAAACGTCCCGAATTGATTTCGTACATTAAGCGGCGATAGGGAAGTCCGACATAGGATTGCACCTGTGCCGAACCGACGATGTAACGAGCCGTGGGCGCAATTTCATACGCGACTTCTGTCATTTGCATGAGACAAGCGTCGCTCGCATAAACAGCGAACGGTCGACCAGCGAGCGTTTTCGAAACGACATTGGAAAGCGCATCACGCAAACCGGGGATTGAAAGTGAATCTCCGGTGTTTGGGTCTACCATCAAGCCGCCGAAGCGCCCTGCCTTAGGTTGCGGAAGTCCGCTAAGCGCAGAAGTCATCGTGACGATCTCGGGCGAAGGTCGGCGCGTCGTTTTGCCGCCGCTCGAAAGACCACCTGACCACCCCTGACCGTGTCCCCAGACGACGACCATATAATTTTCGGCGGGATATTCGCGAACGCCCCAGTCGAGAAACTCCTGAAGACGCGCACTCGCAGTCACGGAAGATTTCCCTTTTTCCGAAATCATGTCGACGATCGGCGACGCGGTTTCGGCAGGTGTCTTTGAATCGTAATCTGTTTTAGATGTCGCTGCTGTATAGGGCCGATCTTCACGTTGAAAAATATGAAGACGCCGAATTCCTGTAGGCCCTTCGGTATCGAGACTTGCGATAAGATCCGTTTTCAAAGTCGACCCAGCGTAACGACCGCTCGCGAAGTGACCTTCCATTTCGTCGATGTCCCAAAGAGCATATGGACTTAGATCGTTGTCCGCCGCCATGTAAACGAGGACGGTCCAATCCTTGTAACAAGATTTGCGATCGACTTTCGCCAGCGCGAGTCGTTTTTTGTATTTCGAATAACCGACGTTGCCGTCTGCCGAACGAACCGAGTCTTTCGAGAAATCAAATTTGGCGAGGTCGCGGCCGTTCCATTCGTCGCGACAAGATTTTTCCGGAAACCAACTCGGCTGTGCGGTTTTCGCAGGCGCAGCCTGTGCTCTGTAGGCGGGTACCGTCGTCAGAACGACGGTCAATAGTGCGAGTAGAGCCGCGGGCGCAACAGCGCTACGCCCGAAAACCATTACTCCGCCTTATTTGCAGTCGCAGTCAGTGACTCGACAATCGACGCCAACGGCATACCGGTGCGTACAGCAGTTTGAACTGCGATATCTTTCCAAAACTTTGGAAGCGGCTTGCGCGCGTCCCAAGTTCCGGTGAGGTGCGAATCGCCCAGCGAAACGGCGCGTGCGCTGCCGACAGTGCTCCAGAGGAAGTCGGGATGTAAGTTCGTGTACCACTCGCCGCCGACGATGTTCATGTCCTTATCGAGTTCGAGATCGTACATGTACGTTGCCGAATTCGTTTCGTCGTTGTTCGGACCATCTGTTTCGTTGTGATTAGGTGATGTCTCGACGACGTACGAAACTTCCATTTCGATTCCGACGACGTACGCAGCAAGTGGCGAGCGGAACTTTTTGAACTTATCCTTGGTGAAAGTCGCGAGCGGAATCAAAGCGGTCGAAAGTTTTTTAGCTTCCCGGCCCGTTTGCGGATTGAAATACGTGTACGAGTACTTATGAACAGGTTGGTTCCAAACTTCGTAGTCGAACGTAGCGTCGATGATGAAACTTTTTTTCGCGACACCAATCTGGTTCACGACGATTTGGTGCCAGTTCGCCGGATTTGTATCGAAGCAAGCTTCATCCAAAACGCGACCAGAATTTTTGTCGGTTGGCGGTGCCTTCTGATTGCAGCGTCCACCGATATAGCGCTGAGACGGATTGCTCTTTGCCCAAATGTAGCTCGCGAGTCCTTTGATATCGGAAGGATAAAATTTAAGTTTTGTTTTGCCGTCGGCTGCAGTCGTCTCGAGTGCTTTCGTTGGCCGCGGAAAGCTATACGCTGCCTGTGCCCAGCCATGGCAAATGCCCATCCAGGCTTCAACTTCACCTTTTGCATCCCAGTACTGTCGTCCTTCTTCCCACATGTGCGGAGTCAAATAGCCGGCTTCGTAAGTTTTGCCAGCTTCGTTCAGCGTGCCGATCAAGAGGTCGTATTTTTCTGAAGGAGAAAGAGTATCGATCGCAGTTTTGTCGCCGCCAGCAGCGATCGATTTCAAAGTGTCTTTCTCAACCGAGATAAAATCGTAATAACCTTTCCAAGTCGTCGCGCCGCTAAACTGAATTGTTGCGTAGCGAGAACCGAGAACGCCTTGGTAGATTGGCCAGTAAGTATCTGACCATGGAGTTTCATCGAGTGCGGCTTCACGCAGACCGAGCTTCTCCATTTCGTCGAGTTTGTAGACTGGTGTTTTCCCTTTGAACTCTTGGATGTCCAGAAACTCGCTCGCCTTTTCTCTTGCGGGTGCGCGACCAGCGATCACGTCCTTTAGACAAACTCCATTTTCGTCGCAGATCGGTGAACCCGTTGCTCCAAGACGAATGCTATTTTTCTTTAAGACGAACGCTCGTGTTTTTACGTCGGCTGGCGAGAAGTACTGGATGAAGCGACCGTGCGGCGCTTTTTTAATCGGCGTTTCGTTCATCACTTTCACTGGATTCGCGTGGAACTGTTGCCACTTTGTTTCAAGCGACGTCGCAGCCTCAGCACTTGCGGCAGCAAGAGCCGCAGTTAACGCGAGGATAGAAACGATAATAGAACGGCGATTTCGACGTCCGCGACGGTCAAGCATGGAGGCTCCTTGGTTCAAGGCGCCGAAGGTAATCCGGCTGCCGGCTCTACAGCAACAACTCGGGCCGAGTTGAAAAAAGGTGAGCCGCAAAACGACGTTACGCGGCTCTTCGGTTCAACTCGTAGTTTTCGCTGAAACTCTAACTCGTCGAAATGAGCGGAGTTTCCATGAACCTCGAAAGCCCGATCCGACGGCACGAGGGTTGATCTATAGAAAGCTTGGAGGCCCATATGTTCAGCCGAAAAATCGCTAAATCCGCCCTTCAATTGAGACTAAATTCACGTCTTTTTGCGGGTCTTTTGGTGCTTGTTGCGACTCTGGGAACAGCGTCTTCCGGTGTGGCCGCACCTCCCAGTCGCGGGCCGCAATTGCCCGAGTCGGGCGCTGTTCAGCCAGTCATGACTTTCCAAGCTTGGAAGGGTTTGCGGCTCGAAGAAGCGCGGCTCGTACTCGAGCGACTTACCTATGAAAATCAGGTTGATCGCACGGCACTTGTCGAACGTTCGCCAGGAGAAAAGCAAGCTGTTGTAAAGGCGTCCGTTGAACTCGTGAAACCCGCTCCCGCAGCCCGAACGACGAAGTCGGGAAGTCGGAATGACAGTCGAATTGAGCAAGCCCAGATGAATCTCGAGATCGCTCAAGACTTAACAGTGAATGATTATCTGCAGATCTACTTATCGAGATTCCGTTCGCGCGAGGCATTGCTCGATGTCGCACGTCGGATGGCTCCAGAGGATGTTGTAGATTTGCTCCTCTCTTATCAAAAACTGGCTTCGGGTTCGCAAATCGCAGAGCACTCGTCGGCTCCGACGCCTCGTTTATCGCCGCGCCCGCTCTAACTCCGGCCATTTGGCCGACCGATGCTAAGCGTCAAAGTGCCCGGGGCCCGAGCACTTCACAAAATTCCGTCTCCCCACCTTGACTCCCTAGTAGGGGCGTCCATATTGCCTCTCGTATCGCACATATACTCACTCATAACTCACACGCTGCGAAGCGTATTCAATAGGGAGGTCTTTGTTATGGCACGTGCAGAGCTCAATGTTCGTCCGTTGCATGATCGTATTTTGGTTCGTCGTATGGCGGAGGAAGAAAAAACCGCTGGCGGGATCATCATTCCAGACACCGCAAAGGAAAAACCACAGCGCGGTGAAGTTGTCGCGACTGGAAAGGGCCGCGTCACTGAGGACGGCAAGACTCTTACTCTCGAAGTAAAAGTCGGCGACAAAATTCTCTTCAGCAAATATTCGGGCACCGAGTTGAAACTCGATGGTTCCGATTATCTCATGATGCGTGAAGAAGATATTTTGGGAGTCTTCAACTGAAGACTCGTTGGTCCCTCTACATAAGGGATCACTCGACTTTTAATTTACGAATTTTGACTAAGAATCTTTTTAGAAACTATTACGGCCCTCACGGGCTTACGCCCGATCGGGCATACAGGGGTTTTACAAATGGCTAAGGAATTACGTTTTAATGAGGACGCACGCGCAGCAATTCTTCGCGGTGTTAACGTTCTCGCAAATGCAGTAAAGATCACTCTCGGACCAAAAGGTCGTAACGTGGTCATCGAAAAATCTTTCGGCGGTCCGCTCGTCACTAAAGACGGCGTTACTGTTGCGAAAGAAATCGAACTCGAAAACAAATTCGAGAACATGGGCGCTCAGATGGTTAAAGAAGTCGCGTCGAAAACAAACGACGACGCCGGCGACGGAACCACAACAGCTACTGTCCTCGCTCAAGCGATCTTCCGCGAAGGCGTGAAAATCGTGACTGCAGGTCACAACCCAACTCAAGTTAAACGCGGAATCGACAAAGCTGTCGCAATCGTTCGCGAAGAACTTAAGAAAATGGCTAAACCGGTAAAAGGCGAAACTGAAATCGCTCAAGTCGGATCGATCTCGGCGAACAACGATCCAGAAATCGGCAAAATGCTTTCTGAAGCAATGGCGAAAGTTGGACGTGAAGGCGTTATCACTGTTGAAGAATCGAAAACTGCTCAAACTGAACTCGACGTTGTCGAAGGTATGCAGTTCGACCGTGGTTACCTTTCTCCTTACTTCGTAACAAACGCAGAGCGTATGGAAGCAGTTCTCGAGAACGCTTACATCCTTATCTACGACAAAAAGGTTTCGTCGATGAAAGACATGATCGGCGTTCTGGAAGGCGTTGCAAAACAAGGTCGTCCACTTTTGATCGTGGCAGAAGATGTTGACGGAGAAGCACTAGCGACTCTCGTCGTAAACAAACTTCGTGGGACACTAAACGTCTGCGCAGTAAAAGCGCCTGGCTTCGGCGATCGTCGTAAGGCGATGCTCGAAGACATCGCGATTCTTTCTGGCGGAACCGTTATCTCTGAAGAGATGGGCCGTAAACTCGAGCAAGCGACTCTCGCTGATCTCGGCGTTGCGAAACGCATTGTGATCGACAAAGACAACACGATCTTGATCGATGGCGCCGGCAAAAAAGCCGACATCACAGCACGCGTTGCACAGATCAAAGCTCAAGTTGAAGAAACAACTTCAGACTACGATAAAGAGAAACTGAAAGAGCGTCTCGCGAAACTGGCTGGCGGCGTTGCCGTTATCCACGTTGGTGCTCCTTCTGAAGTTGAAATGAAGGAAAAGAAAGCTCGTGTTGAGGACGCGTTGAATGCGACTCGCGCAGCGGTTGAAGAAGGTATCGTAGCGGGCGGCGGAACTGCTCTGGTACGTGCTTCTGAAGCGATCGATCCATCGAAGTTTAGCGATGTTGAACGTTGGGGCGCTCAGATCATCAAACGTGCATGCGAAGAGCCTCTTCGTCAGATCGCGGCGAACGCGGGTCTCGACGGCGCTATCGTTCTCGACAAAGTTCGTAACGGTAAGGGCGCTGGCTTCGGCTTCAACGCTTACACTGAAGAATACGAAGACCTCTTGAAATCTGGCGTTATCGACCCAGTTAAAGTCGTTCGTTCAGCACTCGAGAACGCAGCTTCGGTTGCTTCTCTGATGCTCACGACTGAAGCGATGATCGCAGAGGCTCCGAAGAAAGACGGCGGCGGCATGCCAGGCGGCATGGGCGGCGGCGGCGGCATGGGCGGCATG
>JAYSYF010000395.1:0-8605 GCA_043716655.1 Bdellovibrionales bacterium | reverse complement strand
TTCGGACGAGTCATTCTCTTTTTCGACTTTAGGTCCCGGCACTCTTTCGCAACCAAAAGTCGAATCCAATTCTCGCGAACAATCTAAAGGTTTGTTGTCTTCGGGACCGTCAAGCACCGGTGGTCAAACGAGCACCGCTAAATCAAAACACAACGCGAAGAGTGTATCCGACTTGATCTCGGCACTTCCGCCGTCGCTTGATTTTTTCGCCGACGAATCGGCAAATCGCAATGATGCAAAGTCTTCGGCTTCGGCAGTTGCATCTGCGGCGTCGTCAGCGGCAACACTTCGTAAATCTCCGCTGTTTAGTTCGCCAGGTGGAATTGCAACGCCGGGAGCTCCTGCAGCTGCTTCGATGATCGCTTCACAGGAAGCGGAAAAGTCGGCTGAAGCGAAACGCGGATTCTTAAAACTTCCTTTGGGCCGCAACGATTACGGAATGAAGCCGAAAACTTCGATGGCGGCATCGGCAGCGATTCTTGCGGCGTCGGCAGCGGCCGGCGCAATCACGGGTCGCAGTCCTTCGTCACTTGACGAGAATTTAGCTAAAACGTTCCCAACTGTTTTCCCACACCTTGGCAGTCTCGCTGGAAAAGCTGCGGTTAGACCGGCGACAGCGAAATCCAAAGTTACGGAACTCGAAATTTATGGTGAGCGTCCGCTCGCACTGCATTTCGGATCTGCGGTACTTGATACGCTTGTGTCTGTGGGAATCGGCTGTGTTCTTTTGGCCCTTGCTCTCTCGATGACCAATGTAAATCTGTTGGCGCTTCTCGAGAATTCACAGACCGATCGCGAAACTATTTTCGCTTTGGCATTCTTGTTTATCTCTGGCGGATTGCTTTACGTTTTGGCGGCGCGCAGCTTTTTGGGTGCAACGCTTGGCGAATGGTCTTACGAGATTCGAGTGGGTGAGCACGAATCACGAAAGCGTTGGTACTATCCAGCGCTCGTCATGTGGCGTGGTATCCTTGTTGCGATGACCGGTTTCGTCGCGTTCCCGTTGATTTCGTTGTTCTCGGGCCGCGATGTTCTGAAGTATCTGACGGGTCTTGAACTCGTCGGGGTTGATGGCGCTTCGCCTGCTTCCGCCAATGACTAAAAAAATATTTCTCGATCATAGTGAACTCGCAACGGTGCTGAAAGGCGCCGGTCAAAAGGGTCGCACTGTTTTTACAAACGGGTGCTTCGATCTGCTTCACGTTGGTCACATTCGCTATCTTCAAGAGGCAAGATCGCTTGGCGACCGCCTCGTCGTTGCCCTGAATACCGACGCAAGCGTGCAGAAATTAAAAGGACCGTCGAGACCGCTTCAACAAGAGCTCGATCGCGCCGAAATAATGGCCGCGCTCGCATGCGTCGACTACGTCACGTTGTTCGGTGAAGAAACTCCACTTCAGCTAATCGAGTTGTTAAGTCCGGACGTGCTCGTGAAGGGCGGCGATTGGCCGCCTGATAAAATCGTCGGTGCCAAGCATGTGCTAAGTCTTGGCGGTACAGTGAAGTCCCTGGCATTCCAGCCAGGACGCTCGACATCTTCGATCATCGAAAAAATGAAATCGTAATTCTTATTTTTTCTTTTTAGGTTCTGGAACCGCGACGTTCACTTCGATCGTTTCGCTCATGACCGGCCCGTACGAGATGTGCGCGCCGTCGGCGAATTGTAACGTCAGTGTGTGCTTGCCCGGTGCGAGTTCCAGCTCGGTTTCTGTCTGACCTTTACCGAAATGAATGTGAGTTGGATCTGCTGGAACGACTTGTCCACCAGGAATCGCGGGTCCGTCGATAATGAGGTGATGATGACCAGTGCCTTTCTTCATTTGACCGAGCGGAGCAACCTTCATCCCTTGAACTGTCATCTTCACTTTGAACTTTGGCGCAACGGTGGCACCATTCTTTGGTTGCACGATTTTAACGCTCACCTTTTTGCCGGCCGATGGCGCAGGCGCAGTGTCTTCTGCCGATGCAAATGATGCTAAAGTGAAAGACGCGACGATGGCGAAAACTGCGCTGCTAAATGCGGTCATTGATTCTCCTAGAATCTAAATCCCAATTTTCCACTGATGACACTTTGTGAATATCTGTCGAGTTGTGCTGCTACGAAAAATCCGTTCAGGCGAAACGTGCCACCGACAACAGTGTGCAAAGTCGCAGCGCCCTCGGTCTCGAGGCGTTGTGAGTCGGTCACGCCTGTTGGGCCACCAACGAATGTACCGACGGCTTGAACGCCCCCAACACCTGCGTACAGCGCGACTTCGTTGACGTTAATTCCGCCGACGACATCGACACCGTAAGAACGTGTCGTCATCTGATTGTTGATGTTTCCGGAATTCATGTGAGCCACGACACTTGCTGAAACGGGTATCGATGACGCTTCGAAGAAATTCCATCGCACGATTCCACCGTACTGCGAGAGTTCGGTGCGTGGATTGTAGGGAATGAAGTGGATGAAAAAATCGAGATTGGAATAGAGTCCCTTGCCGATTGTGAACTTGGGAACCGTCACATCGGCTTGTGGAGCCGAAAGTCGATTGCCGAGTCGACCGAGATCTTCAGTAGGTACGGTTTCAAGAGAGAGCCCAAGCTCGAGTCCGTTGTAACCGCCGAGGGGATACGGATCGGTCAGAGTTTTTGCGGCGGTCCCGAAACCGACGATTCGCAAAGCCTCTTTGCGATCGCCTGAATTCATATTCTGCGGAAGTTGCAATGAGGCGAACGCCACGGACGTGTGCGCGAAGAGGACCAGGGCTGCTGCTCGAAAGATAAACTGTCGCATCTACAGGTCTACTGTGCGACTGAGGGGCAACGGTTGTCGAATGAATAAACGAGGGGCGGCCTAGCGAAACTCAGAACCCTGCAAGGATGCAACGGGCGTCGGAGTTCCTACGATAACTTGAACCAACCGCAGAGTGGTTGTTGCTTCCCGACGAAGCGTTGCGTCGCTCGCCATTTGCGAAACGCGAACGAGAACTGGAACAAGTGACGAGAACTGACGAGAGATCGCAAGAGCCATCGTTGCCGGTCCACTCGTTGGTGATGACGGCTTCGGCTTGTACTGGCTCGCCGCGATCTGAATCAAACGCATCGCTTCGTAAGCGCTGTTGGATTCTGCGCCGCCCGAGATAACGCTTGCGAGGTAGCGCAAGTTTTCGAGTTTCGCATAGGCCATAAGGCTCGTTCGCGACATGATTTTCAGTGGAGAACCGTCTGGTTCATTCATGTTCGCAGCTTCTAACAAGATGAAGCTCTTGAGACTTGGGGCAGTGCCAAGCGCGTAGATAGCGTACTCATGCATTTTTTCACGCGAGTCAGCGAGCATCTGAGTGATGACTTCGTGAAAAATTTCGGAATCGACAGTGTGTATCTCGTGACCCTTGATTAGTTTCAACGTGCGGTCATAGTTAGGTTCGCGCAAAATATAAGCGAGCCACTGTTCGAGAGTCTCAGGATTTTCGTTTACTTCGGCTCCGCCCAAAACGATCGATCGACGATTGTTCGAACCTTTGTTCATGCTGCTTCCGCCGCTGACATCAGACGAAGATTTCGATTTATCACTTCCTGGCTGAGGAGCATGCGCAGTTTCTACGGATGCGATTTCTTCGACAGCTGCTTTTTTCTTCTTCTTTTTCTTTTTCTTAGCGGCGTCGAGCGCTTTCTTTTTGTCTTCTTCAGACATCTTGGTGCTAAGCGGAGTCAGATTTGGAACTGGTGGGCCAGCAATCACTGCAGCCACGACTGGTGGTGCAACGAACGCCGAAGTAACTGACAAACCTGCGACACGTCCTTTAAGAAGACGCGAGCGTGCTCGACCTGCTTTGACACTTCTATGTTCGAGAGTATTTTCTTCGTCCTCAGCAACCATTCCGAAAATGCGTGGACGCCAAGATGAACCGTCTTGTGATGCGCGGGTTGTTTTAAGAATCTCGATCGCAAGACCACAGCAGATCGCGATGATCAGCCCAATCCATACGAGACGAGTTTGCGTAAGCATGACAGTCCTCCGTCTTATAGCTAGGGCAAGAACGGAACCGTGCCCGATGCCAAACGGAGGATGCGACGTATCTATATGTATTTACTTGTTATTTCGGCATCTATTTAATGCCGACGTGGGTATTTTCTATTGCTCGCGAGTGGCAAATAATTCGACACATTTGCCGCGATTGCGCTAGTCGACTTCTGGTTTGAAGGGAGTCTTTTTGTGCTCGGCGATCAGATCTAGCTTCTGACTAGCAGCTGTCAGATCCATATCATGAACGACAACCGTCGGACCTTGTTTGCCCTGAATGTAGAGTTCCATCTTTCGGGACTGAGTTCCCTTTACGAGCTTCGATCCCGATTCGACGACGATTTGCCACTGTCGCATTTGTTTTGGTCCGCTGAGTCCGAGGTCGTATTCGAAGGCGTAGCGTTCTCCGCCAGATAACTTGGTGCGATCCACGCGAATAACTTTTCCAGCCCAAGGCGATTCGATTCCTTCGAACTTCACAAGCGCCGCGTTCTTTCCAAGCTTCGGAGCATCTTGAATAAATAGTTTTTCGCCCGCTTCGCCACCGAAAGCGGCAACTCCAGCTTGAGCGAAAGAAGAGAGCAGAAGTCCTGCAGAAATGATGAATGATCCGATAACTAACGAATGGTTCTTCATTGAGTGTGCCTTCATTATTTTATGGTTTTACATTTAGCGGCCTTGAGGCCGGTGAGTACTTTTTTATCGAGAAGGTCTTTGCACGCGTTGGCGAACATGTAGCCGTCTGCCGGCATCTCTTTCAGTAACGTAACTTTGAGATCGTCATAGCATTTGTTGAATGCGATATCTTTTGCTTGAGCTACGACTTCTTTATTTGAGTCACCTGGAAGTCCGAGCGCGCTGACTACAGCGAGAGAAACATCTTGGTCTTTGCACTGACCTTGTTTTGCTGCGAAGGCTTGCGAGAAGAATGGGATCGCGACCCAGTGATTCATTGCAAGGCGAGTCATCTTTCCCGCTTTGAAAGCATCGGTGGGATTTTTCTCAACCCACCGCTTAAGGGCGTCATGACAAAAATCGCCGGAGTAATCTTTTTTCTGACACAGTTGATAGTCGTCGATCTTGTCGAGAATAACTTGCTCTTCGACAACGCGCAGGGCGTGAGCCGCAGGGCTAAGTGAAGTTACAACTAGGAAACTCATTGTCAGAACTGAAATAAACCGGCTGATTTTCATATAAACTCCGAAAAATTACTGAAGGTTGTTTTCGAGATACTCTTTTGTTTTTTCGTTCAAGTTGCTGCCGCCGACACCGTAAGTGAATGTCAAAGTTCCGCCTTTAAGTGCGAAAGCAACTTCACCTTTTTTGCCGAGTTTGCAGTCGATTTTTTTGATGCTCTTTACGATCATTGGTTTCGCTGTTGCGTCTTCGCACATTCCTGACATTGTCGAGAGAACTGCGTCGCAATAAGAAGCTGCGTTCGCGTTCTCGGTCATGAATGGAGTTACCATTTTCTCGTCGAGCGAAACTGCTGGAGAAAAACCGCAGTTCTCTTTAACTTTGCCGATGTAGCTCTGGCCTGGGTCTTTGAGGTATGCCTGCCAGTCGTTCAACTGCTTCTTTTCTTTAAGATTCAATGCCGAAGCGGAAGATACGAAAGCGAGAACGATTACAAATAGAGCGAACGATTTCATGGAGTCTCCTTGCTGTGTATTGTAGAGTTCACCAATGAGTGAACATCCGGGCACTAGGATGAGAGTCAGCCGGTTCCAAATCAAACTGATCGACTCGGTCTAGCTGTAGGTCCTGTAAGAGAGTGACCCAGATCTAAATGGCGGTATAACGAATGTACGGTGGAAGTATTAAGATGGAAATCGAGCAACAGCTTGTCCAACAGACTATTTCGGGCGACCGCCGAGCTCTCGCAAAACTGCTGACACAGCTCGAGCGGGTCGGACCGTCATTCGTTGGCAACGCACCTGAACTTCTCGAACCTAAAACGACCGCATTTCGGGTCGGGATCACCGGTCCGCCTGGTGCGGGAAAATCGACACTGATTTCAAAATTGATCGGACTGTGGCGTGCAGAAGGACTAAAGATCGGCGTTATCGCGGTCGATCCTTCAAGCCCATTTACCCAAGGCGCCATTCTCGGAGATCGAATTCGCTATAGCGATCATGCTCTCGACGAAAATGTTTTTATTCGTTCGCTCGGATCGCGGGGTTCACTTGGTGGGCTCAGCGCGTCTGCTTGGTTGATGGTTCGTGCGTTCGATGTAGCGGGCTTCGATATAGTACTGCTTGAAACCGTCGGAGTCGGTCAAACAGAACTCGAGATCATGAATGTCGCTGATCATGTTTCAGTCGTGCTGACTCCAGAATCTGGTGATGGAATTCAGGGAATGAAGGCGGGGCTCATGGAGATCGCCGACAACTTTGCTGTGAATAAATCAGATCGACCTGGCGCAGATATTTTTGCGCGTGAAATTGAAATCGCGCTCGAGCTCGATCCGCGTTCGATGGGGCCCAATGCGCCAAAGGTTTATAAGATTTCTGCACTGAACGGAACCGGTCTGAAAGAGTTCATCGATCAAATTGGCGTCGCTCGGGCCGCACGCGGAAAATGGGTTCAAGCACGAAGTCTTCCGAAACGCCTGCAGGCTGAGGCCCGCGCCCTAATGATGGTTGAAGCCGAACGTGCCGTCTTGAAGCAGTCGTCGCAAATTCAGACGCCGGAAGATCTCGGCAAACAGTTCCGCGCTTTTTCGAAGTCTTAGAATCCATTCGCAGGTAAAATAAGAGTCGTGAAGATAATGGCGTCTCCTTTTGAGTCTGCTCGTGAACCAGCCTCGCTTGAAGCGGGTGAACGCGCGCGTCTTGATCAAGCGAATGCAGTTAGCGCCGTGACTCCGCCTGCGGCGACGACCGAAATACAACAGGGTCTTGATTCGACAACACGCGAATCTCTCTCGCGACTTGCGCTTTTAATTCGCGCGCAATTGAAAGCCGTCGAGCCGACACTTGGAAGCGCCGTTTCTGAGGCCGAGGTCGATGCGCATAAAAATTCAAATCCCGAAGGGGATTCAGAACAAAAGCGCGATGAGAAGAAGCGGGAAGCTGAAGAGGCTTTGAAAGCGAGATTCGCTGCAGGATCCGGTGAAATCGTACCGGTGCAAGCGGCTCCAGACGCATTTCCCGCTATTGGCCGAATGGAGCGCCGATTCGAGCAAGCGTCGCGGGAACGGGGCTCCCGAATTTACAGTCAGCAAAAATCGAAGGACGCTGTCCAGTCGATCCTTGGCGAACTCGAGAGACGTCACGCGCATATTCATTTAGAAAACGCCCATGAATTGTTAATACCTATCCCGTCCTCCACACGTCGCGCCGCTTAAACAATTTCGAGATCATCGGAACTGTCACTTGATGTCGCGCCCTAGGCGTTAGAGGATTTCAAGGTGGATGAAGAATTCGACGTTATAAAATCTGCGGACGAAATCGCACGCGTACTTAAAGTAGCGGTGACGCTGAATATTGAAATCTACTGCGAGTCGACCGACGCGCTTAATTCGTCTGTCGTCGAACTCGACATACGCGGCGTGAGCGGAACCCAAGTCGTGTTTGGTCTGAAGCGAGATGCGAATGGTGCCGCAGGAAGCATTCAGGACGCGTTCCCCGGCGGGCTGAAAGTCGGATCACCCGTCGAAATTATTTTTGGACTTGTCGATGGTCAGTATGCCATTCGCGACGTCGTTGAAGACGTTTCTCTCTCGACATTCACTGTCGATGCTAGCCGAAACCTGCTGCGACTGCAGCGTCGCAAAGATTTCCGCGTGTCAGTTAAGACCGAGGGACTTCGGTTCGTAAAAAACAAACTCCAAGGCGAAGAGCCGGTAGAATTTAAGCTCTTAGATTTATCGGCGGGCGGACTTCGATTGCTGTGGCCAACAGCGATCGCCCCAGTCCCTGTTCTCGGCACCATGCTTCAGGGCACGCTTCACCTGAGCGGGCAGAAGACGGCAACGGTTGAGATCAAACTGGTGAAGAACCATGGCGTAGAGACGCCGTTGAAACCCGAACTCGGGTACTCGTTGAGCTTCCAGTTCAACAACCTCTCGCAGGAGGACGCCCGCGCGATCCTCTTTGCCTGCCTTTTCATCCACCGGGCGAACTACGCCTCGCGATGAGATAACCGCAAAGATTACGCTAAGATAATGCACTGCGGCTAAATAGAACTCAAGTTACGACGCAGAGCGTCGAAAAGCACTTAGACTGCCGAACGCTGCTCGCCAGGGCCTGACCGCCCAAACTTCCTTGAAGCGAGCGCAAAGGTCCCACGGACGGGATCTAGATTTTTGCTAAAAGTCGGGGGGGCCCGGCCGGAAGCTGTGAGAGTCGCTCAATGTGGGTCGCGTCCACCGAAGCTCTGACCGGGATTTTTCCGGTCGTGATTACGGGAGGCGAAAGTGTCTTTACGAATTGGTACGAATGTCGCGGCGATTGCCGCCAATCGCAATCTCACTCGCAACAGCGAGCAGATGGAAACCTCTTTGAGGCGCCTTGCTTCCGGCAGTCGCGTCACTGCACCTGGAGACGATGCCGCAGGCTTCGCAATCGCCGAACAACTTCGCGGTCAAGGTAAGGG
>JAYSYF010000394.1:0-8619 GCA_043716655.1 Bdellovibrionales bacterium | reverse complement strand
CTCGTAAGAAACCGTGAAACTCGATCGTCATACCGCTAGCGGCAAACGTTCCTTTACCCACTTCAAAACGAATCGCGAGTTGCTTTTGACGTGCATTGACCATCTGGCTTGCAATCGTGCGCTTCCAAATAAGGTCGTACATTTTCAACGGAAGTCCCAAGAGTCCCGTATCTTCGGGAACAACCATCTCGGTTCCTGCAGGTCGAATCGCTTCGTGCGCTTCTTGCGCGCCTTTTGCTTTTTTATCTTCGTAAGTTCGCGGAGCGTCCGGCAGATACTCTGTGCCATAAAGCTTCGTAATTCTTCCGCGCGCAGCTTCTAAAGCCTGTGTCGACAAGAACGTCGAATCGGTACGCATGTAGGTAATGAAACCTTGCTCGTACAGCGATTGTGCAACCTGCATCGCTTCGCGCGCCGAAAGCCCAAGCTTTCTGTTCGCATCCTGCTGAAGTGTCGAAGTGATAAACGGAGCCGCAGGTTTCCGCGAGATCGGTTTTTCTTCAGCTTCGGTCACTTTCCAGGCTGCGGTTTTCAGTGCCGCTAAAATCGCAGCTGCACGCTTTTCGTCAAGTGCGACAGAATCTTTCACTCGTTCAGCTGACAGAGCTCCCGTCGTCGAATCGAAATCTTTGCCGGTCGCAACTCGCTTGCCTTCATAGGCAATCAGTCGCGAATTAAATTTGATCGAGTCTTTTTCATTCTCGGCTTCGAGATCCCAGTAGCTAGATTTTTTGAAACGAATCCGATCGTGCTCGCGCTCGACAATCAACCGAACGGCAACCGACTGAACTCGTCCGGCGGACAAACCGTAAGCAACTTTCTTCCACAACAGAGGCGAAATCGTGTAGCCAACCAAGCGATCAAGAATCCGTCGAGCTTCCTGAGCGCGCACGAGATTCGAATTGATCTCACGAGTGTCTTTCACTGCCGCGAGAATCGCTTTCTCGGTGATCTCGTTGAACACCATTCGTCGAAACGGAACTTGAGGTTTAAGAGTCTCAACCAAATGCCAGCTAATGCTTTCTCCTTCGCGGTCTTCGTCCGTCGCGAGTAGGAGGTGATCTACTTCTTTAAGTTTTTCTTTTAACAGCGAAACAATCTTCGTCTTATTTTTCGGAACGCAATAAATTGGTTCGAACTCGTGATCTGTATCGACGCCAAGCTGTGCCCATTTTTGTTTTTTATATTTTTCTGGGATGTCTTTTGATGACTGTGGCAAATCGCGGATGTGCCCCATGCAACTCTCAACGATAAAATTTTTGCCGAGAAATTTTCGAATTGTTTTAGCCTTTGTTGGCGACTCAACGACGACAAGAGTTTTGCCGCCGCCGCCGGAAGATCTGCCAGTAGCAGCTCCGTCGTCAGACAATTCTTGCGCGGTTGCGCTTTTGATTCTTTTCGCCTTAGCCAAAGCTGCCGCCAAACTTATGAGAATATTCACGACACCGTCGGTGCCGCGGTGCGACGCTCCTTATTATGCAATTACGCAATCGGAGCACCCGCGTTTCTTAAAGTGGAGCAACGCTTGCCACTCGCGCAAGCGAATTTTAGGTGCAGGCGACCTGATTGATCTAGAATTCGGACCGCGGACCTGTTGACGCCTGTTGTTCAGACCAACCAGACCAGACCACCCCGGCAGGGAATTTAAGAACGCTTATGTTGCGCTAAGTTGAATCCCGCAAACCGTTACCGGCAAAAGGCTTCACCTGTTTTGTGTGGCGGCAGTTATGTTAAGCACTTTGGGAGTTCTCGAGGCGATTCCCATTCCATTCGAATCACCGTTCAACTTTGCGGATCTCGAGATTCTGTCGCGGCGATTTTTTATTTCTGTTTTAGAAAATTAGTCCGATTGTGCTTATCATTTCCACATCCACTGAACATCGCTGAGTGATTTACGGGGCGGTTCCATTCATAATTTTAGAAGTTTCTAACAAAGGCTGAACTTATGAACAAGACAATGAAATCGCTTTCCGAATTTCAAAGCCCCGTTCACACCGTCTTCACAGATATCGATGACACACTCACTGACGAAGGCGTGCTTCGACCAGAAGCGTACGCAAGTCTTTGGAAACTACATGAGGCAGGAGTTCGCGTTGTGCCTGTCACAGGCCGCCCGGCCGGCTGGTGCGAAATGATCGCGCGCTTCTGGCCCGTTCACGGTGTCATAGGAGAAAACGGCGGTTTTTACTTCCGTTATCTCGGCAATCCCGCAAACGGCGAAGTGGAAAAAAAGATGAAACGTCACTTTGTCGTCGATGAAAAAACCATGGCGAAAAATCGCGAAGCTCTTGAGCAAGTCCGTTACGAAGTTCTAAGAAACGTGCGCGGCTGCGCTGTCGCGAGCGACCAATTCTCGCGTCTCATGGATCTCGCAATCGATTTTGCGGAGGACGTCGGCCCACTTCCAGAAGCCGACATCGACAAAATCGTCAGCATTTTCACGAAACATGGGGCGATCGCAAAAGTAAGTTCGATCCACGTAAACGGCTGGTTCGGAAAATACGACAAACTTTCGATGACCAAAATTTATTGTGAAAAAGAGCTCGGCTTTGAATTCGCCGAAGAAAACTCTGAAGTCGCTTTTTGCGGTGATTCGCCGAACGACGAGCCGATGTTCGAAGCGTTCACGAATTCTTTCGCCGTTGCTAACATCGTCAACTTCGTCGATCGCTTGAAACACAAACCCGCATACGTCACAGAAAAAACCGGCGGACACGGATTCGTTCAAATCGCCGACCGAATTCTAAAATTTCGAATAGGCGATCCACGTCGAAATCCAGGCTAGATAAATCGCGGACGGACAAACAAAGAGCCAGAGACAAATCCGCCAAACTGGCTCGAATTTCCGAGGCAACAACGGGCGAGCCCACAAAACTGCGATCGCAATCGTCGCAGCAATGGCGAGTAAGTATTCACGCGCTGAAAATAGTCCGAGTGTTCCAGCAGTACCGAACACCAGAACGGGATAATAAAAGAAGCGCTCAAGTTTTCGCAGCATGACGCACATCGCTTCCGCAGCGGTTTCGCTCCGCGCCAATCATGAATCGCGAGCCGAGAAGGCTCACGCTTTATTTATTTTTGGAATTTTTCGAATCGTTCGTGAGCAACGCTGCAAATGGATTATTGAATGGCGAACCGCCACCAAAACCGCCGCCGCGATTTCCACTACCGCCGCGATCGTTACCCATATGCGGACGAGGTCCTCCGCCGAAACCGCGAGCTTCGTCCCGCGGAGCACGTTCGTCACGCGCTCCAGGACGCGGTCCACTGCCTGCGGCCGGAATCATTCCCGGTCCGCGTGGCGTTGGTCGGCCACCTGCTTGAGGCATCGGAGCATTCGGATCACGAATTTGCGGTCCACCCACACGCGGCCCAGGAGTCGGCGTTGGTGGTGGAGTCTTCGGTTCACGAGGCGCTCTCGGCGCCTTGTCTCCACGTGGAGCACGATCACCGCGCGGTGCACGCTCTGCACGTGGCGCTGCTTCTCCACGAGCTGCTCGCTCGCGTGGAGCCCCAGCTTCGAGAATCATCGACAGCGACACTTGAGTTTTCTCGAGATCGACACCAAGAACTCGAATCGTCACTTGATCGCCAGGGTTTACAACCTTGCGCGGATCATCGACGAACTTCGTTGAAAGTTCCGAGATATGAACGAGTCCATCTTGATGAACACCGATGTCGACAAAGGCGCCGAAGTTCGTAACGTTCGTCACGATACCTGGGCAAATCATGCCCTCTTTCAAATCCTTCACATCGAAAATGTCGTCACGGAACGCAAAGACCTTGAACGGATCACGTGGATCGCGGCCAGGTTTTTCGAGTTCGCGCACGATATCGTCGAAAGTAAATTCACCGATGATCTGAGCCCACTTCGTTCGGAGCGCGAGAATCTTCTTCGCGTTCTCGCCGAAGAGTCCAGTCACAGGAACAGCAAGCTCGGCTGCCATATCTCGAACAGCCGCGTAACGCTCGGGATGTACACCAGTCGAATCCAACGGATGTTTACCCTGCGGAACTCGCAAGAAACCTGCGCACTGCTCGAAAACCTTCGGACTAAAGCGTGTCACTTTCAAAAGTTGATCGCGGTCCGAGAAAAGACCGTTGGTCTTACGGTGATCGACGATCGACTTCGCGAGTGCCGGACCGATGCCCGCAACATACGAAAGTAAAGGAGCCGAAGCGGTATTGAGATCAACACCCACGCCGTTCACGCAACTCTCGACCACTTCGCCAAGCGACTTCTTCAAAGCCGTTTGCGAAACGTCGTGCTGATACTGACCGACACCAATGCTCTTCGGATCGACCTTAACCAATTCGGCCAATGGATCCTGAAGTCGTCGAGCAATCGAGATGGCTCCACGAATCGTCAGATCGAGATCCGGAAACTCTTCGCGTGCGACGTCGCTCGCCGAATAAACGGAAGCACCGGACTCGCTGACGAGAATCACTGGAATTTCTTTTTCGATTTCTTTTAAAACCTTGCGAATGAACGTTTCAGCCTCGCGGCCACCGGTTCCGTTACCAACCGCAATCGCATCGATTGCGATTTGTTTGGTCACTTCCGCAAACAACGTTTTTGCTTTCTCATGAGCGCCTTCGCCCAAGATGTGCAAAACCGTATTCGAGATGAACGTCCCCTGCTTATCGATCAATGCGACTTTGCAACCTGTGCGAAGACCTGGATCGACTCCAAGCACGCAGCGCGGACCGAATGGGCTTGAGAGCAATACTTTACGAACGTTTTCAGCAAAGACCGTGATCGCGTCTTTGTCGGCGTTATCTTTCAACACACGGTGAACTTCGTTCGAAATCGAAGGATGAACGTGAACCGTGTACGCAAGTTTTGCGCACGTCTTTAAGAACTCAAGGACCTTGCCAATTTCCGCATTTCCCGCGACCGCTTTTTCAACTGCGGGAAGATATGTGGTTCGCTCGAATAGCTGAAGATTCGCTGCCTCATCGCCTTCAACGGCAACAGTCAGTTCTTCTTCAGCCCAACCTCGGCGCATGGCCAAGTAGCGGTGCGACGCTTTCTTCTCTGCCAAACTCTTAACGGGTTCAGCAAACTCCGCATACATCTCGAATTTCGAGTGAGCTTTGAAGCCTTTTGCTTTTTTCGAAGTGATCTTGCCGAGGTCGAAGAAATTCTGACGGATGCGCTCACGAAGACCAGCGTCGTTCGAGAGCTTCTCGACGATAATATCTTGTGCACCCTTCAAAGCTAAATCGTAAGTGACGATTCCGCCTGCGACGTTCAAGAAATCTTTCGCCTTAATTTCCATTGTGACAGCGGGAGTTTCTTCCCCGTGTCCAATCTTCCACAACCAATCGGCGAGCGGCTCGAGACCAGCTTCGCGCGCAAGCGTCGCTTTGGTTTTTTTCTTCTTTTTGAAGGGACGATAGATCTCTTCGAGATCACCGAGATCGAACGTCTGTTCGATTCGTTTCTTCAATTCGTCCGTTAAGTTTCCTTGAGTATGGATCTCGGTGAAAACGAATTCGCGACGTTTATTTAATTCCGTCAGTGTTTCATTCGCTTCGATAACGTCGCGAATTTCAACTTCGTCGAGTCCGCCCGTTTTCTCTTTTCGATAGCGCGCGATGAACGGAACTGTTCCGCCTTCAGCGGCTAGCTCGAGCACAGATTGCGCTGCTTTCAGCGAGATCTTCGGGATTGTTTTTTCGCGGTATACCGCGAATGAAATTGGGGCCAGATTCGTATTCGGGCTCATAGTTGCGCTCATAGTGGGAACTAGGGAATCATTTGTGGCGGTAAAGAATCAAGCCATTCGTGGGATCATAGGGCGACACGCCAACAGTTACCTTGTCGCCGACAACGACACGAATATTGAAACGACGCATCTTACCGCAGAGTCTCGCCACAATCTCGACTTCGTTCTCGAGCTTGACCCGATAGAGCCCGCCCGCATTCACGTCGACAATCTTTCCTTCGAGTTGCGCTAAATCGTCTTTCGCCATCCGCGTACTTATCCTTATGTTTCCCCTGCATTCACAGGGGAAGAGTTTCTGGCTTGCGCCTACGACTTATAGTTCGAAATGAGGAATTTGATTCCCTGCTGAAACAGCACTTCCAAACGATCGTTCTGGTTCGTGATGATAAAGCCCCATCCGAGGACCTTATGCAAGATGGGAATACGAGCTTCAAAGCTCTCTGACATCTTGTAATTTACGGGTTTAATCGCTTTGTTCTTATCTTTCAACGTTTGCCACTGGGCTTCGAGATCGCCATTGCGATCGAGCTTAAGGTCGTCTTTTTTCTTTTTCTTTTCGTTCGCAGCGGCTTTTTCTTCCGAAATCGTCGGCTTCATCGCAGCTAACAACGCTGCTGAAGGAGTAAGCGCCTCAGCCGGCGCTTCTGCAGCTGCATCCAGAGCTTCCATTGCTTCCATGTCAGACGCGATGTCGGCTGCGAACTCTTCGGCACCGGCGAAATCATCCGAAAGTATGACGTCATCAGTTCCGGCCTCTGCTGCCTTACCTTTGCCTTTTTTATCTTTGATCGGGGCCGCTTTCGCGGCGACCGGCGCTTTTCCTGCTTTTGCGGCTGGAGCTGCTGGCTTTGCAGTCGTCACCGGAGCCGCAGCTTTTGCCACTTTGCCCGGAACTTTTGCTGGCGTCTTTTCTGGCGTTTTAGCGGCGGCTTTTAAAACCGGCTTAACAACGGCCTTCGGAGCTGGTTTTGCCAACGGTTTGGCAGCTTTCGCAGCAGCGGGCTTGGCTACAGTTTTTAAAACTGCTTTTACAGCGGCTTTCGCCGGCGCCTTTGCCGCGGCCTTAGCAACCGGCTTGCTTGCGGCCTTTGGCTTCGCTTTGCTTTTTGCGTTCGCAGAACCCTTTGCCGACTTTCCTGCCGCCATTAATCCCCCGATTTTTCCGTCCAACACCCCATCGCGTACTACCGATGTGATGCGTTGCGAAACCCGTTTCAACTGACTCAGCATAATGCCGCCTTAAGATAAATCAAACTAGACAAGAGACCGCTACAAAACAAGCCAGAAAAACAGGTAAGACAAGCCCATGGCAGTAACCATACAGAACATTTCCGAAGCGCTCGGATCACTTGTCACGTCTACGCACTTCGCACCAGAAAAAAAAGATAGCGGCGGCGAATCACTGATCATTTCTTCGGTTAATAGCCCCGATTCAGCCGGTCCCGAGCAAGTCGCGTTCGTCACCCAGCAGAAATACTTCGAAAAAGCGCTGCAAGGTTCAGCAAGTGTCCTCTGTTTTCCTGAAAACACCCGCGAGGTCATTTCGAAAAGACTCACCGGCCCTGCCTTCCGGCCACATTTCTTTTCGAAAGAACCCGAACTCGCCATGCGCGAGACAATTCAAAAGTTTTTTCAAACGACCCCGTACATAAACCGGGATTTTACGGCACTCGTTCACCCGACTGCGATCATACATCCCGAGGCCGTGATTTCTTCGACGACCCGAATCGGGCCGTACGCCGTCATCGCCAGAGGTGTCGACATTGGTCACGATTCGGTCATCGGCGCGCACACTGTCGTCGAGGCAGGCAGCAAAATCGGCGCGCGCACAGTGCTGCATCCACATGTTTACATCGGGCCGACTTGCGACATCGGTGACGACTGCGAAATCAATCCGTTCACTGTCGTCGGCAAAGAAGGTTTCGGTTACGCCCACGACTCGAAGGGCAATCACTATCGCATCCCACACACGGGACGAGTCATCATTGGCAATCGCGTTCACATCGGCGGCAACGTAAATGTGGATCGTGGAACTTTCAGTGACACGCGCATCGATTCAGGAGCTATCCTGGACAATCGCATCCAAATCTCCCACAACGTTGTGATCGGTGCGAACTCGATCATCACAGCAGGATTCAACGTTGCCGGCTCGACAAAGATTGGAAAAAACTTTGTCAGCGGAGGCAACGCATCCGTGACCGGTCACATCGAAATTTGCGACGGGGTCCAACTTGCCGGAGTTTCCGTAGTTCGCAAATCGATCACGACGCCCGGTGCTTACGGTGGCAACCCATTGATGCCAATGCGCGATTATATGCGCATGTCCTCCGCACTTTCGAAGCTACCGTCGCTCTTAAAAAAGTTTCGAAAACTTCTGGGTGACGATTCGTCCGAACAAGACCTCGACACGTAAACTCGGTATTAAAAAGCGGTCTTCTTCAGTAGGCGTGCGACACGTACACCCGAGTCCACGGCTGCTTCCATCGTTCCGCGAATATCTTGATCAATCGTCGTGTGCTCGCCGGCAAAAAATATCTTCCGATTGATCGGAGCAAACAGCGGCAAAACTTGTTCGCCTTCAACCGTGTCTGTGCGCTCGAGCTGAGCGCGAAGTGCGTATGTGAAAAAAGAATAGCTACCTTGGGTGTAGGGGTCGGTCGTCCAGCTCATGGCCACCGGTGCCTCGTCCTCGACCAGCACTTCCGAAGGGACAGTGATTTTATCCGCTAGTTTCAAACCATCCTGCGACTGAAAACTCCGCGCGACGAATGCCATACCCCGCAGTAATTCAGACTGAGTCTTCATTACGCCCGCAGGGCCGGTGAAATACATCGTGAACCAGGCTTCGTCCGCGCGCTTCCACACGAGCGCACCATCTGTCATCGGC
>JAYSYF010000393.1:0-2816 GCA_043716655.1 Bdellovibrionales bacterium | reverse complement strand
TGGCGAGTCGGATCTAATCCGTAGCGTGAATGCTAAAAAAGTTCCAGTGAACGTGAAGGTTCAGGAATTCGGCGCTGGCGACACTCTTGGCGTTTACGTAAAAGTTCGCGAGGGTGATAAAGAGCGCGTTCAGCTCTACAAAGGTGTTTGCATTAAAGTTCAGGGCGAAGGCGCTACAAAGACCTTCACAGTTCGCAAGATCTCGGCAGGCGTGGGCGTAGAACGTACGTTCCCGTTCCGCAGCCCATCGGTTGATCGCGTTGAAGTTATCGCTCGCGGTAAAGTACGTCGCGCGAAACTCTACTTCCTGCGAAGCCTCAAAGGAAAAGCAGCTCGTTTGACTTCTGAAATGGTCGGCATGGTCGACACTTCACTCCCTGTCGAAACAGCCGAAACAGCGACTCCAGCTGCCGAGTAATCTCGAAGAAATTCCTGATCGAGGTACCTCGATCATCGGAAAATAAACAAAGCGCTCCGAAATGGGGCGTTTTTATTGCTACTCAGCCTAAAACGTCCACCGACCGGGTCCAGAGCTAGGCCGTTGGTCTCGTCGTGCTTCAGGCTCATCGTCTCGATTTGAGAGCGAAAAATGCCGATGAAGTCTGTATGTCGGCTCGTGTGATCGCGCTCCTCATCAGCTTTGAATTCATCGTGACGATCTTCGCATCTGCGATGGCATTTGCAGATACTAAGGATGTCGTCGTGAAAGCGTCGACGATTTACGATTTTCCTCAATGCGCCGGTCAGAAATCGAAAATCACCAACGATCAGGTTGAACGACTCTTTCAAAAAAAACTCTTTCCGGGGCCGTTCGATGCGCTGGGTGAGTTTGTCTTACGGACTGAAAATTGGGAAAAGCGAATGCATGCTCAAGCATTCTCATGCACTCGAGAGCGATTCACTTACAGTGAAGAACAAACCCCGAAAGAGCTCGAGATCGCGCTAAAAAACATAACTCGCGAAACTACAAAGCTGATTCAACGGGACATTCAAGCGCAGCGAACCCTGTTAGACATTGGGGAAGTTTGTTCGAAGAAAGTCGAAGAAGTCGCGAAGGCGGGACAGCGTTTCGCGAATCTAAAACTCGAAGACTTTAAGCAACTCAAAGGTCAAATCCCAAGTGACGAAGAATGTTTTGGTTTTGCTTCGAACTTTGTGCCCGCGCTCGAAGATAAGCTTCGAACGATGCGAATCATGATGGTGGTAGGTGAAGATCCCGAGATCTCTGTTGGTCCTCGGGACGCACCCTGGGGCCAAAGAGTTCGGCATGACAAACCGTTCACACAGGATTTGGTCGCAAACTTTTTTCCCTCGGTCTGGAAGAAGGGAAGCCTGACACATCTGCGTGGATTGTCGGATGAAGATTTTAAAGAAGCGCGAGCGTTAAGTAAAAAAATGGCGCCGCAAGAGGCGAAGATTCAATATTATCAACTGATCTCGAACTCTCCGATTCTACTTTTTTTCGACAATGAAGTGACACCACAAAATCTTGCAAGAGCCTATGCAGAAATGAAAAAGCAGAGCAGTCGTGATTTGGAAAACATGGTTGAGAAAGCGCCGCAAGAATTAATGTTGATGATTCCGTACGTCTTGAAGGCTCTCGAGAATACGCCGTCCGAGAAGCGCGGCGACGCATGCATGGTGGTCAGCCAAATCTTTAGGAACCTTAATAGGCGCTACGAAAAGTTTCCGCAGATGATTGCGCAAGCCGGGTTGTTAATGTCCGTCGCTGGCGGACTCGGCGGAGCGACGGTGAAGCAGTTCCTAGCGTTGACGTCTCGCTATGCTGGTTGGACCGCGATGGTTTATGGCGGCGCAATGACGAAAGATACATTAGGCAAATATTCTCGAGGAGTTGCGATGTGTTCAGTCAGTGTGGTCGAAAATCAACTCTGCGACATCGAAAGCACCGATCAGCTTTATCGCCGCGGCCAAAGTCACGCCGTAGGAGGCGCAGTGTCGGGAACTTTGTTGTTTGGGATTGGGCGGATCTTGCGGCCCGCCGCTCCGTAAGCAAATCGCTTATTTCGCCGTGTTTCGAGCAGGGGCCCCGTAGGTTTGATACGACGATGCTGTCGTGCCCGGCGTAGGTTCCTGGGTGGCAGCGCTACTTGGGTTCGGCTGCATTCGCACCGAAGCTGCTTGTGCATTTTCCGATACACCGACCGACGCTCCGACGATGGCCACGACGCCAACTACGCTGAGCATTTTGCGAAGGTCTGCCGTCGATTTCCAGGATCCGAAACTTTTCCACTGCGATTCACCATATTTAGCAATGTAATGTCTTGCGAGTTGTGGTCGGTCATCGATATCAGCTTGTTTCGCGGCCTTTTCTGCTGCCGCCTTAGCCGTCGCTGCCAATCCAGCGCGCGATCGCCAAAAGTCGACGTACCTTCCGTCTTCCATAACCCAGCCTCGGGTTTCTGGACTCGAGATGCTGCCACCTGCATGTGCGGTTTGCGCAGTAAATCCTAGGACCAAGATCACGATAGCCAAAATGTTCGTCACGTTTGCCGCCCCTGCATGAAGTTAAAAGTCGTACGACCTTTACTTATGCAAGGCGTGCCAAAGTCGTGAAAGTGTCTCAGTTTGGGAAAATCCAAACGGGGGAGAATCTGATGTCTTTTTCGGTGTCGAAGATTTTTCCACCTGTCACACGAAACTCCGCGATAGAGAAAACGCGTGGAAGCTATTGAGCGGCGGTGGTTTGCTCGGGAGTGGTGATGACGTCGAATGATGTACGATCGGCGAAACCGCTTTTGCGGTTCGCGATGCCGATATCGAGGTAATACTTAGCGGCCTCTGAAGGCTCGATG
>JAYSYF010000392.1:0-8674 GCA_043716655.1 Bdellovibrionales bacterium | reverse complement strand
GAGAAGTTTTGAGTCATTGCCGGGTCTCGAAACGCAAAGGCCAGGACGGCACTTGGATTTTACCGGAAATGGTCGACGCTTATGTTCGCCTCTTCGATGCGGGGCTTGCTCACTCGATTGAAACTTGGCTCGACGGAAAACTGGTCGGCGGACTCTATGGAGTTTTCATTCACGGTGTTTTCAGCGGCGAAAGCATGTTCCACACCGAACCAGATGCGGGAAAAGTCGCTTTACTTACGATGCTTAGGTTGCTGAAGGCTTCTGGATTTGAATTCGTCGACGTTCAGATGGTGACTCCGATCGTCGCCCAATTTGGCGGAGAGCTGGTTTTTCGGGACGAGTATTTGACTAGACTTGATCTCGCGCAAAAGCGGTGGGAGCGTGAAGTATGTCGATTCGAGTGGGTGAAGGGACCCGTGTCACTTTAACTTACAAACTTCAAACAAATCGCGGCGACGTGCTTGAAGAACGCACGCCTGAGAATCCCTTTATTCTAGAATTTGGCAAAGACCAGACACTTCCCGCAGTCGAAGCCGTCATCAAAGGTAAAACCGAGGGCTTCGAGGCCTCTATCGGTATCGCGGCGAAAGAAGCTTACGGTGAATTCGAT
Organism: Bdellovibrionales bacterium; assembly: GCA_043716655.1. Taxonomy (GTDB): domain Bacteria; phylum Bdellovibrionota; class Bdellovibrionia; order Bdellovibrionales; family JAMPXM01. Next base: position 8,064 of record JAYSYF010000392.1, on the reverse strand, counting down.
GACGAACTGGTGACGACGGTTCCACTTTCTACGTTTCCTAAAGCAGCCGATGTCCAAGTCGGCATGAAATACTCGACAGTCGGACCGCTGGGCGAAGAAATTACAGTAAGAGTTGTTGAAGTCGACGACGAGAACGCAACGGTCGATGGCAACCATCCGTTGGCGGGTCTCGACATCGAGATAGATCTGAAGATTTTAGAAATCCAAACGGTCGAGGCCGAAAGTGATGACGGCGGTAACGACGTACCGGACGACGAAGAAGGTTCTGACGATCCAGATGACACCGATGGCGGATTCATCATCGACGACGACACGAGCGGTGGAGAAGACGACGGCTCCGGCGGCGCCGACGGTGGTGGTTCCGGTCGCCTTTTGCATTAATTAAAACTACGAACACAAGGGTGCGTGCATTGCCGCAGATTTTTTCGAATCGATTACGAAGATTATTAAAGACCTACTCGCGAATTCTGGATCTGCAGCCTCTGGTGACCTCGATCCGGAGTTGATAGATGTAATTCGCGCTGAAGCGACGGCTATGAAGAAAGCTGGGAAATCGACTCAAGAGATTATTGATCGGCTGGCTATCAGCGGATTGGCGAAGGATCAGATCCACGCGCTAGCAGCGAATCTGAAATAAAACGTGGCGCAATTCGACTCATCATTTTGAGCTGATTGCTTTGGCCAGGACGAATTTCGAAGACATCGTTCTGCATGCCTTTGATCGTGGCGGCAACCATATCTTCGATAAGCCTCTGGCCTAGCGGCCGAGGCTTTCGAGGATTTTCGGCAACACCATCGGCGAAAATGCGGCCATGGTGAATGCGAGTACAGCCAGCCACCAGAGCGGCTGTTTCAGCGTTGATTGTGCAAGTGACATCAATCGCGTCGGAGTAAGACGGGCGGCGTGTTCGAGCCCTCGGGACGCTGCGAAATCAAAATTTCGAGGGTGCGAATAGTCTTTCGATTTTGTTGTCACGTATCTGTCCAAAACTTGAAGGACTGCCGACGGTAGATTTCGGAAGGCTAGACCGAGTTCCCAAAATCCGTCTTGTTCGGCCGGTTCAAGGCGCACGACTGTCGCATAAAACGCAAATCGACCGCGTTCGGGAATCGCGAGTTCGAGTTTGATCATTTCGCCTTCGTCAAGAAAGCGTGCGCGAGCTGTGGACTCGCGAAGACTGATCATTGCGCCAGTCGCCGACAAGTTTAGCAGCAGTCCTTCGATGATGGGCCCGTCGTTGTCGCGACCGTCAGCCAAGCGCACGCGGCCATCGTCATCCGCGATGAGATTGTAACGCGGGATGCGTGGTGAGTATTCACCAGAGAGATCGTTTGTGAGGTCGCCCGTGCCTGACTTCGCACCATTTGCCATAGAGACGTTTCGGCTGTCAGGTCCTCTGCCGTAAACATTCCGGACCTTTTTGAAAACCTAGGCGTCTCGAAATGGGTCGTGACCGGAAGGAGAGATCGATGTCGACGCTACAAGCCTGCGAGCGCCGTTTTCTGAAGTGACGAACACTTCGGGATGACCGCGTTTGGCCGACGCTTCGATCTTACCGATCGGCAATGCGCCGATGGCACGCAGTTCGGTCGTTCCAAACGGAGATTCGGCCCAGCCTGCAGCCACAATTAATATAAGTTCATAGTCATCGCCGCCGCTCAATGCGAAGTCGATGCGTTTAGAGTCGCTTCCATTTGTCGATTCGACGAGTGGAATTCTTGACTCATCGATGACCATCGAAACGTTTGATTCAATACAAAGGCGAAGCGCATCGCGAACAAGTCCGTCACTGATATCGATTGCGGCATGCACCGGATGCGTGCCGAAACGTTCGCCGACATCGAATCGTGGAAGCGGACGCAAATGTCTTGCTGCGATCTCCGAAGGTAATTGTGAAATTCGGCCGGCGTTCATTTCTTCGAGCGCGAAAGCGGCTGCACCGAGGGGCCCTGTGACAAAAACGAGATCGCGTGGACATGCACCCGTACGCCGCCAAGGCTTTCCGTGGAAACGAGTTTCTCCGATGGCTGCGACATCGATCGTGATTGGTCCCGCAACGCGAGTCAGATCACCGCCAACGATAGGTGCTTTGAATGCGCGCGACACCGCGACGGCTCCCTCATAAAAATTCTCGAGGAAAGTTTCGAGGTTGCTTGCTTGCCAGCTCTTGGGAAGCGCAATCGAAATGGTTACGCCTAGCGGTTGTGCTCCCATCGCTGCAAGGTCGCTCAACACGCGGGCCATGCATTTATGACCGACATCCGCTGGAGTCGAAAAATCGAGATTGAAATGTTCGTTTTGGATCGTCATGTCGGAACAAAACAAAATCGGTCGTCCGCTTGGCTGAATGGCCGCAGCGTCGTCGCCGACGCCGAACATCGTCGAATCTACGTGAGTCCCGTAGCACCAGTTCCGAATTTGTCTGAGGATCGAGTCTTCGTTCACGGTGGGACGATTGACCATTGCAAGGTTTAGGTCAAGAATGCGGGCATGAATAACGAAAAGCCAGGAATTCAAAAAATCGGCGAAGGTGTTCTTTCATTGCCCAGTGATCCATTTGAAGCGTTGCGTACCTGGATCGCAGATGCGACTTCGGCAGGAGCCTTAGAGCCGACGGCGATGACACTTGCGACAGCGTCAAAAAGTGGAATTCCTTCGGCGCGAATCGTTTTATTCAAAGGTTCTTCGCAAAGCTCGGCGGGGCGCGAAGCGGTCGAGTTTTTTACAAACTACGAAAGCGCGAAGTCTGCGGATCTGAATGAAAATGTAAATGCCGCGTTGGTTTTTCACTGGAACCTTTTACGTCGTCAGGTCCGGCTTGAAGGCGTCGTTGAAAAAATTAGCGCTGAAGAATCGGATCGTTATTTTCGATCGCGCGCGCGTGAGAGTCAGATCGGTGCGTGGTCATCACCGCAGTCGCGCTATATTAAGAGTCGTGAAGAATTGATTGAGAAAGTTAAAGAAACAGAAAAGCGTTTCGGTACAGCTCCGATTCCATGTCCGCCATTTTGGGGCGGCTGGCGTTTAACTCCGTCGCGATTCGAGTTCTGGGAAGAGCGAGCGAATCGCCTACATGAACGTTTCGAGATAAAATTCGAAAACGGCGCGTGGGTTCAGCGGCGTCTTGCGCCTTAGTAAGAAACCGCGGTGCCGCGGTTTTCACAGTCAGCCCGGGGGCCAGTGCATTGCGCGGCCACCTAGGATGTGAATGTGCAAGTGATCTACGCTTTGACCACCATCGCGTTTCGTATTGATCACGAGACGGTAGCCGTCGCCGGCGAGTCCTTCTTTTGCGGCGATTTCTGAAGCCTTCACCATCATGTGACCAAGCAACTTCTGATCGTCGCTAGTCACGTCGGCCATCGACACGATTTCTTTTTTTGGAATTAACAGGATGTGCGTCGGTGCTTGCGCTTGGATGTCGCGAAACGCGAGGCAGAGATCATCCTCGTAGACGATTGTCGCTGGAATCTTTTTATCAATTATCTTTTTGAAGATGGTCATGTGTTACTCCCATTTGCCGGTCGAAGACACTGATGCCATCCTCCTTAGATTGCGATGTAAAGTATAAATTCGCGGATCAGGTTGAAGACGCATCGATTTCGCGTTGGTCGAAAGAGTTTCAAGCCGAGCGGCTTGCTCGAACGCGACGATTTTCATCGACGGCAGTCGACTGCTCGGTTGTCGAGTCGCCCAGTCGACCCACGCGTCAACTCGTCGCACTTCAACATCGAGAGCGGCTTGCGTGAGTCGGTCGAGATCGCTGTTCAGCGCCTGCACGAAAGATTGCATCGCCGGTTGACCGCGAAATGCAACAAGCTCGGCGTCCATCCACGGGCGATCACGTTGCCAGAATGTGTAAAGCGCGTCGGCCTGAGTGAACGCATCACTCTGAAAGACCGCGGCTCGAGTACGACGTTCTGCATCTTCGACGGCAGCACGAGAGCGATGCAGCCGTTCAAGTACGCCGATCATTCGGCCTACAAGCTTCAGTTCCTCAATAACCTTCTTATCGTTTTCCACAACCTTGCCGTTTTCGCCGGTCATGATGAAATGCTGCAATCGGCGGCCTGCGATTTGAAGTTCGGAGGCGAAATTAAGTTCAGATTCTACCGTGGGCTCTTGTGCCTCATTAGGTTTCTCTAGCGGAGCCATCGCGGACTGCAAGTCCTCGCGAATCTGCAAACGAATCGTTACGCCTTCTTTTCTCCACTTGGGAAGATCGAAACCTTGGGGTGCAACGTAAGCAGCGAATCCGATACTGACCGCACCACCGATCGCGGTTACGAAAAAGAGTGAAGTTGCTTCCCAGTGCGGACCCGACATCCGCTGGATCTTGGCGAACGCAGCAGCGATCATTGTCGAGATCAGAAGTGGTGCTGCGATCAGCTCGGGTCGGAATGCTGATGTTTTCAAAAAGCCAAGAATGAGAATGCCTATAGCGGCCACTAACAACACACTAGCCGGCATTAAGATTTTCGAGATTCGCGCGCGAGTGAAATCTCTTCCGCTCTCCCAATAGAAACACAACAAAGAGCAACCGAAGAGTCCGACGCAGACTTCGAATGGTCCGTAGGTCAGGCCAACAGGATCGACGAGAGCTGCAGTTAAGCCCGTACCTGCGATGGTGCCAAGAACGACGAGACTCCATCCCAACATTCGAAATCGACCAAGAAAAACGGCAGAGGTCAGAAGCGAAAGTGCGAGCAATACGCTCTCGTAAATATTAGTGGTGACAAAAACGTAAGACAGTAAGCGCATCCGATCTGAACCGACGGTCCTGGGTGCGTAGTTCGCACCGCTGAGGATGAGCTGCTCAAAGTCGACTGGAGTATGCAGCGCCAGTCCGAGGATCGCAGCGCAGAGGCTGAAAAATATAATGAGGCCCGGCGCTAATTCGCGCGATCGCATTGCGACGCCAGAAGGTTTTGGTGAGTAAGCATAGAAATCAAAGGCGGCGAGCGCCAAGAGGCTGACTATCATCGCGAAAAACAATAGCAACGGCGACGAGTCGATCAGCATAGTAGTATCTCATCGGCAGCTCACTCGGTGGCTGAACGATTTTTGCCAAACCGAGATCAAATGACCGCACTGTGTCCTATTTTGAAACGCCGTGACGGAGTTATACGGGTTTTGCTAGTTGTAAATCCATAACGGGAGAACACAAATGGCACTACGAATTGGCGATCTCGCACCAGATTTTCAGCAGGATTCGACTGATGGAAGAATCGATTTTCACAAGTGGGCCGGTAACAGCTGGGTGATTTTATTTTCTCATCCAAAAGATTTCACTCCGGTCTGCACGACAGAACTCGGTGAAGTCGCACGACTCAAGCCCGAATTCGAAAAACGCAACGTGAAAGCGATCGGTCTTAGCGTCGATCCGCTGAAGGATCATGTCGCTTGGTCGGCTGACATCAAAGAGACTCAAGGCACAGCGCTGAACTTTCCACTTCTCGCGGATCCCGACAAAAAAGTAGCTGGGTTGTATGACATGATTCATCCGAACGCCGACGACACATTCACTGTGCGTTCGGTGTTCTTGATCGATCCGAATAAAAAGATTCGATTGATTATCACGTACCCGGCGAGCACCGGCCGCAACTTTGACGAAATTTTGCGTGTCATCGATTCGTTGCAATTAACCGATTCGCACAAAGTTGCAACTCCGGTAAATTGGAAGCACGGCGAAGACGTTATCATTGTTCCATCGTTGAAAGACGAAGCTGAAATGAAACGCCTTTTCCCAATGGGCTACAGAACGGTAAAGCCGTACCTCCGAATTACTCCGCAGCCAAATTTGAAGAAGTAGGTTTCGGCGGCTGGGTTGCGACCCATTCGAGTTAGAGTATGAATGGATTGGTTGAACGCTGAAGCTGAGGCGGCGGCTCGGCGACACAAATCTCTCGCGTCGTGACGGTGTACGGTACGTTTTTTTGGCCTTCGGGCTTCAGGGCCGAGACGCTGACCAGACACGGTCGCAATCTCGGCCCGGTTGGTGTCGGCCCGACGGCCGAAGCTTGGATTGTAATGAGAAAGCCGTCACTTCCGGATCCTATGACTCTTTCGATTTCGACTCCATCGATGGAATGATTATTAAGGACTTTAGCAACCGATTCTGACGACAGTAGTTTCGCCAAACCTTTTGCTGTGAGTCCTTGCGAGAGGCCTTCCGTGGCCGAGGCGATGTGCGGAAGCGCAAGAAACATCAGCGCTGCGATTATTCGGTTCATCTATGATCCTTAATTGTTATGGTCCTATCAAAGCGACGAGCGGATGAGGTTGCAGCGCATATGCCATGCGAGAAACGGGCGACGAAAGCGCGATAAAGCTCGGCCGCGGCAGACCGTGAATTTATTAAGCGGCGAATTGTCGGGCCAAGGTCGCAAGTGCGCCCCATTGATTATCGAGATCCGACTGGGTAAGAGCCAAGCAGGAGCCATAAATGAATGTCGAAGCTGAAATTGAAGACGTCGTCAGTTATCTCAAGTCCGAGCGTGCGCTCGCAGTCATTGATGCTGATCCTTATTGGCCGAAGTGGGATTCGCCGTGGTGGCAAATGTCGCTACTTCATGAAATGGACCTCACAAGTCGTATCCCCGAAGTCATGATCGGAAAATACATCGAGTCGCTAGGTCGCATGCCGCTCAAGATATTTCCGATCTATCCCGGTGAAATGCCTGAGGGAATCGATCCCTATCGTGAAACTCCTTGTCACTGTCAGCTCGGCAACGTGTATCAGGTCTTGTCGAAGTGGGGAGTCGATGTCGATCGAGAGCTTCCATGGATACGGCCGTGGTTCTTGAAATATCAGATGCCCGACGGAGGATTCAATTGCGACAACGACGCCTACCTTGTTCGAGACGAGTCACCGAGTTCGATGGTCGGGACGATCGCTGCGTTTGAAGCAATGCTTCTCTATACGAATCGCGCTTGGACCGTCGAAGAGGAAGCGTTTCTTGAAAAGGGCGCGAAATTTTTGATGGGTCGAAAGCTCATTCACGGTTCGACAACCAAGTACAATGCGAGCGAACGCGCGAGTGCAGAAAAGTGGACAAAGCTCTGCTTCCCGCGATTTTATTTTTATGATGTTTTACGCGGGCTCGACGTTCTCTTGAAGTGGTCCGAAAAAACAGGGCGCACGGTGCCATTCGAATCGATCCGTGAAGCCGTCACGGCTTTAACCGAGAAATCTCGAGAGTCGGGTCTTCGAAACGATCGACTGTCTTATGAAGGTGCTGGCACGATTGCCCTCATGGCCTCGGGCCAATGGGAACGGAAACAGCCAGCGAGAATGTTTCCGCTATTGAATAAAGTGAGCGCGACTGGCGAGACTTCGCCGTGGCTTACTAATCAATGGGAGTCCGTGCAGAAGCGGCTAGCGAAGTATCCGGAATTTGCGCGGCTTTTGTAACCGATCTTTCAAAAGGCGAAAGCGAATTGTCCCTGTCCACCTTCGAACGCACCACCCTGTGCTCCATCGAGATCGAAAGTTAGCGCCAAGCGCAGCTCGGCGTCGGCTTCAAATTTAATTCTATAGCGCAGGTTCAGCCGACTTTCTTCTGCGGAATCCCGTACGTTGGGCGATCCGAGAGATGTGTCACCCCATCGTCGAAAAATCGTTGTCTCGAGTCCTAACTCTGCTCCTGTCGAATGATTGAGCCAGAGAAAGGGAATAAGGTTTTCGTGCATCAGCTTTTTATCCGATTGATCAGTCCAAGTTCGTGCAACCCACTGTAGGCCCGCTTCGAGGGACCAATCCTCATCAATGCGATTGGACCTTCTGCCTTCCAGTTCGATACGTTCGCGTCGCTTCATTTGAAAAGGCGTCGTTGACTCGAGCCCGGTGATTTTCGAGTCCGATTGTGCACGTATCGACTGTGTCGTGTTGGCCGATTTGATAAACCAAGTTCCACCAATCACACGATTCTCGTAGGAAAATGTTTGGCCGGCGATTGGATCGTTCCATCGAACGGGAGATTCACGTCGAAAGAATAGCTCGTGAAATCCCGCTTCACCGATAGACCGATGGACGAGGCCGAAAACGATCGGTGCCGTTTCGA
>JAYSYF010000391.1:0-2842 GCA_043716655.1 Bdellovibrionales bacterium | reverse complement strand
GCTTTTACATTCAGCGCGCCTGATCGTTGAAAATGGTCTCGCGACACCTCAACAAGTCGTCGAGATTTACGAAAGTGTTCGCGAACAAGTTCGCGCGGTTTCTGAGAGCGCGATGAAACGACCTCAGCTTACGAAACCGGAAGAAGTTCGTTCGACGGTCACCGCTTGCGTGGCAAAACGTGTGGCTCCGCCGGTGCCAAGCGAAGCCGACCGACAAACCGCATTTGGTAACTCTGATTGGGAGAAATCCAAAACTTCGCTTCACATGGCGAAACTGATCAATCTTGGTCTCGTCGATATTTTGCTTCGTTACAAAAACACCGTGATCTTCGGCGAAGACGTCGCGCAAAAAGGTGGCGTTTATAACGTCACAGACACGTTGTTCAAAAAGTTCGGCCCGCGTCGCGTGTTCAACTCTTTGCTCGACGAACAATCGATCATCGGGACTGCGATCGGTATGGCCCACAACGGCTTCGTTCCGATTCCTGAAATTCAGTTCCTCGCTTACGTTCACAATGCTGAAGATCAAATTCGCGGAGAAGCTGCGACACTCGCATTTTTCTCACAAGGTCTGTTCACCAATCCAATGGTCTTGCGTGTTGCGGGTCTCGCGTATCAAAAAGGTTTTGGCGGACACTTCCACAACGACAACTCGCTTTCGATCTTCCGCGACATTCCAGGTGTGATCATTGCCGTTCCGTCGAATGGTGCAGACGCTGTGAAAATGATGCGTACTTGCGTTCGCGAAGCCTACGAAAACGGTCGCGTGATCGTATTCATTGAACCGATCGCGCTGTACATGACTCGCGATTTGAACAGGGATGGCGACAAGGGCTGGTGCTCGGAATATCCAGCGCCAAACGAAGAAATTCCGCTCGGCGAATTCGGCGTATTCAAAACTTACAACGATTCTTCGCCAGCAGACCTCACGATCATTACTTACGGAAACGGAACGTACTATTCTCGCCAAGCGACAGATGTCCTCGCGAAGACTCACGAGAAAAAAGTGAAAGTTATCGATCTTCGCTGGATTGCACCGGTCGACAGCGCGAAGCTGGCGTTGGAAGTTGGCACATCGAAAAATGTGTTGGTTGTTGAAGAATGCCGCAAGACAGGTTCGATGAGCGAATACATAGTTTCGGCTCTCGTCGAAAAAATGCCAGAAGCCGGTCTCACGATTCCAAGAATCAAAGTGGTGGCTGCCGACGATTGTTTCATTCCGCTCGGCCAGGCGTCGGCCGCAGGCCTTCCTAAAAAAGGTGAAATCCTCAACGCTGCGATGACAATGCTCGGAATCAAAATTTCAGCACAGGCGGAGGCACCGCTATGAGTCAGCCGAACACGAGCGCCACCAGCGCGGTAAAAAAAGAACGACTCGTTGTCCTCTGCCCAGGTCGCGGCTCTTACACAAAAGAGACGATCGGTTATCTGAAGAAATTTAAACCGGCGATTAACGACTTCGTCTCTGACATTGACCAACGACGAGCAAACCGTGGTGAGCCGACGATCTCTGAACTCGACAACGCGACGACCTTTTCTCCTGGCATTCACACGAAAGGTGAAAACGCTTCGACTTTAATCTATGCGTGCTCGTACGCCGATTTTCAGTCGATAGATTTGTCTAAAAACGAAATCGTAGCGGTCACTGGAAACTCAATGGGTTGGTATTTGGCGCTCGCCTTCGCAGGCGCTCTCGACCGTGCCGGTGCGTTTGATGTGATCAACACGATGGGTTCGATGATGAAAGAAAAAGTCATCGGCGGCCAAATTATTTTTCCGATCATCGACGGCGATTGGAACCAGAATCAAGAGCTGAAAGATATCGTTAATAAAACGATCGGTCTCGCGCGCGAAGCTGGCGGACAAATTTTTCTCTCCATCCATCTCGGTGGCTACGCAGTGATGGGCGGCGACCAAACGGGCTTAAGCTTCATGATGAAGCACCTCCCGAAAATAGAAAATTATCCGTTTCAGCTCGTCAATCACGCCGCATTCCATACTCCACTTTTGAAATCGACGAGCGAACGGGCTTTTGAAATCTTAGGTCAGGAACTTTTCAAACGACCGACAATTCCCCTGATCGACGGACAGGGTCGCATTTGGCAACCCTACTCGACAGATGTACAAGCGCTTTATAACTACACTCTCGATACACAAGTCGTCGACACTTACGACTTCACGAAAGCCGTGACTGTCGCCCTCAAAGAATTCGCTCCTGATAAGCTTGTTTTGCTGGGGCCAGGCAATTCTCTCGGCGGAGCTATCGGACAAATTCTGGTCGAAAATAAATGGGAGTCGATTGCGTCTAAAGCCGACTTCTCGGCTCGGCAGAAATCAAAGCCGTTCCTAATTTCGATGGGCCTGTAATTCGTCACCGTTACACGCGGCGCGGGTGAGTTAGGCAAAAGCGAATTCAAAGTTTCGTGCGGCATCGGAGTCGCCTACGCTTTCCTTCCGGGTGAAGAGTCGCCCTATCGTTTTACCGAGCAAAAAGCCTGCGCACAGATTCTTGTGACCGAGTCAGCGGTTTCGAAATGTCGCTCGATACTGCGTCTCGATCCAAAGATGAAACTGGTTCAGGTGATGCGTACACGATGCGGGACAGGTGGCCCAATGGCGGCACCATTCAAAGCGCCAGGGGTCGAACGTTCGCGCGAAGACTTGCGCCAACAAACCCCTCGCTAAGTTACCTGACGACCTCAGGCCTTGAGGTGATCGATTCACTCGCGCTCTAAAAATTCCACGGTACTCGACTGTGACTTCGATTTAGAGCGGTTGCCGGGTGGCTCGGCATAGGCTTGAATCTTGCGATCCCGATCGGTTATGAAAAACACTCTGGTCG
>JAYSYF010000040.1:0-7195 GCA_043716655.1 Bdellovibrionales bacterium | reverse complement strand
CGTTACTAAGCTTGTTTCATCGCGCAACGTGGCTTCGGCATCGAATCTTTTTCCACGTCGATCCGGCAAGCCCTGTGGGCGTTCAGCCACAGCAGGATTTGTCCGTCGATAACCGGGATCGTCATTCGAATCAGACGCCGCCTCAGTTGCAGCTGCATTCAGTTCTGAAGGATTCGGTCCCGACATTACTGGTCGGCTTAACGTTGAGCCCATTTCTTCGTGGAACGTTCGAAGGATTTCGTCGACGTCGCAGCCGAGGTAAATAGCGTAAGAGCGCACGAAACCGCGTAAGAAAGTTTTTGGAGGAAGATTCGCCGGGTCCGCGCTCTCGATGGCCGCGAGAGTTTTGATGGTAATTTTCGTCGAAAGCGAAACTTCGCTGAGGCTAACGCCTTTTCTTTCGCGATTTTCTTTTAGAATCTGACCCGTAATCTTCATCGATCTCTCTTCGCTTTCTACTTAATAATCTCGAGCAGCGATTCGGCTTTCTTAGCGTAGCTTCCATTCGGGTAATTTTTCAGAACGTCTTTCAGGCGCGCGACAGCTGTCGCAGATTTTCCGAGTTTGTAATTTGCGAGGCCAGAAAAATACGCGGCCTCATCTTGCCCTTCGGCGACGCATGCAACAATGGCACGGTCGAGAGTCTCGGCAGCGTCCTTGTGATTTCCGATTTCAAGCAGTGAGCGGCCAAGAACGGTTTGTGCGAAACAGTTGTTCCGTTCGACCTTCAAGGCTTCGGTCGCTGAATCGCGCGCATTTTTGAAATCACCTTTTCGGAAGTAAGCGAGAGAAACGTTCGTCAGTCCTCGAATCGGAAATTGATAGGTCAAATCTTGAGTGACACGTTTCGCTTCTTCGATCGCCTCTGCGTATTGTCCGCGCTCGATTAATATTCGTGCGCGGTTGTTGCGCGCTTCTGTGTAGAGCGGGTTCAATTTTATAGCGCGGTCGATATGCTGAATAGCGAGATCGAATCTGTCGCGAACAAAATAGGTGAGCGCGAGATTGTTTTGAATTGTCGGGTTTTCAGGATCAAGTTTCTCAGCAATCAAAAGTTCGTTCAAAGCGGCGGGATACTTTTTATTGGTGAACAGCGCGGTGCCCATTTGTAAATGAAGTGCAGCATCGCCTTTTGCTTTGTTCTGATCTTTGCTGGCGCAGCTGATCAATAGCGGCACTGCCAATATAAGAGCGATTAGCTGTTGCATCTTTCAAAACGCTAGCAGCAATCGCCTAACCGAGCAAAATCAATTGGCTTTTCAGATGTTCTTTCTCCGAAGGACGACCACCGCTTCTATGTGATCCGTTTGCGGAAACATATCGAGCCCGCGGGCTTCAACGACTTCGTACCTCGCTTTTTGTTTTTCGGTCGCCTCGCGGAACCGAACTAAATCTCGAGCGAGAGTGGCCGGATCGCAGCTCACATAGACAATGAGGCTGGGCTTTCGTCGAGCTATGAAGCCCATAACGGTTTGTCCGACGCCCTCACGTGGCGGATCTAGGATCAAAATTTCGTCTAAAGGCAGCCCCTTCTTGCTGAGGAGGCTTACCGCGCCAGCCTTTTGTCGAGCTAGCCATTGGTCCACGCTCTCGGCGAGGAAGGTACACTGTTGAGCTCGCGGATTTCCGATCGCAGCGCGAACGCTCTCGACGGTTTGTTCGACCCCGGTTGCCTCTATGACACCCTGGGGACGAGCCGATCGAACAGCTTCGATAACAGGAAAAGTGAGATTTCCGTTTCCACTGTAAAGATCGAGTAAATGCCAATGCAAAATCTGACGTTTTTCAAGTGCATGAGCAACGACGAGATCGCTGACGAGTTTTTGAAGCACACGGTTTTGTTCACGATTCACTTGTGTGAACGCGCCGCCGATCGACAAGTTTCCAGAATCGTCGACTGCAACCTGAAAGCGCTCGCGCACTTTTGCAGATCGCGAGACTTCTTTGGCCACGAACTCTTTAGCGAAAGGCACGAGCTTCTCGTCGGCAATCGCACAATCGGGGATTGCGACAAAGTCGTGTGACTCGCGTTTGAAATAGCCAAGTTCGTAGGCGCCGCCTTTGGGGCGGGCCTGAAGTGTGACACGCGAACGATAGTGAAACGGTTTTGCACTAGGGAGAAACTCGGCGAACTTAAGCATTTCTTCATCGGTGAACGCGCGACCGCGTTTCATCGTGTCTTTCAAAATCGCATCTTTTTGTCTGACTTGCTCGTCGTACTCGACGTGCTGCCACGGACAACCACCGCATCGGTCGACGACTGGGCACGGGGGCGTGACTCGAAATTCTGAAGGTTTTAAAACGTCGAGCATTTTCGCTTCGACGAAGCGTGAAGATACAGCGGTAATTTCGGCGCGAACGGTTTCACCCGGTGCCGCGCCAATAACGAACACGACTTGTCCGTCAGAAGTTTTTCCAACGGCTTTGCCGCCTCGGGCTAATCGCAATGTTTCAAGTTCGAGCGTTTGCCCTATGACGACTGACACTATTCGTTAACGATTTCCGACTTCTCGAAGAAGAGAGCCAATTCACGTTGTGCGCTAGCGGCGCTGTCAGAACCATGAGCTGCGTTTTCGCCAACCGATGCTCCGTGCTTAGCGCGGATTGTTCCCGGCGCTGCTTTTTTCGGATCTGTCGCGCCCATGAGGTCGCGATTTTTCAGAACTGCGTTTTCGCCAGAAAGAGCCATCAGCATAACCGGACCCGAAGTCATGAAATCGACGAGTTCGCCGAAGAAAGGACGTTCTTTGTGCTCGGCATAGAACTCTTCGCATTTTTTGCGAGAGAGAACTGTCAGCTTCGCAGCTGCGATTTTCAGTCCGTTCTTTTCGAAGTGAGCGATAATGTCGCCGATTGCGCCTTGTTTTACGGCGTTTGGCTTAACGATGCTGAACGTGATTTCTTTTGCCACGAAATACTCCTAATCGAGGGGTCGCTTGTAAGGGGAACTTGTAACCGCTTTTGACCGAGGTTGCCAAGGCATTAGGTCGTAAACGATGCGAGCTCGCTGGATTCGGCAGCTGGTTTTGCCATACGGGTTGTAAGAGCGGCCTCAGACGGCGGCATTTTCTCGAACTCCAGAATCAAATGATTCTCGAGGAGCAACTGAGGATTCACCATCCAAGTAAAAAGCTCCTTTGCCATCTCTTTCTGACCGGTCTTGCGACGAAATCTTCGCGCCGTTTTCCAGGCTGAAAGACAGATGAACGGGTAGAGCAGGGGAAAGAGCATGAGCGATGTCGAATTGACTCGAGAATCGTGGATCCGAGTAAGTTTCAATCCCGCGAGTTTTGCGAACAGCCGAAGGCGGAAAAACCCGGTCAAAAAGCAGTGTCCAAAATAGATCCTTGGCGGTGCACCCGTTGATTCGCCGGGAGACAGCCATATCGTATCGTTTTCGTTCGGGGGCATGATGCGGCCGAAAGCTTCGGACTCACAGAGCAGATAGCTCATTTTGCTTTTCAGATTCGAGTAGTTTGGAGTCGTCAGAACCAATGATCCGCCGATTTTCAGAATCCGCGAGAACTCTCTAAACACGTGATCCTGGTTGCCGACATGTTCGATGCCCTCCTGGCAGATCGCAAAATCAAATTCTGAATCAGCAAATGGAAACGTCGTACTCAAATCGCCGCGTTCGACGCGAACGTTATCGACGCGAAAAAGCTCGGGAAACAGATCGACGGCCACGACATCGCTGCCCAGCTTTTTGAGCGCCGCGGAGGTCACACCGTTTCCGGCAGGGAAGTCGACCGAGTGGGTTCCCACTAGAAAAGACTGCTTTGCCGTCAGCACGCGGACGACGTGCTCCTTGATTTCTTTAGTTCCCGTGAATCTCATCAGTTGCAGTTTTGCTTCGGCTCCGACCTTTACGCAACCTCGAATTGTCGCACTGGCGAGTGACTCATGGCACTCAAGAGCCTGTCTTTCCGCATCTGGAGCGCTTTCTGTGGAATTGAGCTGACCAAATTTCTGACACTCGAGGAACTCCTACCTCGTCTGTTCACTTCGGTTTTGAAACGCTTTTGGGAATGGTAAACTCGCACTTCGAATTCATTAAATAGGAGTATTCGTGAAGACGTTTTCCCGCCTCTTTGTGCTCGCTTGCTCGGTCTTGATTTTCGCGGCCTGTGGCCAAACGAGCTCTGAAAAAGCAAAAGAATCAGCCGATTCATCTATTGCAGCATTGAAGTCTTCTGCGAACACCCTCGATGCGATGGGGACACCTCGATCGAGCTGGTCAGACTCGGATTTCGTTCGTTACGAGACGGCACTCAATTCATGCGAGAGCAGCGCAAACCGTATCGAGTCGCTTAACGGTAAAGACGGCGTCACTGTTTATGGTACGTGGTCGCTTCCGCGCCTTCGATCTCTCTTAAGCATCAACCGAAGTGCTCTCGCGAGCGCCCGCTCTGAGAAAACCAAATTAGCTTCGGCTGAGGCAATGGACATCCAGCTGCGCGAAGACAAACGCCTGTTGATGGCCGAAGGTGCTCCTGATGCAACTTGGACGTTAGAGCGTATGGAAAAATACGAAGCGATATTGAATCGCATCGAGACCGTCGTAAAAGCGTCTGAAGATGCAAAGCCCACTTGGCAACGTAGCGACAAAGTCTTGGTTTCGATCCAAGAGCTTCGCGATGCAGTTCGAACTGCACGTGCTGATAAACCAGCAGCGTGATTGCTAGAGCCCGCAACCTCGCGGGCACCTTGCTTAACATAGACCCCTAGGAGAAATCCTCGGGGTCTTTTTGTTTATGGGTCCGATAACTCAGACCCCCTCCTCATTTTTCAAATTCAATTCCATTTTTGCACAGCAAGTAAGACGCATTGGAGCCGTTCAAACCTCGGTGCTAGCTTGCATTCTTCATCGCCATCATTTTTTCCGAGGGGTTTTCCGTGCACTTACTTATGCTCGTCGCGTTTTCTCTAGCTATCGGTTTCGCCACTGCTTCGGCGAATGCTCAATCTCCCGAGAACCAACCGCGAACGATTCAGGCTTATGCCGCTGGTTGCGACCTCTACATGTTCGGCGGCATGCCCGTTCTCAAAGTAAATCTTTATGAGACGCAGGCCGAAGCCCGCGCGAGCAAAACTTCACCGAAGAAGCCGCGCACCGATGTCATTCTCGAGTACGGCCCGGGGCTCGCGCTCAGCAAGGCGAATCCAACAAGCGCCGTTCGACTCATCTGCGGCGTTATTTCGAAGCTTGGCGCGGAGTCGACGATCACAGTTCGCACGAATTCAAATAACATCGTTGAAGCGGTTATGATCAACGGACAGGAAGCGCAGTCGGACTCGTTCGCGTTGATGCCACCAAATGCCCAACAGACAATTGCCGAGCTTTTGAAAGCGTTGATGCAAAAAGAAATGCAACAACAGGAAGAAGAGCAGGAAGAACAATCTCCGTTGCCGCCGCTCTTGGAAGCGTAAACTTTCGCCGTCACTTAAAAGTGATCAAAACACATTATTTGAGCGTCGCGCCTTTCCGTGACCACTTAAAAGTGACCGAAACCCAATGTCTGGGCGCTCGATGTGCGTCATATATAAGTGGTCGTGCGATCGTCGCACCTGAAAATCCACCTGGTTCTGTCACTTTTAAGTGGTCATCAAGAAAAGCGCGCAAAAAAAAGCCCAGGATTCCTCCTGGGCTTCACGCATCGATTGCGAGGTTAATACTTGCTTCACCTAGCGGAGCGACGCTTTCAGCGTTGTTCCGAGATCGGCGGGTGATTTTGAAATCGAGCAACCTGCTGATCTCAAAGCATCGAACTTTGCTTCGGCAGTTTCTTTTCCGCCTGTGATAATCGCGCCGGCGTGGCCCATGCGTTTACCTTTTGGCGCTGTCGAACCTGCGATGAACGCAGTGACCGGTTTTTTGAATTCACGTTTGATGTACTCAGCTGCTTCGACTTCCGCCGTGCCGCCGATTTCACCGATCATGATGACCGCATCCGTATCTTTATCGCGATTGTACATCTCGAGTACGTCGATGAAGTTCGTTCCGTTCACAGGATCGCCACCGATTCCGACGCACGTCGATTGACCGATTCCAAGGCGAGTCAGCTGACCGACAGCCTCGTACGTCAATGTTCCCGAGCGCGAGAGAACGCCGATGCGACCTGGCAAGTGAATGTGTCCTGGCATAATGCCGATTTTGCATTGGCCGGGAGTAATAACGCCTGGGCAGTTCGGACCGACGAGACGACTCTTGCGGCCCTGCATGTAGCGGCGAACCGCAACCATGTCGAGAACGGGAATACCTTCGGTGATGCAAACAATGAGGTCGAACTCTGCGTCGACGGCTTCCATGATGGCGTCAGCCGCGAATGGCGGCGGAACGTAAATCACAGTTGCAGTCGCGCCGGTTTTTTCTTTCGCTTCGATAACGGTATCGAAGACGGGAAGACCGATGTGTTTAGTTCCACCTTTTCCTGGTGTAACTCCGCCAACCATTTTCGTACCGTAAGCGATGGCTTGTTCCGAATGGAACGTGCCCTGTGCGCCCGTAAAACCTTGGCAAATAACTTTTGTATTGCGATCGATCATAATTGCCATGGTTAGACTGCCTTTACCGCGGCGACGATTTTCTTCGCGCCATCTGTAAGATCATCTGCAGGGATGATGTTGAGACCGCTCTCTTTAAGCATCTTCTTGCCGAGGTCGACGTTTGTTCCTTCGAGGCGAACCACGAGTGGAACTTTAAGTCCTAACTCTTTTGAAGCGGCGATCACGCCTTCAGCGATGATGTCGCACTTCATGATGCCGCCGAAGATGTTAACGAAGATTCCTTTTACGTTCGGATCTTTCAAGATCAGCTTGAACGCATTCGTCACTTTCGTTTTGTCTGCGCCGCCGCCAACGTCGAGGAAGTTGGCAGGAGATCCGCCGTGCAGACTGATGATATCCATCGTCGACATCGCGAGACGCGCGCCATTCACGAGGCAACCGATGTTGCCATCGAGTTTAATAAACGCGAGATCAAAATGCGAAGCTTCGATTTCTGCTGGATCTTCTTCGGATAAATCGCGCAGCTCGAGAATGTCTGGATGTTTGAAAAGTGCGTTCGAATCGAAGTTCATCTTCGCATCGAGGCAAATCACATCGCCCTCAGCTGTTTCAACGAGCGGATTGATTTCAGCGATCGAGCAGTCCTTTTCGATATACGCTTTGTAGAGAGCGAGCATGAATTTCGCCG
>JAYSYF010000390.1:0-25985 GCA_043716655.1 Bdellovibrionales bacterium | reverse complement strand
GCGGTTTTGAATTTCATCTCGGTCCATACGAATAAGTCGCGCAGACGGAAAAATCTTTTTCAAGTCTTGCTCGATGCGTTCGGTGCCAAGTCCCAACGGCTTTGGTTCTCCGTCGTGGCATTTCGCACACGATTCCTTCATCGATTCGTGGAAATCGCAGTAGTGACAAACGAGATCCGAGCGACCATGAAGCGTCAGCGCGACCTCACAGTTCGGACATTGTGGCGAATCGCCGCACGACGGGCAAACCACGCTCTGTGCGATGCCTCGCCGATTTAAGAAGAGCGCGGCCTGTTCGCCACGTTCGAGCGTTGCTGTCAGCGCGGTTAACAGCTCTTTTGAAAGCCAAAACGGCCGACCGTGTTCGCGTCCGCCGGCTTGCCGTTCTTCATCGCGACTCTCGCGAAGATCGATTACTTCGACTTGCGGCATTTGCACGCCATGAATTCGCGACGGCAATTTGTGAAGGCTATACCGTCCGCTCGTCGCGTTCTGCCAAGTTTCTAAACTCGGTGTTGCAGAACCTAAAACGATCGGATGCCCACGCAGTCGTGCGAGCATCACGGCTGCATCGCGCGCGTGATAACGAAGAGTTTCGTCTTGCTTGAAACTGGTTTCGTGTTCTTCGTCGATGACGATTAATCCAAGTTTTTCAAGGGGACAGAAGAGAGCCGAGCGTGCGCCGATCAGAACGGGTTTGCTTCCGTCGCGTGCTGCCCACCAGTTATCCGTTTTTTCTCTCGGCGTGAGGTGCGAATGAATGACTGCGATCTTGTCGCCGAACCGTCTCGCGAAACGTTCGATCAATTGCGGAGTCAGAGCGATTTCAGGAACCAACACAAGCGCCTGTTCCCCGCGCGCGATTGTGCGTGCGATGAGCTCCATGTACACTTCGGTTTTTCCAGACCCGGTCACCCCAAACAAAAGATGCGTCGCGAATTCACGAACGACATTTCCGTTCGCATCGGTTTTGCCTGCATCGATGGCCTCAACGACGGATGTTTGCTCGGGTGTTAAATTAACCGAGTGATCTTCACGAGCAGCGGAAGCAACAGCGTCGATGATCGGAGCCTTGCGAGATTTCGTGCGGGTGCCGTCTTTTTTCAGCCGTGCTTTTGCAAGTGGAGGAAAAGCAAGCTCAAGAGTTTGACCGAGCGAATGACAATAATATTTCGCAACCCACTCGAGCCATTCAACATACACCGACGGCAGAGGCGGACGATCGTCGATCAGCTCGATTGCAGACTTCAGCTTCACACCGGCGGGGACAGTTTGCGAGTTTTCTCCTAGCAAAATGCCATGTACCTTGCGACCGCCGAGCGGCACGAGCACCGAAGCGCCTCGAACGACTTTTAAAGCATCGAACGAAGGTGGAATCGAATAATGTAAGGGTCTTAACGGCGCATCGACCGCAATCGTCCACACCGACGGCGGAGCGGTCGACAAAACGGTCTTCGAAACTGGCTCGGCATTCGCCGGAGCAGTTTCAATCATCGAAATCTCGAATAGAACTCGCGCACAATCGGAGCATCGGGCAAACGCGCGGCTTTTAGTTCGCTTGGAGTAATCGAAGACGCTGCAAATTGCGGAGCGAGTGATTTGTCGGGTAGATTTTTTACAGAGAGCACACGAATCGTAACCGACCTTGCTTCGGTCACGGCAGGAT
The DNA here is from genome assembly GCA_043716655.1 of Bdellovibrionales bacterium. Classification (GTDB taxonomy): domain Bacteria; phylum Bdellovibrionota; class Bdellovibrionia; order Bdellovibrionales; family JAMPXM01. Next base: position 24,319 of record JAYSYF010000390.1, on the reverse strand, counting down.
CAGCTGATTTCCAAACGATCGTTCGTTCGCGGGCGAGTTTCAATCCTCCGCCGGAGTTCAAATGATTGCTTAAAGTCATTTCTGCCTGAGACAGCAGCCGAATTTTTCGTAGGAGAAAGGTATCTTGTTCGATCCACGCGCCCGGAAACGCGGTCGCGTTGTCGACGGGAGTTGGCTCGCCAAACACCCAAGCGACGACGCCACCTGTACGGCCGAGGCGAACAGCCTGTTCAGGTTCTGGCTTAAAGTTGTTGATGTTCGAAATTTTCGGTCGGTCGCGCGCAGCAGAGGGCGGCAGGATTTTATTTTTTACGAAGCTCTCGAAAAATTTGAAGCTTGATCTGAAATACAGATACGGCTCGAAAAATTCGCCGGTTACCGTCGTCGTCTTGGTTTCTTTTCCGGGCTCGGTCATTGTTCCGGGCGCAGCTGTTGCCGGAACTGGCGCGGCAGGAGTCGTCGCCGTCCGCCGATTTTCGCGGTAAAGCGCATCCCATCGAAATTCAGAAGTTTTCGCATCTTGCTTGGGTCCCTGTACGATGAGTCGCATGAGGTCAGCGTTTTGTACGAGCCATCGTTCTTTCAAAACAATGCCTTCGGGCCCAGCGAATCTCACTTCTTGTTCAACGACGTAAACACCGCGACCTGAATTTTTGGCGAGTCGACTGACAATGGTTTTGCTATGAGGAATCGTCGCTTGCGCAGAAGAAATTCCAAAAGCCAGTGCTGCCAGGGCAGCGGCCGCCACAAGAAGTCTTTGTAGTGTTACATCGTGAGAACGATTTTGATTCCGAAATATCATGAAGGCTCCCTAGAGGGTCGTCGCGAGACGCTTGATGTAGGCTCGAAGTTCTGCGCCGGTGTCGGCGTGCTCTAATCCGAGTTCGATGTTTGCTTGTAAATATCCCAGCTTGTCGCCGGCGTCGAACCGACGCGCCTCGAACGTCGTCGCCATCAAACCTTTTGATTTTGCGATTGCGACCATCGAGTCGGTCAATTGAATCTCGCCATTGCGACCAGGCTTTGTGTTTGCGATGTGACTGAAAATTTCGCTATCAAAAATGTATCGGCCCGGAAGCGCAAAACGTGATTTGGTCTGACCCGCCACCGGTTTCTCTATGACGTTCGATACACGCATGACCGAGTGTGCTCCATCACGTTTGATTTCGCCTTCGACGATTCCGTATTTATAAGTTTCGTTTTCAGGAACTTCCATCATCGCGACTGTCGAGAAACCGGTCGAATCGAAAATTCGCGTGAGCTGTTCGGTGACGGTTTTCTGATCGGGTCGCGCAATCATAATCTCGTCGCCGAGCAAAACTGCAAACGGTTCGTTTCCGACAATCGGGCGAGCTGTGCCGACCGCGTGACCAAGACCGAGCGGTTGTTTTTGCCGAATGGACATGACGTTCGCCATCGAGCGAATGCGTTTTAGTGTTGTAACCCATTCGTGTTTTCCATCGCGCTCGAGCTTGTCTTCAAGTTCGTAACTGACGTCGAAGAAATCTTCGATGGCCGCCTTGCCGCGACCCGCGACGAGAACGATATCTTCGATGCCGGCTCGAACGGCTTCTTCAACGATGTAGAGAAGAATCGGACGATCCACGATCGGCAGCATTTCTTTAGGAACCGTCTTGGTGGCCGGAAGAAATCGAGTCCCGAGACCCGCCGCTGGAATGACCGCTTTTCGAACTTTTGCCATGGAGGGCAGCTAACCAAAGCTGGGGGCCAAAGGGTACAAAAACGTAGGGGCGGACGCGGTGTCTCAGACTGAGACGAAGGGCGGGGAGTTTAGGGCCGAAGTAATGAAATTGAGTGCTCCCACATGATACACCGTGGGCGTCGTGATACGCTGATAGCTCGGGGGCGCGGTTATATGAAATCTGCTCAGAAATGGCACGTATCACTTTCTGCTGCGGCGCCTTCGGTCGCGGCGTTAACAGTCGTGGCAACGGTGCTGGTTGTCGGATTTCAAAACTGTTCGGAACCGGTTCCTGTGGATTCAGAAAAAGTGGCTGCGGCAGCCGCAGCAAAAGTTGAATTTGCATACGACACTTCAATCGACCAAATCAGCTACATGTCTTGCGCCGTTGCTCAACCGGGAACGTTCGACACGGGTGCGTATTATTCTTTCCGATTTGGCTCTTACCGCAACACGGGACTACGTCTGACGGACAGCTTCCGCCTTAACAACGGAAAAAAGCCGCCAGAAAAACAAGCCGAACTTCTTAGCGACAGCCCAGCGAACACGGCTACGAATGTGCAGTTCGCAATTCGCCAGCTGACAAATTTTCAGAGTATTTATGCCGGAACCGCAAATCCGATTAAGGGACAGGATTACGTAAACGTTCTCGAGCCGCTGGGAACTCTCGATCTGTCGGACCTTCTCGTTCGCATCGATCCTGCTCAGCGAATCAAGTATTTACGAAACGGAACGGTTTTCGGTTCTCGTATGGAGGGTAGCCTCTATTTCACATTAAATCCGACGCTTGCGAAATCGATTCGAACGGCGCTCACGAACGATGCGGCCTTTGCACAGACTTATTCACATGTAGCAGTTGGCTCGACAAGCGACACGCTGGCGCGCAGTCCGCGCGATGTCATCGCGGGATCGACTGCGAATCCGTACACCCAAGTTTTCGGTCGCGGGTACAATTTAAAATTCGCGCAACCTGTTAACGGAGCTGTACCAGCGAACGCAAATTTTCCTAATGTCATATTGAATCAGGTCAGCGAATTAAATCTCCAGAGCAGTTCAGATCGAACCGGTCTCGGTACCTGGGTCTGCCCGGATACCATGAGATTTCGAATTGCTCGGCCTGAAGACGTCAAAGCGACCCGCGTTGTTTGCTCGATGGCGCCGGATCCAGCGCTTTTGACTCAGGACCTTTCGATCGTGCGAAACCAGCTTCGAGTCGAAGATTGGTATGTCGACATGGTCAACCGCTGCATCGTTCCGAAAAAATCGCCCGCGACCTGCTATGGATCTGCTGTCACGAACGTACAGTACGACATCACGCAAGCCTGCCAAGAAGGCGTCGACGCAGCTTGTGTTTCTTTCGCGAGCGTTTGCTACCGTCAGTAGGTCTCGTTAGAGTGAGGCATGTCGAAAGCCCTCATTCTCCTGACCACCATATTTTTATTCCAGGGATTTACGAACATACCGAGCGCAGCGGCCGCTAGCAGCGAAGCGCCGTTTCGTGTTGGACCTGCGGCCTCGGCTCTTGGCGGTTCGGGTCGCGCTGCGACCGACGCTTCTGAAATCGGTTGGTTGAATCCAGCGACACTCGTTCATATTCATTCGTATCACTTCGCGCTGTCGCATCAGCAATCGCACCGCGACCAGGGGGACGGTTACCATGATTACGCCGTCATGCTTGCCGACGGTGGCGAAGATAAAATCGCCGCCGGAAGTTTTAGCTACATTCAGCGTATGACCGTCAGCAAAGTCGGCGTGCAGGCGAAACAAAAAGATCTACAGGGAGCCCTCGGTTTCTTTTTTCCAGGAAAAAGTTTTTCGGTTGGTGTGTCTTACCGACGTTTAATTCACGAACAGCACGGCGCCGATATCACTCAAGATACGTTTTCGGTTGGATCGATGTTCCCGTTCGGCGAGGCGTTTGGCCTTGCGATCGTCGGTCATGATCTTGCGGGAAGTTCGAGCGCGGCTCCACCTGAAGCCCGGTTTACGCCTTCGATTGCGGCAGGTCTTCACGCCACTCTCATCAAAATTCTTCAACTTCGGGGCGATATCGTGCGGCCCATTCGCGATAACCCCGAGGGACGGAACGACGTCCATCTGGGCCTCGAAAGCTGGTTCCGCCCTGATTTCGCGTTTCGCCTGGGCGGGAAGTGGCTCGAGAATCGAGATGAAACCTGGGCGACCATCGGAATCGGTTTTAAGGGCCCTCGGCTAAGCTTTGGGTACTCCTTTGAAAAGGAAACCCGAAGCACAGATGGAACCCGGCACACGTTTGACTTGTGGGTGCCCCTTTGGTAGCCATGGTCCTCCTCAAAATGAGGGCTCGAACAGAGGTGAATTATGGCGTCGAAAACTAAACGCACAGAGACAGTCCGCCGCCGTAAGGCTGGAAAAACAGGCACAAAAGCGAAAGCTGCACGCCGAACTAAAGGTTCGACGAAATCAGCGAAGACTCTTTTCAAGGACTAATTGTCTGATTGAGCGGCGGGACTCTTGGAGTCATCCGATGAGCCTAAAGCTACAGAGCAGTTGAGCGACAAAGCTGCAGACCCTAGGGGCTGCGGCTTTTTGTTTTTGTGCTTCGAGCGCATTGCTCGGGCCTATCGCTTCAGAGCTTTTCCGAGCGGAGCAGGAATCTCTTTAGCATCACCTACGAGTTTGAACTGGAAGGGCTTACGAACCCAGCCTGGTTGTCCGCCTTGAAATCGCCAGCTGCGAAACGCTTGGGCCGATGCTGAATCCATGTTTTGCGAACCCGAACTTCGTTCCACGGTGACTTCGGAAACTCGTCCATCAGCCGATACCCGACCGAGAACAACCGACGTACCTTCTTTGCGCGCGAGTCGATCGCGAGCTGGATAAACTGGATGTGGATTTCCCGGAAGTGCTTTAAGTTCGCTCGCATCGCGAATCGGACCCGCAACGGCGCCGTTCGATTCTCCGCGTCCTTCTTTCGCTTCGCCGCTGTCGCCAGCATTGGTAGCAGTGCCACCTTGTCCGCCGGTGCCGCCTGAATTTGAGTTCTCGTCTGAACCTTCGCTTGAACGGCTCGCCGATTTGTCGGTCGCCGCACTTTCGCCAGCAGAACTTGCCGCGCTCTTCGCGCTCTGATCTTTTGACGATTCGTTCTCGCCTTTTGAGGGAGCAGCTACGACTGTGGCTTTTTTCGGTTCTTCTTTTTTAGGTTCTTGCTTTGGAGCTTCTTGCTTTGGAGCTTCTTGTTTTGCAACCGCAACAGGTTTCACCGGAGCTGATTCTTCTTTTACCGGCGCGACCGGCTTTACGGGCTCGGGCTGCTGTTGTTCTTCCTCGTCGGCAACAGGTTCAGCTTTGGCATCGAACGCTTCTTGGTCATCAGACGGTGGATTCGCAAGAAGAACTGGAGCCGCCTCGTTCTCTTCTTCCATCACCGGTTGCGCTGCAGCTTCCGTTTTCGCTACGGGTTGCGCCGCCGACTTTTTTGAAACCTTCACTGCAACAACTGGTTTCGGAGCTGGCACTTTCTTTTGAGGGATCGGAGCAATCACAGCAGTTTCGACTTTTACTTTTGGCTTCACGACAATCGCCGTCTCAACGGGCATCACGATGTCACTCTGCGGATCGGTCAAGACCGACGCCTCAAGTGTTTCCAACGAGTCGGCCGTTGGGGCCGCGCTCGGATCACTGGCAAGACCTGCATTTGCTGCCGTCGATTCAGCTGCAGCGGAACTTGAGTCGATGAGGGATACGACTCCGCTTTCGCGTCCGCCCGCATCGTCTCCACCAGTGCTTCGAATCGTTTCTGGAATGACTGCGAGTGCAGCGAGGAACGCCAAATGTGCGACGATCGAGAAACCCACGCATCCGAATGTTCGCGAACTACCGCGTGTTTCCTCGAGCGATTCTTGATTCGAAGAGCTGTTTCGGGCGTTTTTCATAGAGCCTCCGGGGGTGGAGGAATCCAAGGGTTGTGCCACGCTAGGAAGCGCCGTCGCAGGGGAGGCGAGAAGAGAGTGACGGAAAGCGGCGCTTGCCGTTGAACAAAATTCCTTGGGCCTACCGTGACGTCTCGGGAATTTTAATTTCAGTCATGAAACGATTGAGGGGATACAATCCATGCGGAACCCACGCCATCGTCGGACTCTCGCAATCTAGAAAAAAAGCATAACGAGTTTCAGTGTTGATAACGAACGAGCATTTCTCTTCGTGAGCATCGTTCACCTTCAGATTCACCGTGTAAGTCGCGTAAGTACCAGCTGTTTCAAAGTAGACGATGAAAGCTGATGGATCGAGTGGCCACCGAATGGACTCGATGACGGCCTTCGTATTCGTCTTCTGTGATACGAGCCGACTTAGTGCTTGAAGATGAATGGTTCCCTGAACCGCATTGTACGTACTCGGTTTACCACCGGGAACGAAAGCACTCGCCGTACCGACACTCAAAATCATCGCCGGTAAAAAACCGAAGAAGCAGGAAGATTTCACGTGGATGCTTCTCGCAGGGCTCTAGTTTCTAGTCAAGGAGGGACGCTGGAACTGCGCCGGCTCGAATAGCATCCGAGAGTTCACGATGTTTTGCTGCGCCAACTATTCTTTCTGATTCGGCCCAAACTAGCGGTGCCGAATCGAAACCGGCGTCTGTTTTTAAAGCGTGAATTCGGGTCGCATTATCGACAAGAACCTGCAGAGGAAGTTCTTTATCCCGCACAGCCTTTTCAATCGCATCAATTGCAGTCGGAGGCGAATCGGGCTCGTTGCAATAACACAAAATATTCGATCCGGCTTGTAGTGCCCGAACGGCAATCTTCCCTTTCGCGTGATGTTTAGTCAGCGCTTTCATATCCAGATCGTCAGAAATGACGAGACCTCGGAATCTGAGTTGATCGCGTAAGATGTTTTTTAAAAAGATTTCGGAAAGCGACACGGGCCACGTCGGATCAATTTTTGGAAACATAAGATGCGAACTCATTACGATGCCGAGACGGGCTTTGAATGCGCGTTTGAACGGTTCAATTTCGCACGCTTCAAGTTCTGCGAGACTCTTGTTTTCGATCGGAAGCTCATCGTGACTGTCGATCAAAGTATTGCCGTGACCCGGGAAATGTTTCGCGACGGGAAGAACGCCGCCCTTGATCATTCCGCGCACCAGGGCAGACCCGAGTTTTGCGACGGTTTCCATGTCCGAGCTTAGCGATCGATCGCCGATGACAGTGTTCGCCGGATTCGTAAAAATGTCGACCGACGGTGCAAAGTTGAGATTCACCCCGACAGCGGCAAGTTCTTGAGCGAGCACCTGTGCCACTTTGAACGCGACCGACGCCGAATCAATTTTTCCTACAGCTGCCATCGGCGGCCACTCGGTGAACGGCGCGCGGAAACGAGCGACACGGCCACCTTCTTGATCGACGGAAATAAAAAACGGAGTTTTGTCGCCTTTACGTTTTGCGAGCGAACGCAACTCTGTCGAAAGATCAAACAACTGACGAGGGCTCTCGAAATTTCGTTTGAAGAGAATAATTCCGCCGATATTTTCACGGACGAGGAATGCGGCTTCTTCGCTTGTCAGCGAAGTGCCTTGGATTCCAACGATTAGTGAGGGACCTATTTTTTCACGCATTACGTTTTCCTTGGATTCAGCCAGTCACGGAGTGAGTCGCCGACGAGGTTGAAGCCGAGAACCAAAATTAAAATTGCGAGACCTGGAAACAGGCTTACGTGCGGAGCCTCTGTCAAAATGCGGCGACCAGAGTTTAGAAGCGAACCCCAGGTAGGTACAGTCGGCGGAGCTCCTAGACCTAAAAAGCTTAAACCCGATTCAGTGATAATTGTTCCTGACATTCCAAACGTCATCTGAACGACGAGAATGCCAAAAAGATTTGGCCAGATGTGATGCATTAGCAGGCGCAGTGGCTTCGCGCCGACGGCGCGGGCGCCGACAACGTACTCGCGTTGTTTTAAATGGAGGATTTCGCCGCGCACGAGGCGAGCGTAACCTGTCCAGCCCGTCACACACATCGCGAAGATCAAATTAGAAATCGACGGACCAAGAACTGCGACTAACGAAAGCGCGAGCAGGAAACCAGGGAACGCGTAGAACATATCGAGAAAGCGCATCACGAGTTGATCGACCCAACCGCCGATGTAACCAGCGAGACTGCCAACGAGGAGGCCGATGATCGCGCTGATGAAAACAACTGTGAACGCAACACGAAGACTGATGCGTGCGCCGTAGGCGACTTGCGCAAGCACGTCGCTTCCGTTTTGGTCGCGGCCGAAAAGATGTGCGGCCGAAGGCGCCTCGTAGCGAGCGGCGAGATCCATCGCCGTTGCGCTGTCGCTGGTGACGAGGCTCGCAAAAATTCCCATGAACGCCATGAGCAAGACGAGAAAGAGGCCTACGTAAAACTTAACCGAGAAGCGTCTACGACTTTTTGGTTTGCCCGAATCTGTTTTCAAGAGAGCCGCACTTTCGGATTTGCGAAGGCGTACGCGAGATCAGTCAGAAGATTTACCGCCACGTAGGTGAAAGCGATAAAGAGAACGCAACCTTGAACCAATGGATAGTTTCGCTGCTGAATCGATTGGAAAAGCAAAGTTCCGACTCCTGGCCAATCAAAAATCGTTTCAACGATGACAGTACCAGTGAGGAGTGCACCGAACTGCAAACCGATGATCGTGATAATCGGCATCATCGCGTTCGCCAACGCATGTTTGAACCAAAGTCGAATTGGGCCCGCGCCTTTGGCTCGCGCCACAGTCACGAAATCTTCGCGTACAACTTCGATCATCGATGCGCGTGTGACTTGAGTAAGAATCGCAGCGAGTCCCAATGCAAGAGTCATTGCAGGCAAGATAACGTGTTCGAAGCCGCCGCGTTCGCTGACGGGTAGCCAATCAAGATTGATAGCGAAGAGCAGAATCAACATCGGTCCCAACCAAAATCCTGGCGTCGACATTCCGATGAGTCCAAAAAGCAAAATTCCTCGCTCAAGAATCGTATTTCTGTAAACGGCGGCGATAACTCCTAGGGGAATACCGACCGAAAGCGCGATCAGCATGGCAAAGAGAGTCAGTTCGAACGTTGCGGGGATGCGTTCTGCAATTTCTTCGACGACGGGACGTCGCGACTGCATCGATTTTCCAAGATCAAGTTGCACGAGTCCCGTGAAAAAATCGGCGAGCTGTGCAGAAAATGGTTTATCGAGTCCCAATTCTTTTCGCATCGCCACTTTGTCGGTCGCGCTCGCTTGATCACCCAGCATGATGTCGACGGGATCACCCGGAACAAAATGCAGCAGGCTGAAACTAAGCAACGACACGCCGGCCAAAACTGGCAGCGCGGCAAGCATTCGTCTCAGCACATACGTGAACATTTATTTTCCTGGTGGTGGAGGCGTTACAGGCGGTGGAACTGCAGGCGAGGTTACTTTTGAATCCGCTGGCGCCGTCACTGGCGGTGCGATCGGTGCTTTGTCTGTTGGTTTTACGACAGCAGCGGCAGCGGATCCCGCCGCAGGAACTGGCGGAACTTTCGGCGCCGGCATTAAACTTCGTCTTGCGACTTCGTTGTCTTTTCCCTTTGGCATCGAGCCGAAGAGCTGAACGAGAGCATTGTTGTTCACGCCAAACCCAGCGACAGCTTCTTCCATCGTCGTAACAAGAACTGTTTGAACTCCGGCGCTTGGCGAGACGGTTCCAAGAATTTCGGCTTTGTGCGAAGCGAGGCTTATAAATTTACTGCCATTAATCGTATTGAGAATTCGGAACACGGGAATACCAGAAACGGTTTCTTCTTCTGCGATGTACGCTTCGCCTTTTGTGATCAGTGCGGACTCTTCAAGAATTCCTTGGTACTCGTACTTTACGCCTTTTTTGAGGCCTTCTTTTCCTTGCAGCATCACGTAACCGAGAAACGCAGACAAAAACGTTCCCTTCGGCATGGTATTTTTGATCGTCTTCTTTTCTTTGCCTTCAGTTACGACCGCCGTCATCTGATCGCCTTTAAAAGTTGCATCGATCAACGTCGGTTTCGCGCCGACAACGTTTGTGTACTGATAAGATAGAGGTTTGAACGAGGCATCTGCACGCGCAGCTAGACTTTCGGTCAGGCCGCCAGACTCGGGACTCGTCTTCAAAAAGTGAGTCGCACGGAATTCTTTTTTCTTCTCGTCGAAGTCATAGCGCTGAATCACGTATCCAACGTGCTTTCCAGAGATCAGGACTTTCGACCAGCCTTCGAAGAGCACCGCTGCCATCGCAGGTTTCACGTTGGCGATCAGAAAAATCGCGACCGCTAGGAACAATCTCAAAATGAGACGAAGAGAATGACTGTGTAGCATGAGGCCTCCGTACTACAACGGTAGCAATCGACACAGAGTGAGACAACAGATAGCATGAAGTGAATGCGACCAAGCCGTTCATCGAGAAACACGAACACGATCATGAGAACGATTTTAAGAAGCGAACTCGGCCAGATGTCCGTCTTCTTAGCGCTGATGTTTCAGGTGCTGTTCGTGTTTTTCGCGATGGTCATCAATATCGGCCTTCTAGTTCACGACAAAATCAATTTGCAGAACTCAGTCGACCTCGGGGCCGTATACGCAGCCCAGAGACAGGCAGAAATTCTGAACGAGATTGCGCATTTGAATTATCAGATTCGACAAGACTACAAATTGCTCTCGTGGCGTTATTTTGTTTTGGGAACGCTTGGTCGCGATGGACAAGGTTTTCAAAAGCCACCAACGACAGTTGCCAATCCCGTGATTCAGCCTGATGCGCCCCGCATTTACACAACAACCGGACCCGGTGGAGCGACTCAAGAAGAGGTACCGGTCGCGTGCCTTGCGAATCCCTACTGGTGGGAATTCGTTATGCTCTCGGCGCCACGTCCACCGAACGAGAATTATTGTTGGCATCCCTACAATTGGGTCTCGCCCGCAATTCCGATTCCAAGTGTTCCCGGAACGCCAGCGACGATCGGCGCAAATATCACCGCGCAGATTTTAGGAAATACCAGTGCCGGAAATTTCGTCCAAAGTTGTGAAGCGGCGTCGCCATTGAGCTGGGCGTTTGTTGCGACGATCATGACCGACTATAAGCGCTCGATCGCTTACAAGAAGAAGGCGATTAAGAAGCTAAGAGAAAATCTAGTTAGTCCTAACATGCTCGACCGCGATGGCAGGTCTGTTCGCGAGGGTGTGATTAATACGATCGCGAAAAATCTTACTGAAAGTAATTTGGCGAGTTTTGATCCGGGCTCGGTGCAAATACTGAACGGACTTACGCGTGGCGGATGCGACGGTGGTAATTTGCCAGGAGCAAAAACAATTCCCGAAATTTTGACCGCACCAGGTCTTTATTTTGCGCTGCTCTCTGGCGGTACTGGAAACGTCTGTACATTCGATATTCGATTTCAAACTCGGTACATGGACGTGTCGGGCGGGCTCGGTGCAATTCAACGTTGGGATCCCACGGGCGAAATGCGAAGTATGGTGAATGGCGAACCGGGACCGGACGATGAAAATCATTCGAGCCTTGGTTTCGAGAAAAATCCCTGGTGCATGGCTTACATGGGAGTGAAAACTTCTACGGCCCCGCGAAAACCGTTCGCACCTTTCGGAAAACCGGTTCTTCTACAGGCGCGTTCGTTTACGCAACCGTTCGGCGGTCGCATCGGACCTTGGTATTCTAAAAAGTGGACGCGCGGAGGAGACACGTCAGACAACGTTACTCCGCCAACGCCGATCGCGAACGTTCCACCCGGTCAGCCTGCGCCGATGAATCCGGCTCCAAGTCAAAATGACCGAACAGATCCGCTGACCTCGCCAAGAATAACTCCTGGTGCGGGCGGGTTTGCGTATTCCTCCTACACGATTCCGAACTTTTCAAGATTCCCAGGTGACCAGCTCGGACTTCGTTCCATGCGAACCCAATCTCTCGCGCGACGATTTTTCGTCTCCACGGCTGTTACGACGCCTGCGTCTCCAGCGATTTTTGCGGACAATCGTGTGCGCCTCAATTGGTTTTACGGTTTCGATATCGATCTGTTCCGCCAGACCGGCGATGTCCTCGCGTTCGACGTCCCCGCTGGTGCCGCGGGCGGTTCACCGCCACAGCTTCTGCAGTTTCGACAGCACGAGACAGCCGCCGTCGCGCCCGACTTATTCGACATCACTTATTATTCGATCGATCCTGAAGCGAACGTAAATTACACCGACGTTGCGCGAAACAATCCTGCACGATACGGAATTCCGGGCGCACCCGTCGGTGACCTCGGCTCGCGCCAGACGATTACAGATATGCGGAAGTACAACGTTCAAGAACAAATCAAGTCAGCAAATACGGTGGGCGTCGATCAGTCGATCATGCCGCAAGTATCTTGGTTGCTTCGCCAATGGGAGCACGTGTTGACGGGGTGGGCTCCGAATCGTGCTGCGAATTTCGCATTTCCAACCGCACGTTTTGGAATCTGCACGGGCTCTGCAAAAGACGGCGCCATGATTCCCGGAAAATGTGCAGCTGGCGGGCGAGTCGGATACTCCGTGCGATCGATTTCGCGCGAACATTTGCAAGGTGAGTGGCGTGTCGGTGGAGACAGCGTTGCCCCTGGCACTCTTCTCAACGCTCCTGGCGACGACATCGATTTCTAGCTTCCACGCTAGGCGCTCGGACCTTCGTCTCGTTTCGAGACACTTTTATCTGTCGATCTTTAGTCGGCTGTCTAACTTCCTCTCGTGCGAGCGTTTGTTCGACGGGAAAAGCCTCGTAAGTGACTGTTTTTTTTCAGAAAAATGGCACGGACCCCTTTCGGAGTGACGTTTTTTGACCGACAATAAAGGTGTGGGGGCAACTCAATGATTAAATCCTCGATTTTGATTTTATCTGCGCTTTTACTTTTCGGCGTCGTCTCTCAGGATGCATCGGCCGACAAAGCGGGAGACGACCGAGCGGCATTGTGTTCAAGCCCGAACGTTTCTTGCGATGAACGCGGCAACACTACGTATACCGATCCCAACGATGGCAGCACGATGACAGAGTACTTTGACGGTACGCGATCATCGACGAATCCAGACGGATCTCCTGGCTCACGAGAGGACGGAACTTTGGTCGGCGGGAGCGGTCGCGAGGACGGTAAACCCAGCGGTAGCCCCGTTGACGGCGGCGAAGCAAAGGCATCGTGCGAAGCCGAAGCAAAAACAGCCAAACTCGCGTGTCTTTTTCCTGGAACCTCGGGAATGGATGGCGGCAGCTCGATGATGTACACGATGATGATGAACCAGCTTGTGAGCACTGCAGCTCAAATTGCGTCCATCGGCAAAAACATGTCTGCGCAGTGTAAGCTACAGGGCGACGTTGCTAAAGTCATGGGTACGATCAACGGTGTTAAAGGCGCGACGTGCATGAAGATGATCAATTCGTGCGGCGAATCTTGTACTGAAGAAGTAAAAGCACACCGCCAAAAAGCAACAGATCTAACGAGCAAAAATCAATACGGACAATTCACCGGTTTGATTTCCGAGGAAAAGAAACAGGCAGGCAAGAAGAGCCGCTTGGTTTCTGAGTGCAAAGCGTATTCGCCCCAAGTGGCGGGCATGATGATGGCGGCGATGCAAAATCTCGGAAATTTTGCTCAGGCAAAACAATGTCAAAATGAAATGGCGGCGTTTACTGCGCCTCCACCACTTGCGACTCTTCCACCAATCGCCGCTATCGGTGATTGCTCGGATCCAGCGAACCAATCTTTGGCGTGCTTCTGTACGAGACCAGCGAACGCAGCTAGCGCAATGTGCGCAGGCTTCGGCGCCGGCGGCGGCGCTGGCGGAACAACGACGACTCCGAACGGAAGCACAATTGCTTCTCCTGTTGGAGGTTCGATTGCCGAAGCGTCTGACGGAAATACTGCAGATCCATTCGCGATTCCTAAAAAAGATGGCGCTGGCGATGGAAAAGGTATGGGCGATGGAGGCTCCGGCGCTCCAGGCGGCAGCGGACTCTCTTCTCTCGGAAGTGAAGGCGGCGGCGCAGGCGGCGGGGGAGATCCACGTAGCGCGATCACTGGTACTTCGGGCGGAAACGGATCGGGTCTTGGCAGCGCCGGTGGCGGCGGCGGAGGCGGCGGTCTCGCGCGCAATAGCGGCGGCGCTAAGGACGGATTCTTCGACAAGTTCAATCTGAAAAAGTTTTTACCGGGATCGAAATATAAGACTCGCGGTATCGCTGGCATGAGCGTGAAATCAGTCGATGGAATTACGGGGCCAATGGGTCCATCCCTCTTCGAAAAAGCGACACGCCAGTATCAAGAGCAAATTCAAAAACAAAACGTTATATTAGATAAATAGGCTCGATAAATAAGGAAGAAGACATGAAGCGAATTAAATTAGTTCTGACAATCGCACTGACTTCTATTTGCATCTCGGGCGTTGCGCGCGGCGAGGGCTCGGCATCGAACACGACGCCAGGCGCACTTCCAACGACGACGAGACCTGTAGCAACTGCGCCGGTGACGACGGCACCAGGGAGCACGACGGGATCTGCTCCGCAGTACATTCTGCCGACCGGCGGTGGTAATGCCGCCGAATCTGGAAGGGATGCGCAAACGGGTCAGCTGATCGGCGCGGCGATCAACGTCGGCGCGGCGACGATGTACACGATGAAGTGTGCTTTGCCGAAGTGCGCAGGCTGCTGGGCATGCCCACTGGCAATCGCAGCCGGTGCGGCTGCGCTTGCTCTTAGCGGTGCTTCGGATGGTTCTGGCTACGCCGGCAGTGAGATGTCGGCCTATCAGGGACCGACGATTAATGGGACTAATCCAGGCGCGGTCGATCAAAACGGAAATCCCATCGACTACGGCGGCGGACCTGGTGGTAACGGCACAAACGGTGGAACTGGTGCGAACGGCACCAACGGTGGTTTGCCAACTCCGGGATCGATTGCTGGTGCAGTCGCACGAGTTCGCACAGAACTCGAGAGATCAGGCGTAACGATTTCTCCTGACGGCCGAACCATGACCACAAAAGACGGTCGCAAGTTCGACCTCACTAAAGGTGGCGACGGATCAGCCGCAGGTTTGCAAGCGATGGGATTGACGGCTTCTGAAGCTAACAACGCCATCGAGTCGGGCAAAAAATACGGCGCGGCTGCGAATGCGAAGTACGCTGGTATCATAGCTAAAATGGGTGCTGATGGTGGCGGCGGCGGCGGAGCTGCAGGTCGAGGACCCGCGAGTGAAGGCGGAGGCGGAGCTGGTGGATTCGGCGGATGGGGAAAAGATCCGTTCGGTAAAAATCGACCGAAGGCAAAGATCTCGGGCCTCACACGAAAACTCGGTGACGACACGATCGGAGTTGCTGGCGACGATATTTTTGAAATGGTCACGCGTCGCTACAAAGCTCGCGACTCTGTAAATCAGTTCCTTAAGGACTAAAATAATTGCGCGGGCTAAACGACAATGGTTCCGCGGGCTTCTTTCGAAACACGAGCTTCGGCGAAGATTACTGAATTAAGAACCGGAGCTTCAATTAAAGCGTTCGACCCGATAACGGCGAACGCTTTTTCTTTTTCCAACCCCTCGCAAATATCACTCTCTGGAATCGAACCGTTCGCATAGTTCGATGCGAGTAACATCGCGCCGGTGTGCGATTCCCAAAGGCGTGTCCCTGGGGCCCCATAGGTCTGTACGATCCGCTGTGCGAGTGAGGAAGCTAACGAAACAGGTCGACGATAAGAAATCTGTTCGAGCATCTCGTACGACGCGGTTAGAAAATCGGTTGGATTTCCCGTTTCATGCCAAACAAGGCTTTCAGTAAATGCAGTCACTCTTTCACCGTTCGCGATCGCTTTTGCGACGACGTCATAGAGAATGTTACTTTCGCCATCGGGTACATACTTAAAGATTCTTTTGTTCAGCAATAAGACGCCGACATAGTGAAGTGCCTGAGTTGCACTTGGGAAAGCGCTTCGCTCGAAACCAAAACCCATCACCGAATTATCGGCACCGGTCCAGACTCCGCCGAACTTAGTTCCAGCGTCGGGCCGTCGCATGGTTAACAGGGTCGCGATCGCATCTGATTTCTCGTGCTGCTCTAACATGCGGCTCAACGTTCGATCGTTGACGGGTAAAATAACTTCGTCCGCGTTTGCGACCAAAATGGTTTCAGAGTCTTCAAGTTCTTTCTTTGCGAAGCAAAGTGCTCCGCCGCTGCCCAATGGTTTTTGCACTTCATGCGTAAACCGAACTTCGAGTGGTGCGAGCTTTGCGTTTAACGGGCGAATGGTGTTTGGAAGATAATGGAGATTGGCGACGACTCGATCAGGTTTCAGTTCTTTCAAAAACTCCAGACTCCAGTACATCAGCGGTACGCCGAGAAAGGGAACCGCTGGTTTCGCTAGTGTGTTCGTGACTGGTCGCAAGCGAGTGCCGAGGCCAGCAGAAAGCAACATCGCTCGCATAACGCTAGGTAACTTCGAATGATTGTTCGAAGACCCCGTTGTCCTCGAGTACTCGGAAGAACTCGGAATATTCAGGGAACTTTTCAAGACTGCGACGAATCGTTTTCAACGTCGGTGCGAGATGTTTTAGGTACCGATTATCTTGGCGAAGCATTTTAAAGCTTGCGAAACTTCCGCAAGCTTTAAAACAACGCTGGATCGTCTGAACCTCGAAGATGTTGTCGAAGTGATCGCGCGAAATCTGTGGAAGATTATATTGCGCGCTCTTCAGTTCCCGTTGCTCGAGGTAATAGTTCAGCATCTCGAGTTGCGATTTCTCGCTTAGATTTACATACGAGTCGCGAAGCAGACTTACGAGGTCATACTGAATAGTGCCCATGCGAGCGTCTTGGAAATCAATGACTCGCACTTTGCCGTGTTTGATCATTACGTTGCGCGAATGATAATCGCGGTGAGCAATAAACTTTGGTTCTTGGTTAAGTTTCTCGCAGATGTGGGTGAAGATTTGATCCAGTGCCTTCTGTGCCTTCGGTTCTAACTTAAGTCCGCAAAGACCTTCGAGCAAATGCTCACGTCCATAATTCATTTCCCACAAAAGTTTTGCGGTATCGAATTCGACCGTGAACGCCGTGCAAGGAGAAGAACGGTCGAACGTGCAGTCATAGTGCATTTTGATCAGCTCATCGATCGTGGCGCGGTAGTACGGGAGGCTGTGCTCGTCGTTTTGGTTTTCCCAAAACTTGCGTTCAAGCGTCAGGTCGCCGAGATCTTCAAGCAACACCAATCCTTTTTCAGGTCGCATGCCCATCACTCGCGGAACAGTGACTCCGTGTTTTTCGAAATGTGATCGGACGCTGAGGAAGGGATATCGACCGTCATCAACGAACGGCTCCCACAACATCAAAACCCACGAATCGTCATGCGCAACGACTCGGAAATACCGACGAGCGGAAGCATCGCCGGCGAGTTGATGTATTTCAAATTTTCCGGCTCCCATCAGCGAGCCGAGGAAACCTTGGATTTCGCTATGAAGTTCGGCAGGCACGACGTTCGTCGTGTCGCCAGCGCTTGGGGCTGAAATCGGCGGAGCGGTCTTTGATGTATTGATCACATCAAAATGTTGCCACCGATTCTTGGCTCAATCAATGAAAGGTCGGGTTCGAACCTTCATCTTGTCGCCAGCGGCCGAGCAGGTGAATCAGATTCGAGGCTTTCGTCTCTGGGTCACGGTTTACGACGCTAGGAATTTTCAGACCCGCTTCGATATTCTGAACAATGGTACGAAGTGATCGCGGCGACAAATCTCCGCTTGTGACGACGTTCGACTCGAGTTCATAAGGCATCAGCAGCGCCAGCAAGTGCGGAAGCAAAGTTCCGTTGCCAACAAGCGTTGTTGGATTGTCGTGAACAACCGTAATCAAGCGCGGAGCATCGCCATCTGCCGCTTCGCCGAAGACTTCAGCAAGCCGAAGTTGTTTTTCGATCGAGAGCGCAGCTAGATCGGGAACAAAGACGCACATTCGTCCGAGATCACGAAACGATTGAGCGCTTTGAAACGCATCTTCGCTGAGATCCGAAATATTCACGAAGAACCACAGAGACGTTCTATTGAAAATTTCCAACGCTATGCGGTTGTACGGAAGTGACTTCGATGCCGCTTCTGAATCGCCGCGTGCAATTATTAAAATCGGTTTCTGAAGTAACAATTCGTCTGTGTAAGAATGCAAGAGATACGGATCGGCAACTTCCACGGCCTCTGCAGCCTTGCGCGGAAAGAGATGGATGATTTTCGATTCGTCGCGAACGTCAGAGAGCGTATTTGTCGAACGCTCGAGTTGCGTTCGCTCGCGTTGCTCGACATCGAGCAAGCGTTCGAACGCGTTCAGGCGCGACTCGACAGACATGTGCAGGAATTCTCCGAGCATTTGTAATCGATCGTCATCGCTCGCCGCGAGACCTTCGATGATTGCAACACCAACCAATGAAACATCGGTCGGACCCGCGCCCGCTCGGCGCACTCGCAATGGAAATGCGAACGAACCCGGATTAAGTCCGCGGATCATCTCCGGCGGCTCAAACAAAGTCGACTCGAGGAAAACAAGATCTTGCTCTTGAAATACCGGGCCTAAAGAGAGGTTGGTCTTTTGCTTCGAGCGGTCGAGAAAGGTTTCGAGCGTTTGAAATTTCACACGGCAAGCGAAAATGCTTTCGACTAGCGAAGTGACTCGTTCAATTGCGGCTGACCAATCTGGGTTCCAAGGTGTACGGTCCATAACCGGGATCATTCGCAAGTAATGGGCCGCCTGAAATCCGCCGAGTGTTTCACGGGAAACAGAGTAGTATCGAGAACTTAACGCAATTACAGGGTGGTGTTTCACCGAACAACTACCATGCACCTAGGAAATATTTTTTACTCATCAGGAGCAATCCTGCAGGCGATGGAAACGAAAAAGCCGGGTTGTAACCCGGCTTTTTGACGAAAAATTTGGAAGTGATGATCTAGATTTTGGCCATGCGGCGTTTATCTAAACCGTACTTTTCAACTTTCATGATGAGGCCCGCACGGCTGATGCCGAGTTCTTTTGCGAGCTTCGATTTGTTCCAGCCGGTACGACGAAGACCTTCTTTGATCATCTCGCGCTCGAGTTCTTCGAGTGCATCCTTCAGTTTCCCGTGGACACGTGCCCCTTGAACTTTTGCTTTTTCGCCGATCTCAAGAACTTTTGGCGAGAGCATGTCGGCTGTCAGTTTGCCTTCCGTGCCTGACAAGACCACGATTCGCTCGATCTCGTTCTGAAGTTCTCGGACGTTACCTGGCCATGGATAATCATAAAGTTTTTCGAGAGCACGCTTAGTGAGAACCTTCTTTGGCTGTCCACTTTTTTCGCCTTCCTTCGTGAGGAAGTGTTCTGCGAGCAACGGAATATCTTCTTTACGCTCGCGAAGTGGCGGAACGCGAATGTTGATGACGTTCAATCGATAGTACAAGTCTTCGCGGAACTCGCCTTTTTCAACCATCTCGCGAAGGTTTCGGTTTGTAGCAGCGATGACCCGGACGTCAACTTTCTTTGGCTCAGTCGAACCGACCGGAGTAAAGACGCCCTCTTGAAGAACACGAAGGAGACGCACCTGCATTGAAGGTCGCATCTCGCCGATCTCGTCCAAGAAGAAAGTTCCTTTGTCCGCAACTTCGAACAAACCTTTTTTCGTAGCGATGGCACCCGTGAAAGATCCCTTCATGTGACCGAAGAGTTCGCTCTCAAGCAGACCTTCTGGAATCGCACCGCAGTTCGCGATGATGAATGCTTTTTCTTTGCGATTTGAATTGTAGTGAATTGCTTTCGCGATCAATTCCTTACCCGTACCGTTGTCTCCTTGTACGAGAACGGTCGAGTCGGCTCCTTGGATCTTATCGAGCAGAGAATACAAAGCCTGCATCGGTTTCGATTTACCGATCATCGAATCGTATTTATAACGGCTGCCAAGTTCTTTGTTTAATTCGCGGATACGGTCTTCACGCTGTGTGATTTCCAAGTGGAGGGTCACGATCTCTTGAGATGTGAGTTCTACGAGCGACACGAGTTTCGCGCGGTCGTCTTCATCGAGTGTACGAGTTTTAGCCAGCGTCAGTTCGATCGCTTCGTTCGAAGCACCGAAAGCTGCGAGATGTTCGCGAACATCGGCGCTGCGATTTGTCGAACCGTCTTTGAAGAAGCCGAGGCCCACAACCGCACCGACCAAATCATTGTCGATCCAAATTGGGAAGATGCCGATGTCAAAACCGGCGAGGTCCCATTTGCGAAGCGAGTAGCGATTCTCTGAAAGACGGAGGTCTTCGAGAGTCTTGCTTACGACTTCTGCGAGGTTGTCGACGGCTGCGTCTTTCTGCATGAGCATAGCAACTGCAGGATTCGCATAGGTCATTTTACCTTTGTCGAAACCCTTCAGGTATCCACGCTCGTCGGTGAAGATCGTGTCGACGTTCCACCACGAAGCGAGGATTTGTTTTAACTTTCGGATGACGTGTATATGTTCGAATTCATCCCAATTGATCATGATGATCGCTCCCCTTGATTCATTTAAAGTGTCGACTCTTAAGTCGGTGTCTAAATTCTTATCGTCAAAACATTGGACGATCTTGAGGGGTGCTAGCCCGAGGTCGGGCTAGTGTGTTTCGGTTTGAGATGTGAGCTGCGGTTTACTTAGAGAGGGATCACGCAGTTGTATGTGAACTTAGTTTGACCAACGGGAAGTGGTGTCGCGAACTTCAGCAAAGTACCACCCTCTATTGTATACGCCGGTGCCATCGTACCGTTCGGAGTAACGATTGCCATTTCTGGTACGCCGTCGCCGTTGACGTCGACTGGCGCGCAGTTCAACGAGACAGTCTTGACCAACTCTTGCGTGCTCTTACCGATGTCTGCCAACTGAGCGCCGTAGTCCGTCGCACAAACAGTTCCCGAGATACCGCCGGTAAGGTTCGAAAGCGAAATATACGAGAGACCGTAGCTTTCGTTTCCATCGGCCGCTCTGCAAACCGTGTCCAAGTTAGGAACGACGATCGAGTGATAGCTAAACGCTTTCGTCGGGAAAGTAGCTTTCACGTAGTTGATCAAAGTTTCTGGTTTGTTCTGAGTTTCCGTTCCGTTTGGATTTGTCTCGTCAGCATCCGTAACAACCAGAACTGCAAGAGCCGAGTCCGCGCGAATCAATGGTGAGTTCAATGCGCTTATAGCGTCCCCAGTTTGTTGGCTGCGCTGCAGAGCGCGAAGCGTAGCCGCAATACCTTGTTCGTTACCCGATCCATCGGTCGCCATTTGAATCGTCGCTGCGAACCAAGCTTTCGCAGTGTCTTTGCCCATTGCCGATGTGACTACGTATTTTCCGGTTGCCGCAGCAGCTACGTCTTTGAATTCAACCAATCGACCATCACGCTTAACCGTGTCTTTCGATACGTCTGTCGTGACAATACCGATCTGCCAATCGACTCCATCCAATTTATCGATCAAAGTACCGAAGCGCATCGCCATGTTTTTATGTTCATTCGCCATCGAGCCCGAGTTATCGATGACGACGAGAACATCGAGCTTCGTGTTGTTTTTAACATCGACAAGTTGAATTTCTTCTTTTGTTTTGTCCGAAACTTGCCAAGCGATTTCGCTGATCGTTTCATTGCCAGCTTTGTCTGTCGCAACGACTTTGAACTTGTGGTTTCCAACCGGCAAATTTAACAGCTGGGTTGAGTAAGACGGCGTGCAGGTCGCGAGTGTGCTATTCAAACCGCACATGACGGTATCGATTCCCGAAGGCGAGTCCGTCGCAGTGAATGCGATATTTGATATCTGGTTTCTGTACATGGTCGACAGCGGTTGAGTGCCGTAGTTGATCGCTGGCGGAGTCAGGTCGACGCCGAATTCGTATTTCGCTTCATCCGACATATTGCCGGCTGCATCGGTCGCGCGAACAGCGAATGTGAATTTACCTTGGTTAAGGGCGCTGTACGACATTGGCGAAGCACAAGATGCGTAAAGCTCATCGTTCATTTTGCATTCGAGAGTCGGAAGCGGCAGACCCGCCGCCACATTCACGTCAGTAGCTGCGAACGACAGGGAAGTAGCGCGAACCTTGATCCACGCAGCGGGACCTGCAGTGATTTTAACCGTAGGTTTTGAAGTATCGATTTTCCAGCTGTACGTTGCGACGTCTGAAAGGTTGCCGGCGCGATCTTTTGCGCGTGCATCGAACTTTCTCAATCCATCAGTAAGTGTCGGATAATTAACTGTCGCCGTGCAAGGTTTGAATCCGCCGCCATCGATTTGGCATTCGATTGAATCGATGCCATTGGCATCCGCAGCTACGAGTACAAACGTCGCACTGACCGACTTTGTGATCAGCGCTGGCTTTGACGTGATGGTCAGAGTTGGCGGAGTTGTATCAACGATCCAAGTATAGTTAGCGGGCGCAGAAGCGTTGCCTGCTGAATCTGTCCCGATAACCGAGAACGTGTGGCTGCCCGACGAAAGATTTGCGGCCGTGGTGTAAGGCGAAGAACATGCAGAGCGAGCGGCTCCGTCCATCGAGCAAGAATATGAAGCGAGCGCACCGCTATCGTCAGTACCGACAAACTCAAATGTCCCTTGAGTCACGTTTGTAATCGGCGCAGGCATTTTGATGATCTGAACCGTTGGTGCTCCAAGATCGATGATCCACGAATAAACGGCGACGGCTGAAATGTTGGTCGCACGATCGACCGAACGAACTTCGAATCTTTGCGGTCCTGCCGCAAGAGTCGAGATCATTCCGCTTAGGCAATTTTGAAATGGAAGTGCAGCGAACGTCGCTGCTGCGCCAGCGCGGCACTCGAAATGATCGACTCCTGAAAGAGTGTCGTTTCCAGTGAATCGGAATTCCGACGTTGAATCGTTTGTTAAAGAAGATGGAAGCAAGTTTGTAGTTACAGTTGGGACCGTACGATCGACCAAGAAGCTGATGTTACGCGAAGCCGAACGATTGCCAGCGCGATCAACGGCCACGGCATCATAAGAGTGAGAACCTTCAACTGGTGCTTTCACAACAAACGCCGATGGCGAACATTCATGAAAAGCGCCAGTACCAGTGCACTTCGCGCCGCCAACGCCGGAACCTGAATCCGTCGCGGCGAGTCCTGCGCTTACGTCAGCTGCGTTTGTGAATTGTGGTGGTGGAGTAACGACAGCGAGAATCGGCGCGATATTGTCGTGAACGATCCCGTCGCTCAAACAATCGCTCGCGAGGGCTCCGTCGTTCGAGAACTTTACGTACACTTCAGAATTAGCGTTGAGTGTGGCGAGATCCCAAGGCTTCGAGCTTGAGAGATTCTCCCACGTTCCGCCGCTTGCGCATGTTGGATCGTTCGTGAGGTACATTCGATCAGCGGTTGCATGAGAAATCGCGAGTGTGACGTTCGAAAGCGTTGTGAATTCGTCACCGTTGTTGATTACGATTGAACCCGAAGTATTGAGACTGTCGAGACGTAGTTCTTCAGTGGCAGTAAAGTTCTGCTTCGAGCAGTTCGTGTAAGCGACAGGTAGTACCATCGCAACGACGAACGCGACGAGGATGCCACGGTTGTTGTTTACGACTTTTACCAAATGACCAAAACGAGATTGATTGCCCCACATAAATTGACCCACCCCTGTGGTTAGATCATCCAAGGAACGGACCAAGTGTACAACTGTCCGCAGACCGTCACGTTGCTATCATCTGCAAAATCTCGAAACATGCGTCGACGTTTATGACAGTTGTATATTCCGTTGACGGTCAAATCGAGCAGGTTAATGGCTCGTTAACATCTGCAGCTGGTGGAAGCGTTTGTACTCGCCATCGCGGCCCAATAATTCTTCGTGGGTGCCGCTTTCGACAATTTCCCCCTGGCTCAATACGAGGATGCGATTCGCGGTGCGAACGGTGGAGAGGCGGTGGGCGATAACGAACACGGTCCGGCCACGCATCAGGTCCTGAAGACCGCGTTGGACCTCGAGTTCGCTGACTGAATCCAGAGCGCTTGTGGCCTCGTCTAGAATCAAGATGGGTGCATCTTTATAGAACGCTCGCGCTATCGAAATACGCTGTTTTTCACCGCCCGAAAGCAGCCCACCGCGTTCGCCAACGCTGGTTGAATACTTCGCTGGCATTTTGTTGATGAACGGATCGGCATGAGCATGTTTCGCCGATGACTCAATGACTGCGAAATCCTCATCGCTAATTTTTTGACCGCGATCGAGCAGACCACCTTGGCCCGCACGAATATTTGTCGCGATAGAATCGCGGAACAGATAAACGTCTTGAGTCACAAGTGCGATCTTCGAGCGCAAGTCTTTGAGATCGAATTCTTTGAGCGAAATACCATCGACGAGAATGTCACCCGATGTCGGATCAATGAAGCGCTCGAGTAAGTTTACTAATGTCGATTTACCAGAACCGCTCGAGCCGACGAGCGCGATCACATCGCCTCGATTGACGGTGACCGAAATGTCTTTCAAAACATCTGCGTCGCCATAGCTAAATCGAACATTCTTGAATTCGATCGTTTTCCAATCGACGGGAAACGGTTTCGGATGGGCGACTTGCGGAACCCGATCCTTGCTCTCGATCAAGCCGAAGAGACGATCGGTGACGACAACCACTTGCTGCAAGCGAACAAAGGACTCC
>JAYSYF010000389.1:0-2852 GCA_043716655.1 Bdellovibrionales bacterium | reverse complement strand
GCCGGTCCCACGGGAGGCGCTGGATTTGCCTTCCCTGCCGGAATCTGCAACTTGATCATTGCAGTGACTTTTTTTGCCATAATTCCCACTCTTTCTTTGGGGGGTCGAGAGCTCCGCTCTCTGCTGTTTAATTGAATTGCCTCCGGCAATTCAGTGGCTCGCCCTTGGCTCACCAATTTCTTTTTCAAATTCTAATTTTCGTAGAGGAGTCGGAGAGAGCAGGCGCCGAAAATACGGCGTCTAAACCTTCTGAACCTGAACGAAATCGAGCTCAACAGGTGTCGCGCGTCCGAAGATGCTAACCGACACTTTTACTTTGCCCTTTTCTTCGTTGATGTCTTCAACCGTACCGTTGAAATTCGTGAACGGCCCGTCGACAACTGTAACGTTCTCGCCTACCGCAAACTTGAATTTCGCACGTGGTTTCTCAGCACCTGTTTCCATTTGCTGTGTGACACGCAGAACCTGATCGGGCGGAACTGCTGTCGGATGTTGGCCACCAACGAAGCCGCTCACCTTCGACGATCCCTTGACCACATGCCAAGTTTTTTCGCTCAAAATCATCTCGACGAACATGTAACCGGGAAAAAACTTCCGAGAACGGGTCAGTTTTTGGCCTTTTACGAGTTCGACCACGCTTTCAGCCGGAATGAGAATCTGGCCGAATTGTTCTTCCATCTTCTGCTGCTGAATGCGCTTTTCGATCGAAGCTTTCGCCGTCGCTTCACTGCCGCTAGAGACGTTGACGATGTACCATTTCTTTTCCACAAACTACCTTCCGTCGGCCTCTGGCCGAACCCTTCCATCGGCCTTTGGCCGAATCGCCTGGCAACCGCCAGTACTTCTAACAGCCGCTTAGCCCAAGGATCCGAAGATGTTTTTGCTAAGGAGCCACTCGATCAGTTTTCCAGAGAAAACATCGAGAAGTCCTAGCGCCGCACCCGATAGAATCAGCATCACACAAGTCACAATAGTCATTCGGACAGTGTCTTCGCGGCTTGGCCATACGACCTTGCGAAGTTCACTGACCACTTCGTCTCCCCAAGTACGAACGCCGGCGTTCGATTGAAGAGCGATAAAAACAAGAACTGCGGTTAAAACCGGAATTCCATGATGTACAAAATCAGACGCCAACGCCCGACCGAACACACCCGTTGCAATCGCAGCCGATGTATCGAGCAGAACTTTGACCGCAACGCCAATGAGAATACCAGCTGCCAAGAAGGCGACTGTGGCCGTTTTGCGATTTGTTGCAGCTGTGTTTTCCATAAAAAATCTTCCTTAAACCTATGGTGCAAAATCACGATGCATAAAAATGGCAGGGCGGGAGGGACTCGAACCCCCAACCGACGGATTTGGAGTCCGTAACTCTACCAATTGAGCTACCACCCTACTGCTACGTCGCTTCGCCGGGGCCGAGCCCGGCTTCGCTGCTTTCGGCAAGCGAGTCGCCGAAAGATTTGTGAATATCCAAGGCTGATGTCTTAATCTTTTCGCGCCCGGTGCGAAAAGCAGCTCACGCAGGAGGCGTGAGCGACACAGACAGACTACTACTCAGTTACGTCGACAACAACGCCGGCGCCAACAGTACGGCCACCTTCGCGAATCGCGAAACGGAGACCTTTTTCCATTGCGATAGGAGCGATGAGCTCAACAGCCATCTCAACTTTATCGCCAGGCATAACCATCTCAGTGCCCTCTTTCAACGTTACGACACCAGTTACATCCGTAGTACGGAAGTAGAACTGAGGGCGGTAACCGTTGAAGAATGGAGTGTGACGTCCGCCTTCTTCTTTCGTGAGGATGTACGACTCAGCCGTGAATTTCTTGTGCGGCTTGATCGATCCTGGTTTCGCAAGAACTTGTCCGCGCTCAACTTCTTCTTTCTTCGTACCACGGAGAAGGCAACCGCAGTTGTCTCCAGCGCGACCTTCATCAAGAAGTTTACGGAACATCTCGATACCAGTAACGACAGTCTTTTGCGTTGGTGCGAGACCAACGATTTCGATCTCGTCGTTTACTTTTACGATTCCGCGTTCAACACGGCCGGTAACAACAGTTCCACGACCAGAGATCGAGAACACGTCCTCGACTGGCATCAGGAACGGCTTATCAATCGCACGTGCTGGCTGCGGGATGTAACGATCGACTTCAGCCATAAGCTTGATGATCGCATCGTGACCGATTTCTGGTTTCTTGTTTTCAAGAGCGCAAAGTGCCGAACCTTGAACGATTGGGATTTCGTCGCCAGGGAATTCGTACTTCGACAGAAGTTCGCGGATTTCAACTTCCACGAGCTCGAGAAGATCAGCGTCATCAACCATGTCGACTTTGTTCATGAAAACAACCATCGATGGAACACCAACCTGACGAGCGAGCAGGATATGCTCACGAGTCTGTGGCATCGGACCGTCAGCAGCCGAAACAACCAAGATTGCTCCGTCCATCTGAGCCGCACCAGTGATCATGTTCTTCACATAGTCAGCGTGGCCTGGGCAGTCGACGTGTGCGTAGTGACGATTCTTCGTCTCGTACTCAACGTGCGAAGTAGAGATCGTGATACCACGAGCTTTTTCTTCTGGCGCTTTGTCGATCATATCGTAAGCGAGGAACTTTGCTCCGCCAGATTCCGCGAGAACTTTCGTGATCGCAGCTGTCAGTGATGTTTTGCCATGATCGACGTGACCGATTGTCCCGATGTTGACGTGCGGTTTGGTACGGTCAAACTTCTCCTTAGCCATTTAAACTTCCTCCTGGGACTTACGCCCAAATCTTTCGCTGCTATCTTCGGTGCAAGCGTTTTTCAGTTTCTAAATCTTGTTTCGAATTCTAATTCCAGTTCCGGCTTTCGC
>JAYSYF010000388.1:0-8743 GCA_043716655.1 Bdellovibrionales bacterium | reverse complement strand
AGGCCGTCGTGTCGCAGCGGCGAGCGTTTACAATCTGGGTTTTCAATCAGCCGGACCAAATGACATGATCGACGACCTCGTTGAAAACCCGCAAAGACTCACCGGAATTAAACCCGGTAAGGGCGTTGCGGTTTATTCGATGATCGGTGATCACATCGAGCGTTCGCTTTGCCGCGCCACTTGTTACGTCGATGAAGGTCGTTTCGCACGATACCCTTCAATCCGGTTTCTGTCGGATCGACGGATGAAGAGCCGCTACATCTTGGAAAACGGTATGCTCGTCAACACTGGACCATTTTCAAAACGAAATGGCGCATTCGACGTTGCAAAGGAAGTTCTTTTTAGGAGTCGGATTCTGTCCAATCTATATTTTCAACTCTATCCGAATTGGAGTCACGACGACCTCTTCCTTTTCGGAAAAATCGTAGAAAGGTTGAAGAACGAAATTCAAAGTCGAACCGGATTTGAATTCTATTTGGCATTTTATCCGAACCAGGAAATCCATGGGCATGACGAGTTCAAGGCGATCCTCGACGAGCTCGGAATAAAGTATCTGGATTACTCATCGTTAAGATGGAATGAGCTACTTAAGCGGCGTTCCACGAACGCCAATGACCAACATCCGTCGAAGCTAGGACATGAGGCATACGCGCGGCTTTTGATTCATGATCTCAAGCGCAGAAGTCCCGAGCTGTTTGAAGACTAGAGGTTGTTCTGCCTCTAGTTGTTTGCACCGATAAGGCGTGTGTCTTCTTTTCCGCTCGCCATGAAGTATTCAACAGCAGAGTGTGTCTCGGCAGGAACATGAATGCGCAGACCCTTTTGAAGCGGGCGACGCATCTTAATTGTTTTTGCGAGATCGGGATTGATAGTCGTGAACTCTTCCATCGTGATCGAGGCGACTCGCGCCAGATCTTCTGCCTTCATCTTGCGTGTTAAACGCAACTCTTGAACATCAAGTGGTGCATGTTTTGGCAGGCCAGGGAAGATTCGGTCTGAATATCGCTCGGTATACAGTGCTGCCAGGAATTCCGAGTAAAAGTTTTCCGTCGCGAAGCTGAAGCTCTTCGAATGATAGAGCTCGATGATGCGAGCGAGGTCCTTGGTTCCTGCAGAACGATACGCCTTGCGAACTCCACTTGGTCCGTGGTTCCACGCCGTCAGCGCAAGAGCCCACGAACGGTGCAAGATCATGTGATTTTCTTTTAAGAGAACAGCGGCGGCGCCTGTCGACTTGTACACCGATTTTCTTTCGTCGATGACGTTGTTCACGATCAACTGATGCGAGCGACCTGTCGACTCCATAAATTGCCAGATGCCCATGGCCCCGACTTTGGAGTGAGCATTGCCGTTGAAGCTTGATTCAACGAGCGGCAATCGTGTGAGTTCGATCGGAAGTTTTTGCTTCTTAAAAATACCTTCCATCGTCGGCATGTAGCGGGGAGCAGTTTGAATTCCTTCAGCCATAAAGTTGCGCTGACCCATTTGCACACGTACTTCGCGTTGTGCGCGTTTTGCCATACGACGGACATCGCCACCAAGTTGCACGAGCGCATCCCGAACGATGATTTCATCTGGCTTGAGGCGATCCGTTTCGAGATCGCTTGGACGACGTTTTTTTGCCAGCGAAGCTAAAGCAATTCGGACTTTCGCCGTTTCCTTTTTCACAAGTGCGTCGGCAACTTGGTTGCGCATCCAGCGAAAGCGCGGATACGAAGCGCTGATGATCGGCTCAACGTCGATCACTTTGAAAATGACCCACGGATAAAGTGCATGATGGATGACTCGTTTATCCGAGTCGTAACGACTGTAGATATCGAACCAGAATCCCACGCGATTTTGCAGGCCAGGTGGAATCAGAAAGTCTTCCGAAATGCGACGTTCGGGATCAGTGAGTACTTCTTCGCGAATGAAAGCCGGAGCATTGATTTCTCCTGGAGCAACCCACGGATTTTTAGCAGCGGCTTCGGCGATCTGCGCATTTTCGGATTTAACGGCTTGGGACGTCTCGGTTTTTGAACGTTCGATCGCCTCGTTTACAGCGCTGGTCATCGGGTCGTGACCACCGTGAACGTAGGAGTGAATCGACGGAATCGCCGAAACGATTAACGCTAAGGCGCCGCTGCCAAAAGCAGTCGCACGCAAGACACGGTCAAAGAATCCGCGTTTTGTTTGATTGGGCACTGGGTAACCGGACATCGACAAACTCCAAACCAACTCGCCTCGCAACTCCGCGCGGCCTCATGGATTGAAGTATGAGCAAGGGCAGTGCCCTTTGCTCAGCTGTAACACCGTCAAATAATTACGCAGTTTCAGGCACTTACGGGGGGCGTCGCCGGTTCAGATTTGGCGCTGATTCAGGCCTCGGGTGACGATTAACGGCTCTTTCAAAAGGGATTTAGATCGTAATCGTTTCTTTGAATAGGCCGAATTCTTTGCGAAGGGTGTCGGCGATTTCTCCGAGCGTGCAACCGACTTCGACGGCGTCGACGAGTACAGGCATTAAATTATCAGTGCCCTGGGCGGCGACACTGACTTTTGCTAGGTGAAAACCAACCTTCACTTGATCGCGCCGAGCCTTGAAGACTTTCAGCCTTTCGACTTGCTCGTTTGAAACGGCTTCCGAGATTTTCATAATCTCTGGAGAGATCTCATTTTTCTGATGGTAGTCGTTCACGCCGACGACGATTTCTTTTTTCGATTCAACCGCACGTTGATATTCGTAGGCTGCCTGTTGAATCTCGCGTTGAATCCAACCAGTTTCGATGCACTTCACGACGCCGCCATGGCCTTCGATTCGCTCGATGTACTCGGTCGCCTTTTTCTCGAGTTCATCGGTGAGAGATTCGATGTAGTAAGACCCTGCAAACGGGTCGACGACATCTGCTGCACCCGATTCGTGCGCAATGATTTGTTGGGTGCGAAGTGCAATGGTCGCGGCCTTCTCGGTGGGAAGTCCCAAAGCTTCGTCCATCGAATTCGTATGCAGTGACTGCGTACCACCAAGCACGCTTGCGAGCGCTTGGATTGTGACCCGCACGATGTTGTTCTCGGGCTGCTGAGCAGTAAGTGTCGACCCAGCAGTTTGCGAGTGAAAACGAAGACGCCACGACTTGTCGTCTTTCGCTTTGAAGCGATAGCGCATGATCTTCGCCCACATTCGGCGCGCGGCACGGAACTTAGCGACCTCTTCCAAAAAATTATTGTGAACGTTAAAGAAGAACGACAGGCGACCCGCGAACGAGTCAACATCGAGCCCTTTTGCGATTGCCGCTTCGACGTACGTAATGCCGTTGGCGATTGTGAACGCAATCTCTTGCGCCGCTGTCGATCCGGCCTCTCGGATATGATAGCCAGAAATTGAGATCGTGTTCCAGTTCGGAACTTCCGTCGCGCAAAACGCAAAGATGTCGGTGATGATTCTCAACGATGGTTGTGGAGGAAAAATGTAAGTCCCCCGCGCGATATATTCTTTTAAGAGATCGTTTTGAATTGTGCCTGTCAGTTTGTCGGATGAAATCCCGCGACGACGCGCAACCGCGATATAAAATGCGAGTAAAATTCCGGCGGTCGAATTGATCGTCATCGACGTCGAGATTTTTTCGAGCGGAAGATCTTTCAGAAGAGTTTCCATGTCTTCAATCGAAGAAATCGCAACGCCGACTTTTCCGACTTCACCCGTCGACATGACGTGATCCGAGTCGTAACCCATCTGTGTCGGCAGATCGAACGCAACAGACAGGCCTGTCTGTCCACGCTCAAGCAGCATCTTATAGCGATTGTTCGACTCTTTCGCCGAACCGAAACCGGCGTACTGTCGCATGGTCCAGAGGCGACCACGGTACATCGAATCCTGTACGCCACGCGTGTACGGATACTTGCCGGGTTCACCGAGTTTTTCGTCGATCAGCGCGGTTGCCTTAGGACCAAGAACTTCGCCACCCGGCCAATCTTTGGCGGTGTAATACGGCATCGGCTCGATTCCGCTTGAAGTCTTGAATGACTCTTTTCGAGCGGAGTCCTTTTTAGATTTTTTTTCTTCAGCCACGGCGACTATCCTCGACCGCTAAAAAAAGTGATCAGCAAAAATGTTGCGATGGGACCTAGCGGGATTGAAAGAAGGAACCAGATGAGTCCGCTGCGGTTTTTACTTTGTGCGAGACCCGCGTTGATCATCGCAAGCGTGCCCCATCCAGCGAAATAACCGGGAGAATAGTAGGTATCGATCATAGGACCTCCGGCTCGCGCGAGTACTAGTTTTTCAGACCGGACTTTGCGCCCGCCGCGGCCGCACCCTTAACTGGTTCGAACAAGACAAGCGTTTGGCCGGACTCTACGGAATCCGCTGGCTTCACCAAGATATCTTTGATTTTCACTTCGACGGAAGCGCGCATCTCGTTTTCCATTTTCATGGCTTCCATAATCAAGATCGGCTGATTAGCTTTCACGATATCGCCTTTCTCAACCATGATTTTCACGATCTTGCCTGGCATGCCGGCGACGAGGTTGTCGCCTCCGCCCATTGCGCCGCCTTTTTTAAGCGACTCGTGGAGAAGAGCTTCGTCGTTGTAGATACGAACGTTGCGATAGCTCGAACGTGTGTACACAGTGTAGTCGATGCCCGAACCGTAAACGTCGAGAACGTACGAAGCACCACCCCAGATGAGGTTGATGATGTTCTCGACGGTTTTGTAATCGTCCTTCGAGATTTCATAACGTACCCAGTTGCCGCCTTCTTCTTGAAGATTGATTTTCCAAGAACGACGAGTCTCGTTGATATCGATTTTAAAATTTTTGTCACCGGCGTCGGTGCCGAGTGTAGCTTCAAAGAACATTATGCGCTCCTTCGGATCGACACATATTACGTATCCCGCAGGCTGTTAGCGCGACCGACCGATTTCCATCGGCTCGTCACATTGTAATCGGAAACGGATTTTGCTTTTTTATCGTTGTAGGCGGCGATCGCGGCCGTAATCAAAAAGACGTGGTCGTCGACCTGATGGAAAAGTTTCGGCATCTTGATCTCGAGATCTTTATCGCAGAACTGCGTCGTGTAAGTTCCATCGAGAAACTTCGGCGCCTGCAAAATAGATTTGTGAAGCAGGATGTTCGTTTTGATTCCGGTCAGAGTGAACTCGGTCAATGCGCGATCGAGTCGGCGAATCGCTGTCGCGCGATCCGGTCCCCACGCGATCAGCTTCGCAACCATTGGATCGTAGTAAATCGGAACGATGTAGCCAGGATACGCATAAGAGTCGGTACGAATGAACGGTCCTTGCGGGTGACGGCAACGACGGATCAGGCCCGGCGAAGGTACAAATGTAAATGGATCTTCTGCGCAGATACGAGCTTCAATCGCATGGCCACGTTGAACCACATCTTCTTGTTTGAAGCTAAGCTTGCGACCGAGCGCTACGAAGATCTGTTCTGCCACGAGATCAATACCCGTAACCATTTCGGTCACGGGATGTTCAACCTGCAGACGAGTGTTCATCTCCATGAAGAAAAAGTCTTTCGTCACATTGTCGAAAATGAATTCGAACGTCCCGGCGCCAATGTACTTGATGGCCTTTGCGGCTTTCACCGAAACGTCGCCAAGCTTTGTGCGAATTGCCGTGTCGACGGAGGGTGACGGAGATTCCTCCATCAACTTCTGGTTACGACGCTGAACCGAGCACTCGCGTTCGAAGAGATGGCAAACGTTGCCGTGAGTATCCCCGAACACCTGTACTTCAATGTGCTTCGGGTTTTGGATGAAGCGCTCGATGTAAACGGTGTCATTTTTGAAATAGTTCAAGCCTTCAGAACGAGCCGCACGATAACCGCTCTCGAGTTCTTCCATCTTGTGAACGACGCGCATGCCTTTCCCGCCGCCGCCCGCAGTCGCTTTGATCATGACGGGTAGGCCGATCTTTTCCGCAATCTTCTTCGCATCTTCAATCGTGTCGACGGGGCCGCCTGAACCAGGAACCGTTGGCACGCCAGCTTCGCGCATCAGCCTGATCGCAGAAATCTTGTCGCCCATTGCACGAATGTTCTCGGGTGTCGGTCCGATGAACGTGACACCAGCTTTTTTCAAAGCTTCGGCGAACTCTGTGTTTTCAGATAAAAATCCATAACCAGGATGAACGGCATCGGCGCCCGATGCTTTCACAGCACCGAGGATTCGATCGATCGAGAGATACGAATCTTTCGATGGAGCCGGTCCGACATTGTACGCTTCGTCCGCCAGTACAACGTGAAGCGAATCGCGATCGGCATCCGAGTAAACGGCGACCGATCCGATTCCGAGTTCACGGCACGCGCGAATAACTCGCAAAGCGATTTCGCCGCGGTTCGCGATCAGAATTTTTTTAAACATTGGTCTCTCAGACATATTCAAAGCCTCGTTGCACCCTAAGGCGCACAGTTATCTAGAGCGGGATGTTTCCATGTTTCTTAGCCGGATTCGTATCGCGTTTGTTCTTCAACATCTCGAGGGCATCGATGATGCGACGACGAGTCATCGCAGGTTCGATCACTTCGTCGATGTAGCCGAGTTCAGCCGCGACGTATGGATTCGCAAATTTTTCTTCGTAATCGGCGACAAGCTTCGCTTTTTCTGCAACCGGATCTTTCGCAGCCTTCATCGCCTCGCGGAAGATGATGTTCACGGCACCTTCGGCACCCATGACTGCAATCTCGGCCGTTGGGTAAGCGAGGTTCACGTCACCGCGCAAATGCTTCGAACTCATTACGCAATAAGCGCCGCCGTAGTTTTTACGAGTGACGATCGTAACTTTCGGAACGGTCGCTTCCGCATATGCGTAAAGCAACTTCGCACCGTGAGTGATGATTCCAGCCCATTCTTGATCTGTACCAGGCAAGAAGCCCGGAACGTCGACAAACGTAACGATTGGAATGTTGAAGGCGTCACAGAAACGAATGAAGCGAGCCGCTTTGCGCGACGCTTCGATGTTGAGGCAACCCGCCAGAACTTGCGGCTGGTTGGCAACGACGCCGACCGAGCGACCGTTGTAGCGCGCAAAACCGACGACGATGTTTTTCGCGAAGTTCGCATGAACCTCGAGGAAATAACCTTCGTCGACTGTCATCTTCACGAGCTCGAGCATATCGTAAGGTTTTTTCGGACTGTCGGGAATAAAAGTATTCAAAGCTTCTTCGACGCGGTCGGGGCGATCTGTTGTCGGTACAACAGGTGGGTCGTCGACGTTATTTGCAGGCAAGAAGTTCAAGAGTTCGCGAATCAACAAGAGACAATGCTTGTCGTCGTTCGCAGCAAAGTGTGCGACGCCTGATTTCGTCGAATGCACAACTGCACCGCCGAGCTGTTCTTTCGTAACGTCTTCGTGGGTGACCGTTTTGATAACGTCCGGTCCCGTGACGAACATGTAGCTGGTGTCTTTAACCATGAAAATGAAATCGGTGATCGACGGAGAATAAACAGCGCCGCCCGCCGATGGCCCCATGATCGCGCTAATCTGTGGAACGACACCGCTCGCCAAAGTGTTGCGCAAGAAAATGTCGGCGTAGCCAGCCAAGGCCTCAACGCCTTCCTGAATTCGCGCTCCACCCGAATCGTTGATGCCGATAACAGGTGCGCCGTTTTTCAACGCCATATCCATGATCTTCAAAATCTTATTCGCTTGCGTGCGAGACATCGATCCACCGAAGACCGTGAAATCTTGCGAGTAAGCGTAAACGAGTTTTCCGTTGATACGGCCGTAACCAGTGATGACTCCATCGCCTGGAGTCAGCTTGTCTTGCATTCCGAAGTTCTGCGAACGGTGAGTAACAAACCGATCCATTTCGACGAAGCTGCCCGGATCAAGCAACACATCAAGACG
Organism: Bdellovibrionales bacterium; assembly: GCA_043716655.1. Lineage (GTDB taxonomy): Bacteria > Bdellovibrionota > Bdellovibrionia > Bdellovibrionales > JAMPXM01. The sequence goes on along the minus strand of JAYSYF010000388.1, from coordinate 896 downwards.
CTCACGCGCAGTCAGGCGTCCGCCTTCTTTGTGTTTCGCGATACGCGCGGGTCCGCCGCTAGCGAGCGCCGCTTCGTTGAGCTTCTCGAGTTCGCTCACGCGAGCTTCCGTCGTTTTCGCTACGAAGTTTGAAGCTTTGGTATCTGATTTTGTCCCGTTAGAGACCGATGGTGTTGATGCCATTAAGGATAGCTCCTGCCGTAAAGTCGTGGGAACGGAATTGTTTCGCGAATATGCGGAAGTCCGCAGATCCATGCGACCGCGCGTTCGATGCCGAGTCCGAATCCCGCATGCGGGAACGAACCGTAACGTCGCAAGTCCATGAACCACTCAAAATCTTTCTCTTTTAAATCATGTTCTTTGATTTTGCGTTTGATCGTCTCGAGACTTTCTTCACGCTGACCCCCGCCGATGATTTCTCCGTAACCTTCTGTTGCGAGAAGATCGCAGCTCATCGAGCGTCCCGGCTCTTTTGGATCTTCTTTCATGTAGAAAGCTTTGATCGCGCTAGGGAAGTGGTGAACGAAAACCGGTTTGTCGTACTTCGACGAAATGATTGTTTCGTCCGGCGCACCAAAATCGTCACCGATGATAAATTCCGGATTCTCTTTTTTAATAATCAGCGCTGCTTCGTCATAGTGAAGGCGAGGGAACGAACCTTTGATCGGCTCGAGCTTCGTCACGTCGCGCTCAATCGCCTTCAATGCGTCAGGCTGATTTTTCAAAACGCGCTGAACGATGTACTCGACGAATTGTTCAGCGAGTTCCATGTTGTCATAGAGATCGTTGAACGCGACTTCAGGTTCAACCATCCAGAACTCGATCAGATGGCGACGCGTTTTAGATTTCTCGGCGCGGAAGGTAGGACCGAAGCAATAAACTTTTCCGAGAGCCGC
>JAYSYF010000387.1:0-2858 GCA_043716655.1 Bdellovibrionales bacterium | reverse complement strand
TGAGATTCTTTGCGCTGGTTTTTATGTGCGTTTGTTCTTTCGCCGCTGAATCTCAGGCCGAGAGCCTAAAAGACTGCAAACTGTACGTTCATGGGAAGATTGTGGAAGAGGTTAAGCCCTTCGACATCAACGGTTATTTGTCTGCTGCCCCCGAGGCCACGATCGACGGCAACCTGCTTGATTACTCTCAGACAGCTAAAGCGGTTATGATGTCGTTTTCGAATGAGTGCGACAACATGTACGAGATCACGTTTAGCAAAGCCGCATTGGCAAAAGCCAAGTCTGGTGAATTTAGAACCTTGATTGGGAAGGCCTCGATCGGCACCGCGGATATGGAGAAACCCCTGATTGCTCTTCTCAAGTGTTCGGTGGTCAACTAGCTGCGGCTGCACGTTCTTTCATCTCGTCCACATAAACAGATGCAGGGGGTACTTATGAAATTTGCCGTGATCCTTTCCGCTATTTTGCTCTTTGGCCAGTCGGCGTACGCAATGCCGAAAGTAGGCGACACGTTGTCGGTTGTTATGGAAATTTCTGAGAATGGGAAAGTTACGCTGTCGAGTACAGTATTTCTTGAGTACGTCTCGTACGATACTGCAACTGATGTGTTTATAGTTCGGTCAACTCAGAAAGATTCCGATGGCACATCGGCAGTGAGAACAGTGACCAAGACCGGAAATGAATTGAGGAATTTGGACAACGTTCAATTGCATGCGATGCAGTACAATTGCGGTCCCTCGGGTCATCCGACAGAAATACTCACGCTAAGGGGCGGACAAACGGTCGAAGCTTGCAAAGACAAACGAGATTTTCCGGATGGACGCGGCAACGTGTATTACAGCGCGATTATGCCAGGCTGGCGTTTCGTTAGGGAAGCGACCTCCCACACCTATCAAGATGGCCTCCTCGTTGAATCGGTCATCGAAGTCACCGATTTCACCTCGAACTGAAGTTCTTTTCCGAGTGGACCGTATGACCTATGCAAAAGCGAAGCCTAAGTACTGAAAAGCGTTTGACTTAAAGGCATCCCGGGATGACAACAGCCGTCCTGGGATTTTTTATTTTAGCTAAAAAAGACAGCAGGACGCATCTTAAAAACGGGTCTCACCGATGAAGGGTGGTTTTTGTTTTCAAGCTTAAGTGTTTGAAAGCACGAACTAAAAGGACTCCATAGCTACCCGCTCACTTTCATTGTCTCGGTAAACCCACGATTGGGTAATTCCTTGAGAAGAAGGTTGTGCGGGTTTTGGCGTCTGGTCTGTCTTGGAACGCGGTTTAGGATTTTTCGGGATTGATTCGTCTTTTAGATTTCGTTTTTTAACGGCCCAGTCAAATGGGCATTTGCTAACGGAGGCATAATGCCGACCACGACCACAAGTACTAACGGAACGCCGGTAACGGCTTCGAACTTAAGAGTTCGAAAAAGTTTCGCGAAGAACAAACAGGTTATCGAAATTCCGAACCTGATTGAATTGCAGAAAAGTTCTTACGAGAGCTTCCTTCAAAAAGATGTCGATCCAGATCGCCGCGGCGAAAACGGATTGAATGGAGTCTTCAAATCGGTTTTCCCGATTTCCGACTTCAACAACACTGCGAGCTTAGAGTTCGTCAGTTACACACTTGAACCACCTAAGTACGACGTCGATGAGTGCCGTCAGCGCGGAATGACTTTCGCTGCTGGCATGAAAGTGACTCTTCGTCTCGTCGTCTTCGACGTTGATGAACAGTCAGAGACTCGTTCGATTCGCGATATGAAAGAACAAGAAGTTTACTTGGGCGACATTCCGCTCATGACGGCTAACGGTTCGTTCATCATCTCGGGTACCGAGCGCGTTGTCGTATCTCAGTTGCACCGTTCTCCAGGTGTTTTCTTCGATCACGACGGCGGAAAAAACAACGCGAGCGGAAAACTCATTTACTCTGCGCGAGTAATTCCATATCGCGGTTCATGGCTCGATCTCGAATTCGATCAAAAAGATTTGATCTACGTTCGTATCGACCGTCGCCGTAAATTCCCAGTGACAATTCTTCTCAAGGCACTCGGCTTCGGCATCGAGCAGTTGCTTGAGTACTTCTATGACCTCGACAAAGTCGTCGCGCGAAAAGGAAAACTCTTCCGCGAAATCGACATCGAGCGCATGGCTGGTCAGCGAGCTTTGGTCGACATCATCGAACCAAAATCTGGCGAAGTCCTCGTAAAACAGGGTCGTCGTATTACACGCGCGGTTGTAAAACGCGTTCGTGATTTGGATCTTAAAGAGATCGAAATTTCGATCGAAGATCTCGAAGGCAAAGTTATCGCTCGTCCGATCATCGATGAAGACACGGGCGAGATCATTGCCGACGCGAACCAAGAGATGACCAAAGCAACGCTCGAGCGTTCGCTTGCTACCGGCATCACTGAGTTCCGTTTGATCTTCTTCGACGGTCTTTCGGTAGGTCCTTACCTCCGCAACACTTTGCTCGTTGATAAAATCACGACCAAAGAAGAAGCACTTCTCGAAATCTACAAGCGTCTTCGCCCTGGCGAGCCGCCAACTCCAGAAGGTGCTGAGACTTACTTCCAGCGCCTGTTCTTCGATCCAGAAACGTACGACCTCTCTGAAGTCGGCCGTATCAAGATCAACCACCGTTTCAGCATCCCGGCAGCGGAATGCCCAATCAGCCATCGCACTCTGACTCCGAAAGATATCCTTTCGGCAGTTAAGACTCTTATCGAGCTGAAAAACGGTCGCGGTCACATCGACGATATCGATCACTTGGGTAACCGTCGAGTTCGCTCGGTTGGTGAGTTGCTCGAGAACCAATATCGCATCGGTCTCGTTCGTATGGAACGAGCGATTCGTGAACGTATGTCT
>JAYSYF010000386.1:0-2862 GCA_043716655.1 Bdellovibrionales bacterium | reverse complement strand
CTTGAACGAAACTCGAGCGAGGTTGCGAGGCTCCATTCGGCGCACGAAAGCCAGACGGACCCGCGCGCGGAGCGATGGGCTTCTTCGGCTCAAGGGATTCCTCACGCTTAAGGCCAGCGTTTTTTTTAAATTTGTCAGATGCCGAACTTCGCTTTTTCACAGCGTTTGCTCAAAAAGTAAAGACGAGCCCGGTTGCGATGAATGTGCCATTGAATTGCCCGTCGCTAAATAAGTGGATGTGATTCTTGATGCCGCCTTCAACGAAGAGTCCTGTTTGACCCCAGAGGTTGAAGAAGCGCGCACCTGCCAACAATTGATAATCGAGCGAGAGCGCAGATTCACCTGCTATCTGAGTTCCGAACGCTCCTAAGCCCAAGCCTGCACCAAAATACAATGGAAACCGGCTGGAAGCGTCGGGGAAGGTGAACAGCGGAATGAGACTAAATTTTGTAACTCCGCCCTCGGCGAGATTCATGCGCGAGACATCGAATCGAAACAGAAGATCCATCGAGTTGATCCACTCACCCATGCGGTAAGTGAGTCCGAAATTGTATCGCCCGACGTTTTCTTGAGTCTCGGCAGCTCCCCACTTGTAGGCGTTGTCGTTCGCGAACCAGCCGACGTGAATTGCAAGGTAGTGATCTGTGGGACCAGAGGAAAATCCGCGTTCACCCCGGCGCGATTCTTTCTCGTCCGTTACTTCTTTTTTCTCTTCCGCGGTCTCGGGATCTTTTGCCGCCATGTATTTCGCGGCGGCCTGCCGTCCAACTCGAGGGGCGAAGCCTCGATTCGACTTGGTTGGAGCTGGTCGAGCGGGTGGAGGCGTCACTGAGTTTTGATCGATAATCTCGACGGCCGAATTGCCGTCCTGAAATGTTTCAGCCACGGCTAAATCGAACGCCAAGAGGCTTACGCAAAATCCTAGAATAACGAGCGCCGAGCTTTTGAACGAACTGACCATGGCAACCCTACCTTTTCTCCATATTGGCATTTCCTAACGCACGTGAAAACCTCTGTTTGACGCGGTGGCTTGACCGTCGTCACTTAGGTACCTAAGGTGCGAGGCCATGTCCCTTCCTCAATCAGTTCGCCGCCGCTCACGTGAAATGACACTTCAGCTCTTGTTCCAGCGCGAATTCGTGCCGGGCGAAGGTCTGGAGACGCGTCCCGTGAACCTTTTGCGGGATTTTATTCACGATTTCGATATCGAAGCGGAAATTGCCGACTACGCGGGCACTTTGTTTCGTGGCGTTTGCGACAATCTGACGGAAATCGACGGATTGATCGAACAAAACGCCCGACATTGGAAGATTTCGCGAATGAGCCTCGTGGATCTTTCGATTCTGCGGATCGCCACGTTTGAAATGGTTTATTCGATTCCAAACATGAAACCTCCAATCGCAATTGACGAAGCCGTGGAGCTCGCAAGGCTTTATGGAAGTACGGACTCAGCGTCATTTGTGAATGGTATTCTTGACCCGATTGCGCGTCGCCTCTGACGATGAAGCGGCATGGCGCCGCCCAAAAGTACCGAACTCTTTTCTTCAACTAGTTACAACTCCGCTTGGACGTCGCCGTCCGATGTTTGGGTGCTTTTAAATCCAGACATCAATCATTGGACCGAGTCGATCGACTGGTCGCTCGGAATGCTCCTTCGTCGCGCGCTTCTGCGAATCGATCATTCGGAAAAGCCGGATCCATCTGGAATGTTGTTGTTAGCTGCGCCGTTAGGAATGCCGTCACCGCGCGTTCTCGTTTTGCGAAATGCGCGGCAAAATGAAACCGAGTGGTTGAGCGAGCTTGCTCCGGTACTGACAAATCTCAAAGCCAGGTCGGCGACCGTTTTCGCGCCTCGCGATTGGCGACCACCAACAGTGAAAATGATTTCGGATGCTTCTCTAGGCGATTGGGGGCTTCGATGGGTCGAAGCGGCCGGCTAATTCGCGTCTTCAGTTTTGTTCGACATCTGCTCGAAGGACGGCGCGAAGATGCGGCCGATCATTCGCCTTGGATTTTGGATAACCTTCAAAAAGTTTTGGTGATGTGGCCCGAGCCGGAATCGATTTCGGTGTCGCCGCAAAAAGAGAGTGCGTTTGTCGCACGAAAAAAAGCAGTCAAAAATGCGGCGCTTGTGAGTGCGACCGGTGACGCGACTTTCGCGCACTTGCGACGATTGTTTCGTTACGGCTTTCGGCTGAGCGTGAAAAAAGACGGGTTGCGATTGCGGCAATTTTTTGCTGACGGTGAGATGTATCGTCCAGAAGGTTACTCGCGCGAGAGCGCAGAGCTTCTTACGGATCTGGCTCATCTAGCAAATGAACAGAGCGCTTTGCGTGTCGGGCAATGCCGTGTTGCTCGGGCGAAACCCGTATTGAAAGCGCTCGGATTTCCGGATCTAGACAGCGCCGATTCTTTCGCTCTTCAGTTTGCCGGTTTGTCTAATGAACGTTGGATTTTCATCGACTCTCGACCCGAACTTTTCCGTCGCGAGATCGCAGCAGCTCTCGCCGCAAAATTCGCCGAGATCGATGGCGCGCTTGACGCCAAAATTGCTTACCGCCTAGAAGAAGCGTCGACGGATGAAGGACCCGCCGTATGAGCGAAGAGAAAAAACGCGTCGGAACTATCTACATCATCTCGGATGGTACGGGAGAAACCGCGGCCACAATGATTCGCGCCGCACTCGTTCAGTATCAAGATGCCGAAATCAACATTGTCCGCTCGAAAAATATTCGTACTGATGCGCAAGTCGAGAGCGTCATCGCGGATGCATATGAAAACCAAGGCATCATCATTCACACGGTGGTGAGCACCCAGTTGAAGCAGGTCATCGTCGAACAGTGCGCGACGAAGGGTCTTCTG
>JAYSYF010000385.1:0-2868 GCA_043716655.1 Bdellovibrionales bacterium | reverse complement strand
TGAGACTTTTTAAACTTGGCGACGTCGCTGAATGGCAACAACAAGCGGCATGAGCATTAGAGCGAAAGTTACCAGCGCCGCGAAACCCGTTCCGCCCGGCCCAGGAGGGTTTTTAGAAATATCAGCAACCATCGCACAACCGAAGCCCGGCTTCTTGAAATCACCTTCTGCTAATTTGCCCACTGTGCCTGCTGGTGGTGGCGTCGCCACTGGATTCGAAGCGCTGATACGGACGTCATAGCACTGTACATAAAATTCGCCCGGCTGCTCGTCCATCTGCTGGAGAACGCGGATCATGCAGTTATCGCACGGTGTATTAGGAACGACGATTGGAATCGGTGTCGTGCCGCGAACAAGCGGATCCTCGACCCTTGCAAGTTGGTTCGCTGGCCCTGGCGTCCAAAAATTTACCGTTGGATCGAGTCGGAACTGAACGATAAAGCGACCTGGATGATTGATGGTTTCTTGGACGTTGAAGGTAAAGTTTTGACCGGGCTGAAGTTGAAGGCGAGTTGCCATCGGAGTCGCATAGGTAGAGCAAGGGCTCGGACTGTCAGCCACCGTTGGAATCGTCGGGTTCCCCGGGGTCGAAGGGTTATTCTGAATAAATTTGGCATCGTCTCGGCCTGCCATTCGGTTCGCCGGCGAGACGAGGATATGGGCCTCAGCACCGCTTGCGAAAAGCACGCTTGCAGCTACGAGACAAATCGAGAGAAGTTTTGAGTTGTGATTCATCATAGTTGATCTCCAGAGCACGCCGCAATTGTCGAACTAACCGCATCCGCAAAAGTCGAGCGAAGCGCAAACGCTTGCGCAGATGCCTGACCCGGCTCTCCCAACCAGCAAGTGTATTCTTCGCGATTGTACGCTCCACCCGGAGCAGACGCTTGCGCACCACAGTCAGTGCAAGCTGCGAGTGCGTCACGTGTGTTGTAAGTGTGGGTTTGAACATCGAGGCAGGCGCCGTCGAGACAAAGAGATTCGTTTCCGCTGAGGTCTTGAAGTTCCGGAGAATAAACTTTGCGATAACAACGCAGGTTTTCGACTCGACAATCTAACGACGCCGCTACTTTTTGCGAAGTGATCGTACGCGCTTCTTCGACTGTTTCTGGATTTTCCATCGCATGAACGAGGTGATCGACTTCTTCGGTTTTCGCCGGAGCTGAGGTACCTGGGCTTTGCGCACAGTTTTGATAGGCACCAATCAATGCCGCTAAAACGACAGCAATGCCGAGTCCAGTCCACTTTGACCGCATAGATCACCCCACCAGTATTAATTCTATATTTGAGTCGCGAAAGCTGTCGTCAATAATGTGCAGGACTGTCCTACTTTGATACAGGCTTTGTTCAGGTCCCTTTCTCCAACCGATATCTCCTCGACCAGAACAGCAGAGAGTCTAGGTACGCCCGACCCGCTATTTGCCGAACGTTCCTAAAACAAGTGCAAACCAGTCAAGGAACTGAACAGGGATTGAAACGATCCAGAGACTGCTGAAGACATACTTGGCTACGCCCGGCTCCTTCCAACATCTGTAAGCAGAAAACAAACTCCCGACAATTGCGATACACGCGAAGACGTCAAAGACAGTTGTCAGTTGTGGAACTTGACGCCTTTCTGCAGAACTGATTGTGCCTTTCGCGAAATGGTCCACCACGATTAATATCAGCGGCATCCAAAGCAGCGGCAAAAAGATGAGCAGGCGTCTTCGAAGTTTCGAACCGGTCGAAATGTCGGAATCCATTAGTTACACCCTCTTGGGCCTGAGCACCTAAAAAAAACAAAAAGCCCATTCTTTCGAATGAGCCTCTGAGATCGTTCTCTGAGCCACACCAAGTGCGGCTTAGAATTCAGTCGAACCCGAAGGTTCGCCCGATCACCAATTATAGTGCGAGAAAGCCTTGTTCGCTTCTGCCATACGGTGAACGTCTTCTTTTTTCTTAATCGCGTTACCACGGTTGTTGTAAGCATCGATGAGCTCGCCAGCGAGGCGTTTGCCCATGTCTTTCTCACCGCGCTCACGTGAGTAGTCGATCAACCACTTCATGGCGAGAGCCACGCGGCGTGATGGACGAACATCAACGGGAACTTGGTAAGTAGCTCCACCAACTCGGCGAGATCGAACTTCGATCTGCGGTTTAGCGTTCTCGAGCGCTTTACGGAAAACCGTGAGCGGCTCTTCTTCAGTGATCTTAGTTTTAAGCTCATCCAAAGCGCCGTAGAAAATGGCTTGTGCGGTAGATTTTTTTCCACCGTACATCATTTTATTTACGAACTTCGTAATGACGATATCGCTATAGATTGGATCCGGGAGGATCTCTCGTTTATGTACTCGACGACGACGTGACATGAGTCCTCCTTATTTCTTTGGTCTTTTCGTTCCGTATTTAGAACGAGAGACGAGACGGCCGCTGACACCTTGAGTATCAAGGGTTCCGCGAACGATGTGATAACGAACACCTGGTAAATCCTTAACACGACCACCACGGATCAAGACCACGCTGTGCTCTTGAAGGTTGTGACCAACGCCTGGGATGTACGAAGTAACTTCGTAACCGTTAGAGAGACGCACGCGAGCGACTTTGCGAAGAGCCGAGTTCGGCTTCTTTGGAGTCGTCGTGTACACACGAGTGCAAACGCCGCGACGTTGTGGACAGCTCTCGAGAGCTGGCGACGCCGTTTTGTTTTTCTGAACTTCCCGCGCTTTGCGGATAAGCTGGTTAATCGTAGGCATTCTTCAACCTTTCAGGGTTTACTGCGTCCAAACACTATGTTTGTCCGCGCCCGATCTATAAAATGAATTACAGAGGAACGAAGGTTCTAAGGGAGAAACCCTGTCCTCGTCAAGGCGTGCGCCGGTGTTTCGGCGG
>JAYSYF010000384.1:0-2874 GCA_043716655.1 Bdellovibrionales bacterium | reverse complement strand
CAAATTGCTTCGAACGATTTACGGTTCGAGTAATACTTCGGGATCGTGACCAAGAACCGATTCGTTAAACCGCTTCAACAAATCCCACGGTCCCGCATACACGATCATGCAATTCCACATTGCAATTCACACAGCAGAGCTCGCGAACAGATCAGGGCGCCGCGAGATAAGCTTGAAGTGCGGGAAGTTCGGCTTCGAGTTGCGGAAATGCCGGCATCGTTTTCGTGTCGCGTTTGGCTTTGTAGCCGTCTGGGTACGTTGCTTTCAAAACACGGGCTGTTAGAAGCTCAAGTGACGAGCCGCCGATGGCGGGACCAAGAACTCCATCGACCGTCGGGTTTGGATTATGACAGGCGATGCAATTGAGTTTGTAGATTTGACGGCCGCGTTCGACCAAGGCTGCTGGGGTTGTGAGGTCGGCGACTGGCGCCGACTTCTTCGTACAAGCCGAAAGACAAAGCGCGATCGAAATCAAACTTGCGAATTCGAACGCACTTAGCAAACGCATGCTAAACGATCACTGCCAAGATCGCGATGATGATCGCAGTCAAAATGAATCCAGAAGTGATAACACCCTTCACAGTTTGCATCGGACCGATCTTACCTTTGATCGCGTTGCCTTCGATGGCGATCAGCAAAACTGCCATCACACCAGCGACGAGTCCAAGATTAGTATCCGGAGCAATCGGCAACGCGTTGTGGTTCGCCGCGAGCATGAAATAAAGCATCGGGATTGAAAGCAAAGTGTTCGTGCGCGAAGCGAGCAGAGCCTTCGGTGCAACTTGTGCCGCCATCGGATCTGCAGCTCCACCACCTGCGACTTTATTTGCTGAAGCCATGACGATTTGTTGTTTCGGCCAAATCAGGAACCAAACGTTGAACCACATGATCAGACCCATCGCGACGCCGATCAGAATCGTGACACCCCAAGAACTGGTGTAAACTTCCATTCCGCTCTGATGTCCTTTGATCATAAGCAAAATCACGCCAGAAACCATCGTCCACATTGCGCCCCAACGGAACCAATACAAAGCGATTGGCAGGAGCTTCGTCGTAACACCCGACTTCGTTGGCGCATCGGCCTGAGCCATCGCCGAACCTTGAGTGAAGTTGAAATAATAAAGATGTCCGATCCACATCACGCCGAAAAACAGGTGTAACCAGCGCAGGACAAACGAAATCCCCTCGAGTGAGGTCAGTTGTTGAATGACAGGCATTGGTGTTGGCTCCTCTAGATGTTGGTACTTATGTTGAACAGCCCCATCGAAACGCCTCGGGCGCACCTGTGTCAAGCGGCAGGCAAGCGGCGGCGCTTACGGGCGCCGCGCTAAGTTATTTACAGCTGGGAATCGTGTAGCTGTAATAGATGAAATTGTCTTTCATGTGCTTGAGCTTTTCTTCGACGACGACTGTTGAAGACTGAAATCCTTTTCCGAATTCTGTGCAGCCCGAGTAAGCCTCGTCGGTTTGCATCTTCAAGCACACGGCGATCTCCTTGCTAATGTCGCGATTCGCCTTGTGACTCGCCGTACAACGCCAGTCCGCAGGCACAACAGCCTCGCCAGAACCAGTCGCTGGAATTTCCTTCCAGGTGTCACAAACAGTGACGGGCTCGAGTGTTTTGAACACATCGCCTGCATCGCAAAGTTTGTTCGCAGGTACTCCGCCAACGGTTTGGTAATTAGGAGCTGCAAACGCAGCAACAGAAACGAAAGACAACAGGACGATTAGTTTTTTCATGCGCACTTCTTAAAGTGAACTCAACCGTTCGCGCAATCGAATGCTTCGTTTGTCAGTATTTCAATTTCTTGTCGCCCATTTCTGCAGCATAGAAATGTCGGATCAAGCCACCATGCCGAGCGAAGACGTTATAGGCTGGCACGTCTTTATCTTCGGGACTCACGTAGTCTCGTGTGAACTCGCCACTCATGAGCGAAGTACACATCGGGCACGGGAGCTCGCGCTGAGGGCCGTACATGTAGCTGTAAATGACGAGTGATTGTTTGGCAGAAGACGTCGATGCTCGGCCACTTTTTCAATTTGTCGACGCAACTCGATTTCTTTCGCGAGAAGGATATTCCGGGCGCGGCGATATTCCTCGCTTTCGTTCGGAAAACGAACTCTGTTGATCTTCGCGAGTTCGAGGCAGGCTTTAGTGTGCTCATTGAACGTCCTCTCGCTACTTTATCAACGTATTGCAAAACTCACGCAAGTACGAACGACAAAGCCGGCTTCCCGCCGGCTTTCACGATCTGAAATTTGAATCGAAGTTACTTCTTTTTCGCCTCACGCTCGGCACGTTTTGCCTCGCGCTTGGCAGCTTTTTCTTCGCGTTTCGCGACCTTCTCTTCGCGCTTCGCCATTTTTTCTTCGCGCTTTTCTAGCTTCTCGCCGCGAACGTCGTTGTGAAGCGAAGAGACCGCTTGTCCGATTGTGCCAGGAGCAACACCGAGAGTTTTCGCAATTTTTCCCCAACCCATTTTTTGATCGACTCGCATTGCGATCACTTCGTCTCGAGTTTTTCCAGACTTCAGAGCCAGTTCGCTAACCATCGCCATCTGTGGATACGCAATTTTTTTTTCGCTCATCGCATCGATATCAGCCTGAGTAAGCGAATATTTCGTTTTCAAAGACTCGACCCACTTCGGGTTGTCTTTTGCCTCGGTCGGCGTGTCCACTAAAGCTATCTCAGCTGGTTCGGCCGCTACGGGCGCCTCCTCGGCAAATGCGGCTACAGAGAAAGTGAGAGTCATGAGCATCGCAACCGGTATTACTTTAAACTTGGTCATAAAAATCCTTTGCTGAAAAACATTAGAATGAATGCGTGTATGATGCGCTTAAATTGAATTCAGAATAGTCCACGGCGCCGCTTCT
>JAYSYF010000383.1:0-2880 GCA_043716655.1 Bdellovibrionales bacterium | reverse complement strand
GATTTGATTTTAAGGTGATCCTTTTCGAGACTTTCGTAAATCTGCATGACCAACGTCCTTTTCGAAAATGCATAAAAAGAGTGAGCATATAAAGGTCGTGCAAATGCGCGTCCTGAAATTCGAATCGTCTCTGTACTGTAGGTTTCAATAAGACCGCACAGAAACTGAGCATGAGGCTCGATGCCCCGACTGTTTACGACAATGTGGCAAATCGGAGGTCCAGCAGTTGATGGAAAACGATACCGCTAAGGCGAGTATCTCTTCTGAGTGTTTGAAGGATTCTGGCACCCGCCGTGCAGCCTTGTATTTTCGTGAACGCTTTCGACGTTTTCCAATCAACATCTCTTAGTGAGGTACATATGAAACACAGTTTGATCAAAACATTCTTGGCCGCAGTAGCAGTCTTCTTCGCAGTTAACGCAAATGCCGAAACAACACGCACTGGCGAAACGACGTCTACATTTCCGAAAACCACTCCGGTTGAAGATGCTGCGGGGCTTACTCCACACATTGGAGTGCGCGCGGGTGTAGCAAGTCCTGAAGGAAGTTACGACTCGGCACCCGAACTCGGACTCGATGTTGGATTCCAACCCTATATTCCGTTCGGAGTTGGCGCTGCCATTACGCAGTCGAAAAACTCTGCACAGCGAGGCGGACGCGATCTCGAGCGCACGACGGTTCTCGCTCGCGGTACTTACAACTTCGGTGGTTCAACTCCAGTGCTCAAACATAGCTGGCTCGGAGTCGCGGCAGGTCCTGTGTTCAGACACAACGGTACCGACCTCGGAGTTGCGCCGATCGTAGGTTTCGATATTCCACTTAGCGAAACACGCCGCCAGTATCTTTCACTCGGTGCTGATGCGAAGTATCTCGCGCTGATCAACAGTGAAGATGCTGATGCCGTTTCAATCAATGGTACTGTGAAGTACTGGTTCTAAGCGAAACGACTCGAAAGACTGAAAAAAAGAAGCGCGGGAAACCGCGCTTCTTTTTTTGCATCTTCAGTTGAGTCGCTTAGTGAATCGCGGCTGTTGTTGAAAATTCGTCATCGCCCTTATCGAGATAGCTTCGGATGGTGCTGACCATAAATCCGAAATCAACTGGCTTGCTAAGGTAGTTGTCGCAACCGGCTTCGAGGCTCCGCTGTTTATCATCCGAGTTCGCATAGGCTGTCAGAGCAATCACCGGCCCCTTATAACCGCGCCGGCGCAACGCCGCCGCTGCTTCGTAGCCGTTGATGATGGGCATCTTCATATCCATCAGTATGACGTCATAACGCTGCCCTGAGGCGCGCTCGACAGCGGTTGCACCGTTGTCGGCCACGTCGACGCGAGCGCCCTGACGAACTAAGAATCGTTTCATCAGATCGCGAAGATCCGCATCGTCGTCAACCACGAGTAAATGTGCGCCGACGAGCTGGTCTTTCTCTGTCGATTTATGATTTCGCTTAGGAACTTTTAGGCCAGTTACAGTTCCTGTGTGAACCGTAAGTTCGAAAGTGCTTCCTGAACCGCGAGACGACGAAATTAATTTGAGATCTCCACCGAGCAAACGTGCAAGATGGCGCGAGAGGGCGAGTCCAAGACCTGATCCGCTGACGCGCTGAACTTCTTTGCTCGATCCGCGCATGAACGGCTCGAACAAATTAGCTTGGGTGAGCTCATCCATGCCGATGCCGCTATCGCCAATTCGAACGCTGAGCGTACCTTCGCCGGCCGAGCTGGTCTCGTGTGCAATGCGAATTGTGATTCGACCGCGCTCCGTGAACTTGATCGCGTTAGTTAACAAATTGACCAAAATTTGTCGCAGTCGAAGTGCGTCGCATTCGATAGACGGCGGAAGCGGCGTTTCGTGAATAACATTTAACTCGAGCTTCTTAGAATCGAGAGTCGACTTAACCATAAGAACCGACTCGGCGAGTTCTTCTTCAAGCGACATTGGGCTCTTCTGAATATAAAGACGCCCGGTCTCGAGCTTCGACAAATCTAGAAAATCGTTTACGAGCGAAATCAGATGTTTGCTGTTTCGATCAATCGCCAAAAGATCCGAGCGTGTCTGGGTTTCAGCAACTTCTGACTCATCAAGTTTTTGAAGCAAAGCTTCTACGTAGCCATTAATCGCAGCTAGCGGAGTCCGGATCTCGTGGCTGGCGTTCGCCAAGAACATCGACTTCGCTTTGTTTGCCGCTTCGCGGACGTCACGTTCTTGACGAATTCGTCCCTGCGCTTTTTGCGCAGTCGTGTCCCAGGCGATTCCTGTGATACTCGAGATGCGACCATCCTTGTTGGTCTGCGTTCTTCCGCGGAACACGAGGTCCCGTAGTTTTCCGTCGCTCCAGCGAACTCGAACTTCCGTGTCGAGTTCGCCGCCGTTAAGGGCTAATCCTTGAGCTTGAACTTGAAATGAGAGTCTATCTTCACCGTGCAAAAGCTGAAGAAACTCTGCCATCGTGGCAGACAAAATGCGGGTCTGCAGTCCTAATGAACGACTGAGATCCCCCTTACATGTAATGCAATCCTGCTCGACATCCCAAATCCATTCCATCGCGTTCGAAGATGACAGCGCAATTCGAAGCGCCTGTTCGGTCTGATCCTTGACTCGAACTTCTTCTTGGAGACTATCGTTGAGCTGCGCGTTCTCGATAGTTAGCTTCAGTGCCGATTCAACGTATCGACCAAGTGCCATGCCGACATTTATTCCCAAGAGCAGGTAGACGGAACTTAATGCGCCCATCAGAACAAATACTGGGCTGTTCGATAAGAAAAGTCCGATGATCCAAGGTGTAAACGATGGAACAACGACAAGAAACATCGCACGCGGCGAGATAGACCAGCACACAAGTGCGCCCGCAACCATAAATATGACTGTCAACGATGCGAA
>JAYSYF010000382.1:0-26205 GCA_043716655.1 Bdellovibrionales bacterium | reverse complement strand
ATGAATGCGACCCTCATAATTTCTGTTTCCCGACAACACAGCCGCCGTGACCAAATCTCCTTCTCGAATTTGATCGCTGATATCCTGCGCAAGTGGTCCCGAATTTCCAATGCAGGTCGTACAACCGTATCCAATCAAATTAAAACCAAGCTTATCAAGATACGGAGTTAACCCTGCGCTCTCGAAATATCGAGTCACGACCTTCGATCCTGGCGCAAGCGACGTCTTGACCCACGGTTTTGTCGCCAGACCGAGCTCGACCGCTTTTTTCGCTAGCAGAGCCGCCGCAATCATCACGCTGGGATTAGAAGTGTTGGTGCATGACGTGATGGCAGCGATGACGACCGATCCGTCTTGCAGTTGATATTCATCGTTTCCGTTTTTCTTCGCAACGCGGCCGTTCCCATTCCGCATAACCGGCTTCAATTGTGGAAGCGATTCTGCAAATGCTTGTTTGGCCCGAGACAATGGAATGCGATCCTGAGGACGCGTCGGTCCCGCGATACTCGGCTCGATACTTCCGAGATCGAGAGTCAGCACATCTGTGAAAACGGGTTCTGGCGAATTCTTTTGATGAAACAAACCCTGCTCTTTCATGTACGTTTCGACAAGAGCAATGCGGGCCTTCGATCGCCCCGTAAGACGCAGATACTGGAGAGTCACTTCGTCGGGTGGAAAAATCGCGCAGGTCGCGCCGTACTCTGGCGACATGTTTCCGATCGTCGCGCGATCAGCCAGCGTCAGCGAAGAAACGCCCGGCCCGAAAAATTCGACAAACTTTCCAACAACACCCTTTTTGCGAAGCATTTCGGTAATCGTTAATACAAGGTCTGTCGCCGTTGCTCCTTGAGGCAACGAACCGCTAAGCTTGAATCCGATGACCTGCGGGATGAGCATCGAAATCGGCTGACCAAGCATCGTCGCCTCGGCCTCTATTCCACCGACGCCCCAAGCGAGTACGCCAAGTCCGTTGACCATCGGTGTATGTGAATCTGTTCCTACACAGCTATCTGGGTAAGCGACGGGTGGATATTCGGAAATCGTTTCCAGCTCATCGGTCGAGAAAACGACGCGTGCCAGATATTCGAGATTAACTTGATGTACGATGCCGCTATTAGGTGGAACAACTTTGAAATTTTTGAAAGCCTTTTGACCCCATCGCAAAAGTGAATATCGTTCCCCGTTACGTTCGTAGTCGCGGTCCTCGTTTTTATCGAACGCATCACTTGTTCCAAATTCATCAACCTGAATGGAATGATCGATCACGAGTTCAACTGGTTGCAGCGGATTTATTTTCTCGGGGTCTCCTCCGAGTGCAGCCATCGCGTCTCGCATAGCCGCGAGATCGACAACCGCTGGCACGCCGGTGAAATCTTGCAACAACGTTCGCGCCGGTGAAAAAACAATTTCACAATCAGAAGGCGTTTTCGGATCCCAACGCATGAGATTTTCAATGTCAGTTTGAGTAACCGTGACACCGTCTTCGTTGCGCAGAAGATTTTCGAGCAAAATTCGCAAGCTATATGGAAGTCGCGAAACGTCGACGCCGTTTCGATTCAGAGCTTTCAAACGATAGTACGTGTACTTCAATGGCCCAACAGAAAGTGTCGATCGTGCACCGAAGCTGTTTTTCATACGAGTTTTCAGTGCAAGAGTGAGTCCGGTGGCGACTTCTAACGAAAGATGAGCCGCATGTTCGCGGATGAGGTAAATTTCCCCGACATTAGCTAAGCGAGGGGTTTTCCTTCGTAGATTCCGCGGCAGATTTCTCTCGTCTCATCAACCAAACAAAAGGCAGCGCAAAGATTTGAAGGAGCCCGGCGATGACAAACGAAATCGAGTATCCCCATACGTCGGCGGAACGACCAAGACCAGGTTGCAAAATGGCGCCGCCAAGCGAACTGACCATCCCATCAAATGAGAGCACCGTGGCGCGCTCGCGCGAAGATATTAACTCATTCAAGTAAGCGCGCCGAATTGGAACCGAGACTGCTCCCAACAGCGACCACAAGGTGAGGAGCACCAATGCCACGGCGAAGTTTCGAGTCACACCTACTGCGACAAGTAGAACGATACAGCCCAAGACGAGAACGCCGAGAATCGTAGACCGCTTCGAAATGAAGTTTCGAAATACGGGCACTAATAGTCCCCCGGCGATTTGCGAACCCGCAACGAGCGACGCGATCAACCCGGCCGTCGCATAGGCATTCTTGTCGCCGTAAAGCTCGAGGAGCAGCGGTTGCGCCGCATAGAATGCATAGAAAGAAACCCCTGCTAGAAACGGCGCCATCAACATCACCCACCGCACGGATCGATTTCCAAGCCCCGATCGGAATGAACTCTGCAGTACGGCAATTACTTCTTTTTTTAACGAACCGGTACGACGCGGAGTAAAACCGAGATCGTGCATCAGCAGCCAGGCCGCTCCGAACGAAACTAATAAAACGGCACAACGAATAACATACGGAACTCCGAGATCGGAGTATTGAGCAATGAGGCCACCGAGCGTGGCGCCGACAAGCATTGCGACGCCGCCTGCGATTTGTCCTTTGGCAAAAACGTCTTCGACTTCACCGTCAAACTTTTCGAAGTTTAGAGCATCGACCAGCCACGCTTCGGTTGCACCGGAAAAGAAAGTAAATCCAAGACCGAGCGCCACGGACACAGCTGCCCAAGCGGCAAACGAACCGCCATATTTCCAAAGCGATAAATATAGAAGTGTTGTTGCGAACAGTGTCGCCGAACCAATCAGATAGGAAACTCGACGCCCGAGCGTGTCGGCGACAACGCCCGTCGGAATTTCAAATACGACCTGACCAAGCGTAAAAAAAGCGTTCGCTGCGAACGCCTCTGTGTTTGTCAGTCCCGCATCGAGCAAGAAGAGCGTGTTCACGCCCCAAATGAATGAAGCCGCCAATGTGTTGAGCGCCGTGAGAAAGTAGTAAGTCGCCCGAGTTCCGAACTTCATCCCTCAATGTGCGACTGGGATGAACATTCGTTCGCAACTCAAGACTGGAGCGCCACCCTTATCGACGGCCTCAGTGGATTTTGCTTTGTCTTCGAAAGCCGTCAGGCGAGCGAAGGTCCGCTTCATTTTCCACTGCTCATAGACCTTGCTGCCCGCGATGTAGGACAGCAGTCCGGTCAACGCAACCGCAGAGACCTCAGTGAACGAGAAGCTCTGCATCGACTGCGTGAGCGGAGTTCCGATGCGCTGAGTGAGCAACTGCCCAACTTCAGTGGTCAACAAGACCGCTGGCATAATCGCAATGAAGGTCACAGCGTAGCCAAGTGTTTCAGCAATGCCGTATTTGCCACCTAGGTGGAACACGCCTTTCCATCCCGGCTTGTTACTGTCGTAAGGCTTGAAGGCCTGCATGCGGTAATTGCGGAACAACCACTGCACCGGCAACATCACAAAGATACCTTGGGTCAGGATCGATGTGACCCAGAACGAGTATCCGATTCCAGTTCCAAGAGCGAAGTGACTCCATGCCCAGCTAACCGAGAATGCCACCGGCCAGAATTTTAAGTTTCGGATGTTGGCCGACACTAATTCTTCAGCAAACGGAACACGACGTTGAATAACTCCCAAAGCGCCACGATCGACAGCTTGGTCATTAAACATCGAATCGACTATACGCAGTCCGCGATTAACGGTGCTCGCCGTTACCGAAACAACTCTGCGTCGTATCTGAGTCAGCTTTTTATCGAAGCGGTTTGTTCTCTCGGCTTCGAGATCTTCTAACGTCTTCAGGTCTTTTTCGGTTTGTCGCGTGAGAGCCTGACGCAAAACTTGAGTCATTCCCGGTTGTGCAGAATCTACGGCGTGTACGACATCCGTCATCGTCGTGGCATCGCGATACCCAGCCAAGAAGACCGACGCATGAAATTGCATTTTCAAGCGTGTCTGATCCGTCGAACTTAGCTTGGCCATGTACGTCTTCACATTTACAGTTTCAAGCTGACGCGAGACCAAAAGTTCTGTCTTCTCTTGGATCTCTTTCAGCATCGTCTCGTACTTTGCGTTTTCCGATTGCCAAGGAGCCGTACCAGCACCGCGTCGATTCATATCGCTATCAGCTGAAAGACCCTGGATTCGAAGACCGATCTGTTTACCACTTTCGTACGTATAGAACTCACGAAGACGTGCTTCGAGATTTTCTTTGCTCAACATTTCTGGCTTATCAGAGTTTTCCAGCGAGTAGCGCGCCAGGCGAGCTTCTGCGCGATTCAAAGCACCGCGATGCCTGAATTGATCGATCCATCCCGAATCCGGTTTGTATCTTTCTGCAGCTTCTTCAGCGCGCTGTTCTTCACCCAGGTGTTTTGCCTGAATGTTCGCTCGTTGCAAAACTTCAGCACGCAGATTCGCGTCAGCCAAAATCGCAGCTTCAGTCATGTTTGCAAGCTCTGGACGCTGTTTCTGCATTTCTGCTACAGCTTCGCTCTGCCCGCGATATCGGTAGCGAGTGATATCTTCAGATTTAGCTACGATGTTGTCGACATTCGCGCCGTCCAACTGACTTGCCAAAGCCTGACGTAGGTAAAGAACGGCCATGTTGGTTGCGCTGCTGCCGTAATCCTTGGTCCACGAAACTGGAAGATATCGCGCCGTATACTCAGTCGGTCCTTCGTAGTTCGACATTACGATCAACTGACGGAATGCCAGCGCACGCGTGTTGATCTCGCGGAGACCGTCCTGGAGGCGTTTCAAATCTGCATCACGCGCTGCTTTTTTCACAGGGTCTGCATTGTCCGTCAGCAGCGATGGTTCTTCCATGTAACGAAGAAGAGTTCGAGCTGCCTTCGGCAGCACATTGCGCAAACGTTCCGAATCGGAAATCATGTGCTCAACGAGGCGCAAAGCCTTCTCTGTGTCTGCAGACGGATTCAACTGATGCCAAGCTTTCGCTTGAGCTAATGCTCGGTCTAAGACGCTCGGAAGCAATCCACGACGCGAAGTAAGGATGAAGTTTCCTTCTTGAATAATAGGTTTTCCATCGACACCTATTTTGATCTTTCCGTCTTTATCTTTCTCGTACGGAGCCGAATCGGCAGCCAAAGGATTAAGATTCGCCACCAACGTGTCGTTGTTCGGTGTTGCGAAACCGCGGGCTTTGGCGATCGAGCTGTACAAACTCATCGTATCAAAAAGAATCTCGGCCGTTGAAGGCAGACCTTTTTGTACGAGCGTGAGATTCACCAATGCCTCGCGCATTTCTTCACGGCGACTCTGCACCTTCGGATCGTCCGGATTGATTCCCAAACGACGAAGGTCGTTATCGACGCGTGCATAGAGTTCTTCTACGACCTGACTTTTTGCGTCCATCGTGAAGTCGGCCGGACCACGCAAGATTCCGATCGAAGCTCCGACGAGAAGATTCGTGAAGAGCATCGCTTGCGTATTACGATTCTCGGAACTGAAACTCTCGTTCAGTGCATAGCTAAGACCATCGGGAAGCGACGGGCTGACCGCGCCAATGAACATTGGAAGCAGATAGTAATAGTGAAGTGCGCCCATTCCGATGCCGGCTGTCGCTGCGTAACCAGTTCCGAGAAGAGTTACCTTCTCGTTGACCGATACTTTTCCGAAGTGGCGAAGGTTTGGATAAATCGTCTGGTTCAAGACTTTTCGCATCAGCGTGTGATCGCCCGAGCCAAGATTTGGCATATGACGATCGACAAAGTACTGAACTGCGATGCCAGGTGTGATCAACGGAAATTGAGCGATCGACGCTAAAATCGAACCTTCGATGCGCAAGAAGTCGCGCACGCCACGCATTTTTTCAGCATCGACTGTTGCTGGGTCCAAGGCGCGACGATATTTGCGAATTTCGTCAAGGCGTTGACGAACCGCTTGGCTCTTATATTTCAACGCAAATGCGGTGACGATCGTGATCCCGACGATCGATCCGAAAACCATAGTTCGCTTGATAGCAATCGTGACTGGATCTTCTCCGCTCTGAGCATTCGCTTGTTGAATTTTAAACAGGTTCACGACCTTCATAATCAAAGAGCGACTAGCTACGTTTTCGAAACGCGGCTTCACGTTCGCCGACAGCGAGCGGAAATCTCGGAAAAAATTGTAGCCAGGGCGAGACGTATCGAGTCCCGTTACAACGAGTCCAAGCAGTGCCGTCGAACCTGGTGCTGGCATCAAACGTTCGTCTGCGACTTTTCCGTCAGATCCGCGCTTAGTGAGGCTGATCATCACCGATATATCCAAATTGATTTTTGATAGCTGGATCATCTCGCGGATGTCCTTCATCAAAAACGGAATCACTTCTGTGCTGTTGCTCACAGCAAGGATGTCACCCTGAACGACTTGCATTGCGGTCACGCCGGTTTTCCAGCCTTTGCCCATGATCGGTAAGAAATGTAGCGGAACTGGAGTTTTCTTTTGTGCGTGATGCGCGAGCAGAGCTGTCTCGATAACGAAAAGCCCCTCACCTTCAGAATTTTGTACGCCTGACAGACGATCGAAAAGATCGCTTTGCGGGTGCAACGTGAAGAACAGGTATTCATCTGTTGCGATCAAAGAACGCAACGGAACATCCAAAACCAGTTTGCGACGGCTATTCGGCACCAAAATCTCGGTCGAGCGATTGTCGCCAATGATCCCAAAATCCTTTACGACTTGATTGCTATCGACCCAGTTCTGCGAACGCATGAAAAAGGGATCTGCATCGATCGGTGCGTTTGCAAAATTGGGAATCATTCCAGGCATGCCGGCCACGTCGATCGACATCAAATCGCGCATAGCAGGATCACGTCCGCCGAAGCCAGTTTTCATCGCTTCGATCACTTGGCGATTCGTCTCGGTCTGGAGTTTTCTAAAATCTGCTTTCGCCTCGTCCGGAACCGTTGTCGCATTTTGAACATGCGAAGGCGCGATAGTGATTCGACCGCCAGTCGACGATTGCATCGACATCACAGGCTGAGCGACGCTCTCCACCAGGAAGATCGTTGCCATAAAAAGCATAAGGCGCGAGCGAGTCTGAACGTTGAACAAAATGACCCCCGAAATACAAACTTCCAGCACGAGCAGAGCGAATGCAGGACGCGATTACATAAGTGTTTTTCCAAGTGGTTTGCAGAGCAGGTTTCGTACCGTCTAGGCGATAGACGCTAGATCATAGGTAAGTGCTTGAATTTGTTGACACTGAGAAGGTTTCTCACCGGTGTAAAACTGTAGATACTGACTGCTTGTTGAAATGTTTTTAGGAGAGCTGGTTCCACTTAATCTAGATTGTATCGAGACTTCCAGCCAGCGGGCACCGGGACCTTGAGTCCATAGAGATACCGAATCAATTGTCCATGGTGTTGAATTTCATGTTCAAGCCATTGAAACGCGAGTCGCTCTTGATCGATCGTAAGAGTTCCCGCTTCTGCGACCACTGCCCTAGCTCGTTCCGAGGAAGCTAGCATCGCTCGAAGAACGTGTGGTTTATTGATCAATTCTTCGGAGGTCAGGGAACAACGAAAGCCGTCCCATCGCCCTTTTTCAATCGCCGCGGTCTAACTCTCGCGTGCGCCAATCACGCACCAAAGTTGTTGGCCAATCGTGTTCGAAGGCAAAGTCCCGAGTTTTTTTTGAAGAAAAGGCTCGTCCAAAAGCTTTAAAAACTCTTCGTAAAGAGCAAATGCATTAGTCATTCGTTCGATGAATACGGGGGACATCTTAACCTCCAAATCTTTTACAGCAACAGGGTGGCTTTGGTTTTCCTCGTTTCTCAATAAACCGTCAATACCCATAACTGGTGCGACTCTTGGGGAATTCATGAGACGTTCCTTGAATGAGCACAATTCGATCTTTTTTCATCGCAGCAGCACTATTGACGTATTCAATGACAGCGCCGACTTCAAAGGCATGGTCGCAAGAAGTTCCCGCTGGCGAACCAGCGCGAGTCTTCGAACTGCCACCTGTCGTCGTTGAAAGTCCGGTGAAACATATAGAATTGCGTCCGGTCGTGGATCGCAAAATCTATTCGGGCAAAAAGACGACCTTGATTCAGAAATCCGAACAGCCTACTGCACCGGGAAATCAATATCGCCAGACTTTGGCGCAGATTCCGGGACTGATGATTTCTGAAGTTAACAACGAATCTTTCGCAAGTATCGGATATCGAGGCATCGGCGATCCGCACGAATCATTCAATATTCTGATGTTGCGCGACGGACTGCCAGTGACACCCGATCCATTCGGCTATCCAGCGGCGTACTATGTTCCTCCACAAGAGGCTCTCGAGCGCGTTGAATTTTTCCGAGGAGGCGCTGGACTTCTTTATGGGCCGCAACCAGGCGGCGCGCTTGATTGGCAACTGCGAAAAGCCCCGCGTACGAACCAAGATTTGAAATTGATGACGAAAAACCTCGGCGGAATTCGCGGGATGTATAGCTCGTTCACCGAAGCAAGTTTCGCTTCGGACAGTTTCGGAGGACTGGGAAGCCTTGCTTTCCGAGGTAGCCGTGGTTTCCGCGAAAGCAATAGCGATTCAAAGATTTTGAATCCTCGTTTGAACTTCGGATGGAATCTCGACACGACAAGCCGACTCTCTGTCGACGTCGATCATTATCAAGGTAAATTCGGCGAGCCAGGTGGATTAGCACTGACCCGCGCCACGGGTGTCATCGCCCTTGATGAAGGTATCGAAAAAACAACCCTCGCAAATGATCGATTCGAGTTTGATCGCACCGGCGCCGTTCTGACTTGGGACAAAGATTGGTCCGCGCAAACTGGAGCAAAGACATCGTTATGGTATTCGCAAGCCAAACGCGCGAGCTTCCGTCAGGCACTTGGCACTGCGCCGGCATTCGGTGGTATTGCCAACGGCACAACCAACACGGTTCAAGAACAAAACTTTCAGACGA
Organism: Bdellovibrionales bacterium; assembly: GCA_043716655.1. Lineage (GTDB taxonomy): Bacteria > Bdellovibrionota > Bdellovibrionia > Bdellovibrionales > JAMPXM01. The sequence continues at coordinate 17,331 of JAYSYF010000382.1, read as the reverse complement.
CCGGCATCGATGTTCGTTTCCTGTATAAGTATGAACTGGCCGATAACGATCAGAATCTTTCGCTAGCTCTGACGGTCATCAATACGAATTCTCCTTATAGCCAGCAGACTGGCGCGAGTGCATTCGCTCGCTCTGGCACTGCTACGAAAGAACTCGCTCGCAAAACGCTATCAAGCGCTGTCGCAGTTGAAAATGCGTTCAAGATTGATCGACTGACGGTAACTCCAGGTGTTCGCGCCGAATCGATCGAACAAAACATCGAAGAGAGCCTCAACGTCGGAGCCACTGCACCGCTAAGAAACGCGAAAAAGACTTCGTCTCCCCTGCTAGGAGGATTAGGTGCAGAGTATCGTTTCGAGTGGGGTGGCAACCTCTATACAAACTTCTCGCAAGGTTACAAACCGCCTTCATTCACGGACACGGTTCCGCTCTCAACAGGCGACGTGATCAGCGAAGAAATCAAAGAAGCGAAAACATTTTCGAAAGAAGTTGGACTTCGCGGAGCATTCTCTAGAATCGAAACGGACATCAGCGTTTTCCAAATCGATTTTTCAGATCAATTTGGTCGCGTCGGTACTTCGCTTCGCAACGTCGGATCTTCAAGAACGGATGGACTTGAAGTCCTCGTCGCCGGCAAAATTGCAAGCCGCCTCAGCGCCTACGCAAACGCGACTTTTCTTTCGGCAAAATTCACTGGCGGTCCGCTCGAAGGAAAAACACCGCAGTATGCTCCAAAGGAAATGTTCCGCGCTGGAATCACCTGGGCCTACGATGAAAAATCGAATGTTCGCCTTCAGATGCAATCGACGGGTGAACACTTCGGCGACGACGCTAATACGGATCGCTTCAAACTTCCAAGCACGACTGTCTGGGATCTATCAGGCGAACAGGAGCTACCCGGCCTTTGGAAATTCAGCGAAACTAGAATCAACTGGGGAATTCAGAACCTTTTCGATCTTAAGTCGCACACTCGTGTTCGTTCGAACGGTGCGGAACCGTTACAACCATTAAGCGTTTACGCGGGACTAACTCTCTATCTATGAAACGGCTGCTGATGTTCGCGCCCGCTTTGTTGTTCTCTTTGATGCTGCATGCGGCCGCTGTTGGTATTGTTATGTGGACCACGGCTGGCGCGCCCACTGCGAATTCGACGAATGCCGAAGTGTGGATCGCGGATATGCAGGTCGTCACTTCAAAGCCGCGACCGGTGGAACGTCGACCGAAGCCTTCGCAACAAACTCAGACATCGAAAGTCGACGCGACTCTTGCGACGCCCGAAACTCCTAGCTCTGAAGCGCCTAGCATCGAAAGCGACTTAACCGAAGGGGCGCCGTCCGAAACTGCTTCCGAGATTTTTGATCTCACAAGCGTTCAAACTCATCCCTATTTTTTGAAATTATCGAAGATTTTGAACGAAGCGAAACGCGGCCTCTTACCGCATGACGGTCATCCGGAACAATTTGCGGTTCAAATTGGTATCGCCGAAAATGGTCGGATCCTTGGCGTTCACATCGCTGGCGAAAACAGCCGCCTCAAGGATGAATTGACCGAGCGAATGGCACGTCTCGGTTTTCTCCCCGCGCTTCCCAAAGATATTTTCTCTGACCGCGAGAAAATCGAAATTCGTTACCGAGTATTGTTCCAACATAATTAAGCCAAGAGCCGCATTGCCTCTTCAGCAACGAAGTCTGTTTCTTGGCGGTCACAATTTGTTTGGCTCACCACAAAAATCCGGTGCCGTCCGGTTTCTCGCTGCGACTTTCCCGATAGACCCTTTGACGTGAGCTCAGTCAAATCATCGAACCGTCTGGCCACTCGCTTCGGCAGAACCGAAACGATTGCCCCGGCGGCTGCGGCTGCACGCAGTGTCTCGAAGCTGTCACTCAGTATCGATGGCTTCGCGAGATCATGTTGCTTCATAAATTTCGAAAAATACCGTGGAAGTCCATCCTTGCCCGGAGCCAAAGAACCGTAACCGAACTTCTGCACGGCAGCCCACCCGTCATTCGATATTGAATGCTTACTAGAAACGTAAAGTCCCAAACGGTCCTCAGCGACCTCTTTTGTATAGAAACGAGCTAAGTCGTCGACTTCTGTGATGAGCGCCGAACAGAGCTCACCTTTCCGAACCATCGTTAACAAATTTGCGGTTCTGCTAATTCGAAGACTCAGGCGAAGCTGGGGCAGCTTCTGGCGCAAACTATGAATTAGTCCTGGCAAGAGATCAATCGCAATACTCTCGTAACTACCGAAGTTCATCCAAGTGATCTTAGGCACGGACACACCGTTCAAATCGCGTAATCGATCAAAGGCATCGAACGCCGGCCTCAGGACCTGCAAAATCGACAGTGCCTCCTGCGTAGGTGTGACATATCCCTTGTTACGTACCAGTAAGGGTTTTCCTAAAGATTGTTCCAATGACGTTATCGTCTGCGAGATAGCACTCGGAGAAACCTTTGCCTGCAGAGACGCCTTTTTAAGACTTCCATTTTGAATAACAAGATCGAGTATCCACAACTTTTTTATTTGATCGACATTGAAATCTCGCGGCATAGCACGAGGTCTAGCATCACTTCGCTGATATGATGACCGCTAATTTATCCGATTAGACAATCTAATCGTGAGAGTAAGCATCTCTAATCACTACAATTCCTCTTGGCACGAGTATCAATACTTCATGCGAATAACCGCAGAACAACAGGAGCGCAAAATGAAAATGAATTACACCGGGAAGATTTTGGGAATTGCCGCAGGTATTGCACTGTCCACAGCAGTCGACGCTGGCGCACAGATGAGCACTAAATACGAACTTACGATCACAAATGGTTCACAAATGCCGATCTCGCCCGCAACGATCTACACCAGAACCGGTACCGAGCCAGCTTTCGCTATTGGCTCAATTCCAACGGGCGGCCTGATTCAGCTATGCCAAATGGGCAATGTGACGTCGAGACTGAGTGAACTAAGAGCGGACATGTCTGTGAAATTCGTAACTCAGACGAGTACTCCTATTTTGCCAGGCGAATCTCGCGCTGTCGAAATTGAAGTTTCAAATCCGCGCGGGCAAAGCGTACATTTCGAAACGATGTACGGAAAGACAAAAGACGTCTGTGGTGTTGGCTCTTTTAGCAGTCATAGTCTTACGGCACTCAAACAACATGTGACTTTAGAAGCGGTCCAAAAGGACAACACCATTCTAACAGGAGCCTTCACGGACCCGGCTTTGCCAAAGGGAATGACTTATCTAGATCCGAGCGTTTGCGCCTCGGCAATGGATGCGGTTACTTGTTTACGAGAGCTTGCAGTTCCCGAGACTCGAAAAGCACAAATTCGTTTTTTCGCTGGGTATTTTCCGAGTTTAATCACCGCCTTGGAAATGAAGTACGGCGCGCCAGAGGTTCAGACGCTTCTTTTTCCAGCTTCTGGAGCGATTCAATTTAAACTCGTACTAAAACATTAAGTTCGAGGGCCGCTCTAAAAGGGGGCGGCTTGTTTTTCAATTGCAGATTTCCGCCGGGGCCGCCCTATGGGCGTCGATGCTAAGGCGGTTCTCCAGCTAAAGCTTACGAACCGCGGTCCAATTCACCGCCCTTCGGGCGCTGATCGCGAAGCGATCAGAAGTGAATTGGAGGTGGTAGCGTGAATCGCACACGCCTACACGGATTTGCAGTCCGCTGCCTAGCTTCTCGGCCATACCACCCTAAGAAAGATCGATCGCAGGTTTGCAAAGAGAACATAGTGAAAAGTCGTAAATCGTCACTAGGTCCGCGAACCGCTTCCCCATCTTTAGTGAAGCAGAGCCCGCCGGTCAAATTGAATGGCCTCCGAATTGCCCTGTAACCGCGAGAAACGTTGAAAGCCTATCGAACCCAAGGGTATACGAGCCCTTCGCCAAAGCCCTAGGAGTCAGCACTATGTCATGGTCTAAATTCACGACGACGCGTCTTATCGTCCGCCAAACCACGGTATTTACCCTGATTGCGGCGTTCTCAAGCCAGTGCCTGACCGTCTCGGGCAGTGCCCTGCAATTGGGCAATACGAAGGCCGAAGCTCAGAACAAGTCGAACCGGCGTACAAACTCTAAAGTCATTCCCTTGTTGCTCGCATCGACTCGTGAAGAAAACCCGGCGCGCGCCATCGAATTGCTAAAACAGGCCCGCGAAGAAGTAAAAAAAGAAGGACTGTCTCCCGAAGACACGGCCCGAATCATCGCACTCATCGACGATCTTGAACGAAAAGCGATTTCCCGCCTTGAGTTGAGTAAAACGGCGCCCCCGACGGGTCCGACAACAAGCCGATTCGCTGGAAAACTTCCGACCGTCACAAGTCTTGGCGAATACACTGCTGAACCAAATGTGAAAACAAACACGATCGATCAGGCACTCGCAGCGAATCCGGACGTACGCGACGCGATGTGGGAGATTGGGCAAAGCCGTTTATCTCGCGATACTCAGAACCTCAACGAGATCGTAAAAGAGCGAACCGGCCAAACCGTCGAACAGCTCGATCAATCAGAAGCTGACGCGCGAGCCGACGCAAACAAACCGACTGCGTTTTTAGAAATGCTGAATGGCTTCGACATTCTCAAGCTCGATTTCACTCAAGCAAATTTAAAATTAAAACAAGAATATAGCGGAGTTTCCCTCGACATTATCGCCGACAAGCTTACGAACGACGCCACTAAATTTTCGTTTCCCGTCGGCGTTCTCAAGGGAACGATTGGACAAATTGGTCCTGCCTTCCGCATTATCGGTGTGCCGAGCGAAGTGATAGCGAACTTCCTGATCAACGCAAAGCTCGTTCTGAGAATCGCAGATCTCTATGGAATTGAACTCGCCGACTCCGAGAAACAAATTGTTTTATTCTCAGTTTATTCTGCGCTGAAGGTTGGCGCCCAGTACGGCGGAAAATCCGGCGTCGCACCGGGACTAATGGCAAGCTTTGGTCAGAAACTTGCCAATTTAAAGTACTCAGGCAAAGTCGGCGAACTCGTCGCGTGGATTCAAAAGTTTACTACTAACAAGGCCGTGCTTAAAGTGGCAGGCCCCGCTTTGACAGGCACGCTTGTCACACCAGCAGATACGGCAAAAGCAAATGCCGATGCGCCGACCAAAACGAAACTCGGTTCGCTTCGCGCGATCGCATCCCGCTTAAATTTACTCGGCTTACTCACGGCCGGCGGTCAGGGCCTCATCTCTGCATCTGAAACCCAGGCGATGGGTCAGCTTGCGAAAATGTTGTTCAGAAGTGCTCGCAACGAAAAACGAATGATTCACAACGAGCAGTTCCGCCGCTTCTTGATGACTCCCATCGGAGAAGGTTTCTTCAAACTGTTAGTCTTGTCGATGAACGACGGTCGACCATCGTTGGAAGCGTCAGAGAATGCGCGCAGCCAAAACGACTTGAAAGTAAAATCGGACTTCTTGCTGAACATCGCTAGATCGGCGCGCGTTTGCTCGGAAGAAGATCTTAAAAAACTGGCCGACATCAAATCACACCCGGGACTCGAGCCGGCGATCAGCTACGCGTGCAAAGCAAATTCGAACACCGCACGCTCCGAGCGGCTGAAGAACGAATTTTTAACTTTCGACGCCATTCCGCAAGAGTACGTCGCCGACCTGCGAACGGTTTCGCGCGAAAATCGCTTACGAATGGCCGAGATCGTTATTCAGATGCAGTTCCTCGATGGAGATCGCAGTCCAAGCGAAACACGTTTCTTCAGAAGCGTCGTTTCAAAGGTTCTGGGCGCGGACGCTGCACAAGACCTCGAATATTTCGAACGTTTGCATGCGTTCATCCAAGAGAGCGGTGGGCTTGTGTTGGCGAGCGATACTCCGACTGGCGTCGCAATACGTTCGAATGCACCGGGCCGTCCGTATGATATGGAGCGAGGGTATTCGCCGTTGAATGCACCGGAACCATCGCCAGAAGTTCAGACGACAAAACCGAGCTCGCAAAAAGAATAGAATTCCGCACGAATGAAACGATCGAAACAAATATCGACCGCGATTTGCTCAACCCTCCTCGCGGTTCTATGTTTTCAGTTTGTCGCCGGGCCACAAGCCCGAGCTGGCACCGCATGCGAGTGGCTGTTCCAGTCGACACGGCGGACTTCGTCTTTGGCGTCATCGTTGCCGGAAGAAATGCAAAACAAGTTCGACAAACTTCGTCCACAAATTCAAAGTCGCTTCGAAAAGCGATTCGACCGACGCGAAGCGATCTCTGCCGAGAGCGAGGCACGACGCCTAGTCGCAGCACTTCTGCTTGAAGGCTCTAGTACGACTCTAAAGCTTCGTCCGCTGCTGTCGGAAACGACGCGCCTTTCCTCTGTGAAAGAAGTTTTGCGCGCTCGACTTCGTGAAGAAGATGCGCGCGTACAGCTCGAACAGCGTCTCATCGAAATCGGCTATGGAGAAGGCTCAGCGCTTTCGCAGAAATGGTCGACCTTCCGACAAAAGAATTCGCAGAAGCTAGCTATCATTCTGAAATTCGCAAAGAACTCGGCGTCCACTGTGTTTCTCGGTGTTCCGCTTTTTCTTCAGTCGAGTCCTCCTCGAAATTTCGCTGTTCCCCGCGATCAGCACCGAGGATGGAGCGGTCTACGACAAGAGTTCATTAGTAAAATCGATCGCGCTGAATCCCCGCTTATGCGCCAACTGAAAGTCGAAGCCGCATTTGATTTCACCAGCCGTATCGCCGCCATCGCGATTCTCGCGCTGATCACTGATGAACTTCTAAGCCTGGCGCCCAAGTGGCGAGCTCTAAAAGCCAAAGCGCTGGATAAAATTACGTTCGGTCATAGCGGAATGGAAAGCCATATCGAACTCGAGCGAATGGCTTTCGAGAATTGGAAAGACGTTGTCGAAGCGTTCACAGGTTCGCGACCTTCCGATGATTCGAACGAAGCGCACGAGATGCGCGCCCGCGTTCGTGCGACGACACGCGAAGATCTCTGGATTCACATTCACCAGCAAGGCCCGCTGAACGAAGCACCGGCACCTAGCGAGCAGGATGCGCCATGGATGCCGGCGACGACTGATGAAGCTGCTCAAATGTTTCTAACGCCCATGTTCGTGCGATAAAAATATCCTCGTCTTTAATATCGTGTCGCGTATCCAGATCCGCCAAAGTTCTTGCAACACGCATTATCGAAAGCCTCCGACGTTCGGAACCTGCCGTCGGTATTTTTGCAAATACCTGTGGCGACCCACTCGGCTTCCAACGTCGATTACCTAGCAAGCGGCCATCGGAAATTTGAAATTCACGTGCCCGCATGACTCGCTCGAGCAAATGATCGAGCGTGACTGTGCCTTGTGCAGGCTTCCAGCCGTTAGTGTAAGCGAGCATTTGGAAACGATCGACGAACGGTCCACGAAGACGCGCTTCGAACCTTTCTCTGACCCTGCTCTTGCAACGACAACTATCCTCAGAAACTGGCGTCCACATCCCGCACTCGCAAAGGTTGGTTGTGCCGAGCAATTGAAATTCGGCTGGAAACTTTCGAGAGTCCGGGCCACGGGCCAAATGAACAAAGCCTGTCTCGAGCGGTTCGCGCAGGGCCTCTTGTACCTCGGCTCGAAACAACAAAACTTCGTCGAGCAGAAGCGTACCCAAGTGCGCTCGTGTAATCGCACCCGGTCTCGGCGGCTGCCTGCCACCGACCATAGCAAGTTCGCTCGCGGTGTGATGTGGTTCAATCAACGGCCGTTGATTTTCGCCGGACCAAGTTTCAATTTCGCACTTTTCATCTGCCGTCGGCGGTGGACGAAGGCGGTGAATGACTCTTGCGAGTGTCGACTTGCCAGTGCCCTGTGGGCCGGCAAGTAAAAGCGAGTGACCGCCAGCAGCGGCAATCATAGCGAGTTCGGCCTGCTTTGATTCTAAACTCAATCGACTTTCAAGCGCGTCGTCCTGCGAGCCGGCACTCTCAACTAGCGGACTCATCACCTGCACAGAATCTAATTCACGAAGATGGGAGACGACGCGGATTCCTTCGCGGTCCCTGCCCCCGCGAAAACGATGATCGACCGGTCCACCGCCGGTGACCAGGCCGCCCGACAACAAGACTCGCACGCGTTCCCAATCGCTCGGCGCCATGACGTCACCGCTGAGACCAAGATCGCCGTAAAAACAAACGTCAGAGAACAAGGCTGGATCGATTTGCGCCGTGAGCATGAGGTAACCAATGGCAACTGCCAGATCGACTCCGCGACCGTGTTTTTTCTCGTCACGTGGCCGAATGTCGACCAGAATCTGTCGTCCGCGCGGCATCTGAAAACCAGCGGACCGCAGCGCCGTGCGGATGCGCATGGCCGATTCTCGTAAGCCAGCGCTTGGAAGTCCCAGAAACTGAATCGTGGGTAACCCAGGCACAAGCTGGATTTCAATTTCAAGCGGCTGAAATAATTCGGACTTCAGCATCACCGAACGAACAATGATTGATTTCATTCAAAGCAGCGCACGCAATTTTGCGACACGCGCGAGCGGACTCACGATTCACTTCAGATGTTTGTGGGTTGCAGCAATTTTCCGAAGTGCGGACTATTCTTTGTCCAGCGGTCGGTCGAGACCAGAAAGCGGATGATGATCTGCGATAGCTTCGGTCATCGTTCGACTCGCAACGGCGGTATAGATTTGCGTCGTCTGAATCGAAGCGTGACCGAGCAGAACTTGAATTGAACGCAAGTCCGCGCCCGACTCGAGAAGTGCCGTCGCGCAGCCGTGACGGAAACGATGCGGATTGACCGGTTCCGAGAATCCCGCTTTTTCCGACCAGCTCGCGAGCCATCTCCAAACGTCGACGCGTGAAGGGCGATGACCGCGGTCGTTGATGAGGATCGCGTCTGTCGGGTCCTTCAGAAGTGCAGGACGGGCTGCAACGAGGTATGCGCGCAATTCGCTCGCTAAGTTCTGCGTCAGCGGGACTGCGCGCTCTTTGCCACCTTTACCGAGAATCGAAAGCCACTGATCGGTTTCGTTGAAATCAGATATATCGAGGCCAATCAACTCGCTGACTCGGCATCCGAGTCCATAGAGCAAGAGCAGTGTAATTTGGTTGCGCGCAGTTCGGACCGGACTTTCAGTTTCAGCAGAAACAAAGAGCCGCTTAAATTCTTCGAGCGTTAAACTCTTTGGCAAACCCGCCTTCACCTTCGGTGGACGAAGTTCGCGAAGTTCTGGAGCTGAAAAACCGTGTGATTCGAGAAAGCGGAAATATGTGCGGAGAGAAGAGATGACACGCGCTTGAGACCGAGTCGAGAGACCACGAGCTTTCATGAACTCGAAAAAGCCCTGAACGTCGTCATGCTTTTCTCGATACGATTCCCAAATCTCGAGATCGCGGCGATACGCCATCACTGTATTCAGCGAGCGGCCGCGAATGTGTTGAAGATCGTCAAAAAATTCAATCCAAAGCTGAAGAGCCGGCTGCACATTCATAGGAGACATCACATCAACGATGTTGTCCTACGACAAGGAGAAACTCGCCTCGTCACAGAGTGCAAAGATATTAGCTAAAGGGTTTATGTGAACGCAAAAAGCGAAGTCGAGGGGGATCGACTTCGCTTAAGAATTTAGGGATGGGGGAATTTGGGACTTAAAATTAGAGATCGAAATAAAATTCAGGGTAGCGTTGACCGTTGTAAGGATTCTGCGGGCTGCAGAGTCCGCCGCCGCTAGATGAATTAACAAAGACGTCCGATCGAACACGGTATGGAAACGTGGCTCCTGCTGCATCAACAAGCGCCGGAGTTGCTCCAGAAACAAATCCGTAATTGATCTGCAGTTGCAATGTAACCGGTCCGGTCGCAGTAACAAACAAATTGTGAAACTGCTCACCCTGCCACTGACCCGGAGTCAGTGTTTGCAGTGAGTAGTCACCAGCTGGCACTACGCAACCCGTTGTCTTAGCAACAAGCACTCGCAAGATTCCGCCAATAACTACTGGTCCTTGATAATACATCGAACCCGATGTGCGAACCGCAGCAACCGCCGCCGCTTCGCCATAGAATTGCGCCGCGAGTTCTGCTTGTTTCACATTATACTGATTCAGGAAAACGCCTAATCCTGATGCAACCAGTGCTGTTGATGCTGGGCAACCGGCACATGAAGCGCCGACACCTGGTACGACCGCAATTGCTGGTCCGCTACCTTCATCTTTTTTACCGCAGGCCGTTGCCATTAATGCAACCACCACTGTTGTAACCGCATAAGCCCAGAACCGCATCTGGAGACGCATGGTCTTCGCTTTTCCGTTTGTGTGTTTCATATTCTTCTCCACTTTCGGCCGGCTCTCCGGCTCATTTCTAATTTATTAATTCGTCTTTAGTTTACGGAAGCGGAATGTTCGAGGCTGCTCGTGACAGACCGTTGAACTCTCCGAGTTTTACGTACGACTTCGTTCGAGTAGATCCCTTGTTATTTGGGAAAGGACTCGAAGTTGTAACTACAGTGCCGATGTTCTTAGAATCATCCGGACCGACGATGAAAGTTCGGCAGTCGTATGGTCCGTAAGAGATCTCCCAGCACATTTTCTGAGCCGTGAAGCAAGTACCGTAGCGAACATCGCCAGACTGGCACGAGCTATCGTAAACTGGGTTGTCACCAAAGTTCTGGAAGTAAACCGAACCACCAACCAATGCCGAAGGAGTCCCATCACCCGCGTTCAGAACTTTATCGATAACGATCACGATCGCGCCGTACTTATCCTGGAAGAAACCTTTGTAGATGCGCTGTGAACCTTCAGTGATCCATTTGTTGTGCATGTTGTTCGTTCGCGAACCACCCGGGAACGTTGTGCCTAATCCGGCTTCAACAACTTTTCCGTTGTCCGTGTAACTAACAATGATGCTGTCGACCCCACGATTCATGTCGATATTGATCTGCACGTTCGTTGGATTATTTGGGTACGAGTTATAGAACATCTGGCTGAGGCCAGTGACGTTCGTTAGAGCAACCGTCGAACCCGATGTGAAGCCACCGTTTCCGTTAGAACCGCTTCCGCCTGGTGCGCCTGGAATTCCAGGTGTTGCACAAGATGACGACCGCGCGCAGTCCAAGACGACTGCTTCTGGTGGTGCTTCTGATTTTTTTTCTTGTGCGCAACCGATGTTCAACATCAGGAGAGCTCCGCCAAGAATTGCTATCAGTCGGTTTAAGTGGCGTTTCATACATCTTTCCCCTGTTAACCTTTAACCCCGTCTTGCGCCGAACAACCGGCGGTCGACTTTTCCCTACGCCTCATATCAATGCGAGACGTACGCCAACGATGTAAGAATTTCGGTATGTCCTCTAGGGCCCTGAAAGCACTCGTAAAAGCCCGATGTGTCTCATCGTGAGACACCCCAGAAAGCGTTTCATGGTGACGCGTTTCGGCCTGGGGTGACACCCCAGGGACGCTAAAGGGCACTTTATAGTTTTGGGGACGATTCGACTTGAGCGACCGTCGGAGGGTCGGTTTTCTGAGCGTTTTGAGGGTCGCTTAAAAGCAGTCGCGGGTAATAATGCTGCAGGATTTCGCGGTAAGTACGACCATTCACAGCGAGGCTACGAGCTCCCCACTGACAAAGACCTGCACCATGACCGAAGCCTTTTCCGACGAATTCGATCTGAGATGGGGTATCGGTCACACCGACACTAAATAGAGTGCTCTTCAGATCGCTATAACCTAGCGCCGCCCGTAAACGCTCTCCGGAAAACATATGATTTCGCCCGTCTTTCGACGTTGCTCCTATGTTTAAAGCACGCCCGCCGGGCGACCTTCGCGCGACGGAAAGGGCTGCCAACCGAAAGTTCGAAGGCAGCAGACCGTGGTTTGAAAGCTTGCGTCCGAGCTCAGTGAGGTCGCTCACATATCGCCACGTATTTCGCGGCTTCATCGCACAAGACGTGTCTTTCGCGGTTCCGTTGTTGGTCGGCCGACCACCCCAAACGGTGCCAGGTTCGTCGGTGGTTCCGCCGCAATCCGAGTGGTAATTCGCGGCAACGATTTTAGGAGTGTGACCGATACCCCCCTCGAACAAAAATTCGCCCTCGGTGGCGCGTACGGCGTCGGTTGCTCGCGAATGTTTGCCTTCGTGATCGAAGACTTGATCTTGAACGGTCGCCTCAAACAACCAATCAGGAGCAGAAGCCTCGCGCTCGAGTATCTTCGCGAGCGTAAACGACCGAGCAGCAACGGCTTGTGCCTTCAGTGCTTCGGCCGGCCAGTCGCGGGGAACTTCTCCCGCGACAACTCCCTGCAGGTAATCCTCGAGCGACATGAACGCGACGAGATCGATGTGTGAGCTTCCGCTTCGCGCAACGAGTTGAATGTGAGCTGGTGCCGGACGCAGATCGACCCGCATACTTTCAGCAAACACTTCGATTTTTCTCGAGAGCACGATTTTGTTTTTTCCAGTGCCGTCATCGACGGTCCACGAACCAGTCACACTCGATTCGTTTGGCGCAGAATATTTGAAAGTGAAGCGGCCAAAATCGCGGGCCTGAAAGACGGTCTTGGCTCCGTCACGAGCAGTAAGTCCCGCGCCAGTAATAGTGACCGTACCTTTGAGGGGACGAAGTCGAACCGAAACTTCGTTAGCTGAAGCCGTCTGGGCGAGCGCACGCGATGGGCCTATGAAAAACGCGCCCGACATCAAAGCCGATAGCGCGCACGCGAATACTTTCTTCGCTCTCCATCCTTGAAGAGCAGACTGAAATTTCACAAAACTCCCATGTTTTGCCCAAAAAACTAATCAGCAGACGAATGTGCGAACCTCTAAATGTTAACGGTTTAAAAGTCCTTTGAGCAAGTCGATCGGTACCGGAAAAACAATTGTTCGAGTTCCCTCTTTACTGGCCATCTCGGTCAGCGTTTGCAGATAAGCGAGCTGGATTGCATTTGGAGACACTGCGAGCTTCGTCGAAGCTTCTGCGAGTATTTCAGATCGTTGCAATTCGCCTTCAGCAGAAATGATTTTCGCACGGCGTTCGCGCTCGGCCTCGGCTTGCCGCGCCATCGCCGACTGCATTTCTTTTGGCAGGTCGATATTTTTGACTTCCACGAGAGCAACTTTGACTCCCCATGGCGCAGTTTGATTGTCGATCAGCTCTTGCAGGCGATGATTAATTTTATCTCGCTGCTCGAGAATCTCGTCCATCTGAAATTGGCCGAGCACCGAGCGAAGCGTAGTCTGCGCCAGCTGGCTTGTCGCGAAATAAAAATCTGCGACTTTCGAAATCGCGTCTTCGGCATTTACAACTCGGAAGTAAACGACAGCGTTCACCTTCAGCGAAATGTTATCGCGGGTGATGACGTCTTGCGAAGGTACGTCCATCGTGACCGTACGAAGATCGACGCGGTAAATCTTGTCGACAAATGGAATTACGATAATCAAACCGGGACCGCGGATACCAATGCTTCGTCCAAGGCGAAGGACGACACCTTTTTCCCACTCATTTAAAATTTTGATCGAGCTCACCAAAATGAATCCGACAAACATAACTATAAAAATCAAAAACACTTCCACTTGATCCTCAACTCTCTGTTTTCTTAAGACACTTCAATGCGTGCACTCTAAGTTTGAGCCCCGTCATTTCATCAATTCTCACTTCTTCACCGAGACGAACGGGCACCGAACTCTCGAACGCCCAGATCTCTCCTCGAACCGTAACCGTGCCGGACAAACCATCAGCACTGACGCGATCCGTTTTCACCATTTGCCCCAACAGCCCACTCTCGCTCACACTTTCTGTGCCCTGCTTGCGCGTCTTGAAAATCCACAGCGCAAATCCGAAAAGGGAAATTCCAAGAGTCAGCGGTACTCCAAGCGAAAGCCAGAGGCTGAGCGCCAGACCACCGCTCGACGGATCGTAAAGCAGGACGCTACCAACACCGAGTGCAATGACGCCGCCAATTCCGAGCGCACCGAAACTCGGTACAAACGCTTCAGCGATGAGAAATAAGATTCCCAGAGCGATGAGTCCCACGCCGCCCCACGAGACATCGAGTTTTTGAAATGAGATGAGCGACGTCACTAGCATCAGCGCGCCAGCGACTCCGGGCGCGATAGCTCCTGGATGAGTAATTTCGAAGTACAGTAGGCCAAGCGCGGCCATAAAGATCAGATACGAAAATTCCGGATCCGTGATGACGCTCAATACTCGTTCGCGCCAATCTTTTTCGATCGGAACCAATGCTCCGGTTTCGACTTTCGCGGTTGTTCCCGATTCTGCTTCGAGTGTCGCCGCCATCAGCACACTGCGCCCTTCCGCTTGCGTAAGAAAATCCGCAACCGATTTCGCTCCGATGTCGACTCCACCGGCCTTCAATGCTTCGTCGGCGTCATAAGCCTTCGCTTCAGTCACAATCTTCTCTGCAAACACAACCGAACGGCCGCGTCGCTTCGCGAGTGCAATGGACCAGCTCTTTGTATCCTCGACGATTTTTTTTCTGAGGTCGTCACCGAGGGTTGCTCCCCCACCTGCGATCGGTGTTGCTGCGCCGATGTTCGTTGCTGGCAACACGCCCGAAACGTGACACGCGAGCAAGATCAACGCGCCGGCACTTCCAGCGTGACCGCCCTCGGGCCCAACAAGACACAAAACTGGAACCGGGCTGCTAAGAATTTTCTCAACGATCATCCGAGTCGTCTGAAGACTTCCGCCCGGAGTGTTGACGTGAAACAAAATAGATTTGCATGATTCGCGAACCGTTCTTTTAATAGTGCGGTCAACGAAGTCATATGTGGCCGTCGAAATCGCACCATCGATGGTTGCTTCGGTCGTACAGATTTTTCCGTTCGGAGTCGCAGGTTTCGCCGCACCGGATTTAGCGGCTGAGAAAAGTGCGATCAAAATAGCGAAGAAGAAAATCACGTGCGTTCGCATGGGTGTAGAATCGAGCCCGACGAACGTCCCACCAAGTGTTGATGCGTCGCGCGAACTTGGGAGAAAGCTCCGTGCTATTGACGGTTGTGATAGACCGCAGAGTCTGTGAAAGCGGCGATTCTCTGCTGCATGGCGCGCCACGATTCGCGCTTGAGAACGTGACTGTCTTGCATTTCCGAAAAGCTAGAAACGTGAAGAATCCGCGGGTCTGTCGACGGCAACCGATGCGCACCGCAAACAATAGCAAGAACAACGGCCGAACCGCGCTCTGAAACCGCAGCCTGCCAGGAAGCATCTTCAGCGCGCATCCATTCTATCTGAGGCAAATGGTCGAGTGACTGCTTCAGCCATTCATTGCGAATCGCCTCTACCAATCGTGCACCCATCTCTTGAATCGAAGGAGTTTCTGATCCAGGCCCGATCTCAACGAGGAGACACACGGCTGGTATCGAGGCTGCCTGCTCGCTTGGCAAAGTAGCGAACATCTCGGCCGTCGCAGAAGAGATGTTTCGAACGCCTAGAACGCGTTCGAAGTAGCGCGAGATGAGGTTTCCAGATTTGGTCAATGGGGTCGGCATGTGAGCCAACCATAACGGACCCTTAGGCGGGCGGCAAATTTTTCCCGTTAAGAATTCTCAGCCCACTCCGAAAAGCTATTAACAGCAGACGGAGTGCATCATGGAACGAACAAAAATGACGACAGAGTTTTACAGCGACGAATCTACAGACGCGCAGGATCAGCTAACTGCGGTGCAAGAATTTGTTCAGGATCAGAATCACTGCTGCCTCTGTGGGACCGAACTCAAGTTCGCTCACAAGATGGATCATCTGACCCTGACGGTGATCGAAGACGCGAAATGCGAAAGCTGTCACATTTCGCTTCGAACACGAAGCCACGGTCTTCAATAGATTAATCTATTGAAGCTGACGGACCTGCCGGCTCTGTTCTTGGTGCCGGCATAAAATGTTCGGTTGCGAGATTGCCGAGGCTGTTTGAAATTGCCCCGACGGTGAACTCTTCGACCAAAACGACCACGCCAACGCCGATAGCGAATAGGCCACCCTTCATTCGAGTGAGCGATCCAGCAACGACTTTCGAGTTTGCACCTTGAACGCGAGTGATCTGAACATGAGGTAACGCCGCCTGTGCTGCTCCTGCGGTACGCCCCGCAAGGTTCTGTGCAAAGAAAGATCGAAGTTCGAAATGCGTACGGCTATCAACGAGCAGGTCCCGCATGATGTGGTACTTTCCGTTCATCTTTCCGCTCTGTAACGTCGCTCCGAGGTTCAAACGTGCCGCCTGATAGTTACCGTTCGCACTGTGCATACGCGCGTCCGCATCTTTCAGAACTTTGTCGAGATTCACGATTTCTCGCTCGAGGCGCACCAGCTTCACTTGATGCCCGTTGCGATACTTGATTTCTTCCGCTGGAACGTTGGTCGTGACTCGGCGAAGTTCAGCTGCTTCCGAAACAAGCCCCGCGCGCTGCGTTTGCAGTTCGGCAACTCGATTCGCCCAAACGGTTCGCGATTGATCTAAATCTTGAACCGCAGCTTGCAAAGCTTCCGGCGTTCCCGCGAGATACCTGATGTGAATGACGTCCCCAGGAACAGTGCCTTCAAGGACTTTCGCTGCGAGAGTTGGATTCGGTGAAGAATAGACGCGCTCACGAGCCGTCAACAAACGATCTCCAGACGCGTTGATGACCGGTCGCGAATGGAAATCTGTACGATTGCTCGCGGTCACAAGCTGCTGCCCCGCATAGACCGCGGAACCCAGGATGGTCGCAACCGAAACGACTTCGATTGCAATCGCGCTGGCTGACTGCCCTTCGGAATCGGAGCCACGTGCGAACTCGCTTCCTCCAACTAAGGAGAGACTCACTAAACCCGCGCAAAGAACTCGAGAAACGTGTTTCATCTGACTGCCCTTCCAGAAAAGAAGAAAAATGTTGCAGGGATTCCTACAGCAATCCCCTGACCAACGGGTTAGATCGGTTGTGCTGGTTAGAAGCAATAGGTTCGATTGAGTCAGGTAATTCGCACCGCACCGAACACGGCTCAAAACAAAGATTTCACGGTGCCTGGCCGTTATACGGCTCTAATTGTCAAACCTTGCTGACAGGAGGGACTTCGTCGCCATTCAGAACGCCTTCGACATCAAGTATCGCTTCTCCACTGGGAACTTCCTTAGCAAGTTCCTGCAGAAGTGCTTCGGCCGAAGCCTTATTGAATCCTTTAATTTTAGCGATGTCTTCGGGGTCGGCATTTCGAATCGCATCGACGGACGCAAAGCTTGTTAACAACGCCTTCTTCTTCACCGGGCCCAAGCCAGGCACCTGATCTAACTCACTTTCGAGAGACGTCGATTCGCGGAGTTTGCGATGATAAGTGATCGCGAATCGGTGAGCTTCGTCCCGTATACCTACCAGAATTCGAAAAGCTTCACTTCCCTGCTTAAAC
>JAYSYF010000381.1:0-26305 GCA_043716655.1 Bdellovibrionales bacterium | reverse complement strand
TTCAGGTCCGGATCCATGATTGCCGTCGACCCAATGTTTGAAGTCATGACAAGCACGACATTTCTAAAATCCACCGTGCGCCCTTGCCCATCGGTAAGTCGACCGTCATCTAAAACCTGCAGCAAGATATTGAAAACGTCAGGATGCGCTTTTTCGATTTCATCAAACAACACCACAGAATAGGGTTTGCGCCGAACTTGTTCTGTTAGCTGTCCGCCTTCTTCGTAACCGACATAACCCGGAGGTGCTCCGACGAGACGAGCAACAGAGTGCTTTTCCATATACTCGCTCATGTCGATACGAATCACGGCTTGTTCGGTGTCGAACAAAAACTCAGCAACAGCTTTGACGGTCTCGGTTTTACCGACACCGGTTGGTCCCAAGAACAAGAACGAGCCCACAGGACGATTCGGATCTGAAATCTCGGCACGTGCACGACGAATCGCATCGGCGACTACGGTAAGTGCATGATCCTGACCAACAACTCGTTTCTTCAGCGACTCTTCCATTTTCAAAAGTCGCTCTTGTTCTGCGAGAAGCATGCGGCTAACAGGAATCCCCGTCCATTTAGCGACGACTTCTGCGATTTCTTCGGGCCCGACTTCTTCGCGCAACATGCGGTTGTCGGATGGAGCTTTGCTCTCGGCCGCTTCATTTAACTGTTTCAATTTTCGTTCAAGTTCGGGCAGGCGCCCGTATTTCAACTCGGCCGCCTTTTCCAACTGACCCGAGCGTTCGGCGCGCTCGATCTCGAGGCGAACCGCGTCCGTCTTCTCTTTGGTCTCTTTGAGTTCGTTGATGCCTTTTTTCTCGGCCTCCCACTGTGACCGAAGTTTGGCGATCTTCTCGTCGAGGACCGCCAGTTCTTCTTCGATCATCTCGAGACGTTCGAGACTGGCTTCATCTTTTTCCCGGCGCATGGCTTCGCGCTCGACTTGCAGTTGCATTCGTTCGCGCTCGAGTGTGTCGACTTCGGCGGGAACGCTGCCGATTTCAATGGAGAGGCGGCTTGCCGCTTCGTCCATCAAATCGATCGCCTTATCTGGCAAAAATCGCGCGGTGATATAGCGGTGTGAAAGTTTCACGGCCGCAATCAAAGCCGAATCGCGAATGCGAACGCCGTGATGCACTTCGTATTTTTCTTTAAGTCCGCGCAAGATCGTAACCGCATCTTCGATCGACGGTTCATTGACCATGACCTGCTGGAAGCGACGTTCTAGTGCGGCATCTTTTTCGATATACTTTTGATATTCGTCGAGCGTGGTTGCACCGATACATCGAAGCTCACCGCGCGCAAGCGCAGGCTTCAACAACTGACTAGCGTCCATCGAACCTTCAGATTTTCCAGCGCCCACCAAAGTGTGCAATTCATCGATGAACAAAACAATTCCACCAGCGGCATCAACAACTTCTTTGATCACAGCTTTCAAGCGATCTTCGAATTCTCCACGGTATTTTGCACCGGCAATCAAAGCGCCCATGTCGAGCGACATCAGCTTTTTGCCCTTCAACGATTCAGGGACGTCACCTTTGACAATCCGCAGGGCCAACCCTTCGGCGATCGCCGTTTTACCAACGCCCGGTTCACCGATCAGCACGGGATTGTTTTTTGTCCGACGTGAAAGCACTTGAATCACGCGGCGAATTTCTTCGTCACGGCCAATGACCGGATCGAGTTTTCCTTCGTTCGCTGCTTGAGTCAGATCGCGCCCGTATTTCTTAAGTGCTTCCATCGTTCCTTCTGGTGAATCGTCAGTGATTTTACGACCCCCGCGCATTTTCGAGACGGCCTCTTCGACCTTGTTGCGAGTGAGGCCGACTGACTTCATCAGTTTCTGAATATCGCTGGCGGCCGCATCGCTTAGACTAGCGAGTAAGAAATGTTCAGTTGATATGTACTGGTCGCCGAGTGCGCGCATTTCTACGTCGGCCCGATTGAAAATCGCGACGAGGCGTGGACTTGCCACGGTACGTTTCGAGGCTCCGGTTACCTGGGGCAGGCGCGCCAGTGCCACTTCGAGATTTTGCTTCAAGGTACCCAGTTGCCCGCCCGCTGCGGTCACCAGATTCGGAACAAAACCATCCGACTGGCTGACAAGTTGAACGAGAAGATGTTCAGGCTCGACAGCTGAATGGTTTTTTTCCTCGGCCTGTTTCGCAGCTGCCTGCATGGCCTCCTGGGCCTTCACCGTCATTTTTTCGACTTCACTCATTCGATGTCTTTCTCTTGCGTGTGGGCTTGAGTCTTTCGACCGACACCTTTATCATGAGGTCGATTTTAAGCCCGTCAATGTGTCACGTACGTTTGGACAAATCATGAGCGATATCGACTCCAAACCCAAAACCCCTGGCCCCTATCAAAACATGCGGGTCAAACGTGGTTTACGAACAGATCAAATTGATCCTAAAGTCTTCAAACTCTACAACCCAGCTTTTTTCTGTGACGACTGTGGTCATTACGACCGAAAGCGCCATGTCTGCACGATGGGTTATTTCCCTGTGCACACGAGGTCCGAACAACAAGCGCAATACGAACTAACGGGAACGATGGCCTTCTGTCGTTTTTGCGAAATTGATTGATACGGGCTGGCTCCTTTTAATTTTCGCGTTTGCTGTCTTCACGGCGATTGTCGCGGTGAGGGTATGGAAAACGCTCGCAGACCGTCGGCGAACACTCAGTGCCGAACTCAACGCACAAATCGCCCGCGAATCAGATGAGCTCGATCTCGATAAGCGCATGGGACCGAAAGAGTTTATTTCGATCGAGTCCAAGCTTTATCCAACGGATTCATCGAACTCGCAGCGGCTCCAAATTGCCTACCGCCAGACCGGGCACGGTCGGGACATCATTTGCTTGCACGGGATTGGAGCGTCGATGGTGATATTCCGTCGGCTTGTGCCCTGGTTGGCTAACGACTACCGCATCACCTGCGTCGATTTTCTCGGCTTCGGTTCGAGCGTTAAGCCGCGAAGCTTTTCGTACACGCTTGACGAGCAGGCGACGCATCTAGAACAGGCGATCGAAGCACTAAAGCTCGATCGACCGCTGGCGATCGCGAGTTCCATGGGCGCCGCGATTTCTTTAATGGCCGCCTTGAGTCACCCCGAGCTGTTTCGCGGTTTGGTTGCACTAGCTCCCGCCGTAGACCCGAAACGCGTGCCCTTAGTGCTTTTGCCGCTTGCGAAGTACGGAGATCGCCTTCATCGAGTTAACTCGCTTGGGACGGTTCGTGCGGCCCTCGCGCAGGTCCTTTCGCGGCGTGAATTGATCACACCGGCTTTAGTCGCGCTCTATCAAGAACCTTTTCGCGATCAAGGTGACTCGAGTTCTGCATTTCTCAAAGCTTTTGCGCTGCTAGCAGACTCGAGGATGCCAAGGATCTTCGCGAAGCTAGATACCCCTCTGTTGATTATTCGTGGTCTCCGCGACCGTTTAGTGAAGCAGGCGGCGTGCGAAGATCTGCATCGAATTGTTAAAAAATCGAAGTTGATCACCCATCCTTCGGCCGGGCATCACATCATGGAAGACGAGCCTGAGTTCGTCGCAATTGAGATTCGGAAATTCGATCGCGACGAAACCGTATAATTCTCTGACCGAAAAACAGAAAACCGACGCTTCAAGCGCGAAAATCCGGAAAAAATCGGTCTAGTCGCGGTCTAGTATGTCTCGTTTTCCAACAGGCTTTCCGTCGAGTTTTTTCCTATGAAAATCAAATTCCCTCGGCCTCAGTCCCGCAATCTCTGGGCTTGAGTCTGGTAAAAATCGCATTGGTTACCAAACCCAGACGAGACCAAAGCACAAATCCACGTCAAACATCCCGCACATGCAGAGGAACGCGACTCACGTCCTGTCAAGAAACCACCCCCAGCGTCGATGAGTGTGCTGTCAGGAAGATACGACTTCATGACATTTCCTTAGGCGCAGGAGTGCCGGAGAGCTTGGTCAAAGTTCTCTCGCAGTTAAAAAGATGTTCGCTTGAAATAGCGAGCGGAAGTTCGAAGGGGGGCTTTCAAGGAAGAGTAAGTGTGTACATGGAATTTTGTTTCGACAAGCACCGAAGAATTCGGACGCTTTCGCAAACGAAGTACAAATCTGAATAACAGGCTCGGATGCCGGTTTCTTAAAGTAGCACCATCAAAAGACGGCGCTCTAATGAGAATCAGAAACAGGGAAGGTAAATATGAACGATTTTTTTAAGTAAATTTTAAACGGAGGATTTCTAAATGGGTTTTCGAATTAGTACAAATATCGCGTCTGTAAACGCACAACGTAACTTAGGTGATTCGCAGTTGAAGATCGCTGACTCGATGGCAAAACTATCTTCGGGTAGCCGTATCAACAAAGCAGCCGACGACGCTGCTGGTCTCGCAATCAGCGAAAACTTGAAAGCTCAAGTTCGCTCGACGCGCCAGGCTTCGCGAAACGCTTCGGATGGTATCTCGATGGTTCAAACGGCGGAGGGTGGTCTGAACGAACTTTCGTCGATCGTCACTCGCTTACGTGAACTTGGAATCCAGGCCGCTTCTGACACTGTCGGCAACACCGAGCGTGGTTTTGTTGATAAGGAAGTTCAGCAACTGAAGAACGAGATGCAGCGTATTGCTCAGGTTACGAAGTGGGGATCAACTGGTCTTCTCGACGGTCAAACTCCAAGCTTCGACTTCCAAGTCGGTATCAACAACAACGATTTTGCTGATCGTATTTCGTACAACGGTGCGGAAAACACGGCGACGATCGATGCTCTAGGTCTTACGGGTCTCGACTATACATCTAAAGAAGGAGCACAGTCGGCGCTGGAGTCTCTCGATACTGCACAAACAAACGTAAACGGAATGCGCGCAAACCTTGGTGCCCTCCAGAACCGTTTGACGTCTACTGTTTCGAACTTGGGCGTTGCTGAAGAGAACCTCTCTGCAGCTAACTCTCGAATTCGCGACACGGATGTAGCGAGTGCGACAGCTGAGATGACACGTAACTCGATCTTGCTCTCGAGTGCGACTTCGACTTTGGCGCAAGCCAACCAAAAAGACCAGATGGCTCTCAAGCTCATTGGTTAATTTTGAGAATCACGTTTCGACGTGATTCATTATTAAAAAACTTTCTCGAGGGCTTAAAGATCCTCGTGAATTTGAAACCGCGGTGCCTTCACGGTCCGCGGTTTTTTTCGGTCTGAACATCTGCGTTCGTTTCGTCACGAAGTTGTGACGATTGTGTGCGTGTGACTACTCACTTCGCAATCACAAGATGCTTTCGAACATCACCGTGACCGGTACCCCGTTCAAAAACAAAGTCGAAAAAAGTGTCTAACTTATTCCTAATGATTTCAAAGATTTAGACTCAAGCGCCCGGTCTTTAGCACCGATCTGTTGTTGTTAGAAACTTTGAAAAAACACGAAGACTACGGCCCCCAAAAGGAGCTCTTCATGAATAAGCAAAAGAACACAAGACACGCACTGCTCGTTGCATCGGTTGCTTGCGTCGTCGCGATTACGACGGCATGTGCTCCCGGTTTTGAAACTAGTAAAACATCAGTCGATGGCGTCAACAATGGTTCAGGCACTGGCGGCGGAGGAGTAAATCCTCCTGGCTGGAACAGCGTCGAGATGACTGGATCGATCAACGGCGGACGATTCGATCGTTCAAAAGTTGTTGAGATCGATAAGTCGGCAAAAGTTTTGGTCGTACGCCTTCCCTTCATAGCGGGAATCGAGATCGGCGCTCAAATTCCAATCGACATTCCAGAGATCCCAGGAGCAACGGTTGGTATCGAACCGAGCCCAGATGGTTCGTCTGAAATCGTGCTTCGAATTCCGCTCGCGAAGGTACTTAAAGGTATCGACACACTGCCTAGCAGTCGTTTGCCAAACGGTGATGCACTTCCAGCCATTCCAGAGGGAGAACTTCCGTCGATCGGAATCACGTACAACAAATCAGGGACTCTCAAAGGCGCTCTGTACCTCAGTCCTGCGGTTGTCGGAATCTTTGTTACGACCAAGTTTGACCCCTACATCCGGCTGACACTGCCGATCAGAAACGAAGCACGCACACGTACCTATGGATACTTCACGTCGATACCGGAAAAAACGGGCTTTGACGGTGGGTTCTTCCTGTCGGTCGCGCTTCCCGATGACCTTGCTCGAGCTATCGACGACTTACTTTAAGCTCTGAACATGTGAGGCGGCCCGCGTCTAAGCCGGGCCGACTGTTAAGCCGACTCGGAAACCCTATGAAAATGCGACCTGACTTACGGTCCTAGTTGCCTTCTCGCCCAAGATGCATTCAAACTTGTCTCCATCGACCCGGGGGAGATAAAGATGGCGAAGAAAAAATCCACAAAAAAAGCTGCAAAAAAGACCACGAAAAAGGCGACTAAAAAGTCGGCTCCAAAAAAAGCCACTAAAAAGGCTGCGAAAAAAGCGACAAAAAAAGCCGCTAAGAAAACCGCAAAAAAAGCGACGAAAAAGTCGGCTCCAAAAAAGGCGACTAAAAAAGCCGCTAAAAAGACAACGGCAAAAACGACGACAAAGTCCGCTCCAAAAGCGACGACTAAATCGGCGAAAGCACCTGTCGCTAAAAAAGTAGTTCCTTACGTTCCACCGACAAAATCGTACAATGACGATTCTGACGAGATGAATGAATCGACACTCGCAATCGAAGACGCCGGTGCAGGCGAAGACGAACTCGACGAAAACGAAGGTGCGGTTAAAGAACCGACTGACGAAGAAGCTGATGATTTCGACGACGAAGAAGACGCGGGACCAGCTGTTGGCGTTGAAGAAGAAGACGACGACGAAGGTTACGTTTAGTAGTTCGCTCGATTAACGAAAGTTAGTTAAGAAAAAAGCCATGGTTTCGACCATGGCTTTTTTTTCGTCGCTAATCCGAAATGCGAATTTCGAACTCGCCCTTAAGCGAACTCGGTTTTTTTGCCGACGCACATTTTTTGAAGTGTCCGCACAGGTGCTGCTCGACACCCAGTTCTGAATTACAATCTGAAGCACACAGCGGCTTGAAGTCACCGATTTGAACAATGAATCTGCCTTCCTGATACAAGAATTCAGGTTTTAGCTGCGATGCCCGAATGCCAATTGAATCGCGCCGGTTCAATTCACAACGGTTGGCGCACTGGTTATCGCCCCCGCCAACGACGGGATCGCAACCACGACAAAAAGTTTCGTAAAACTGGATGGTCATACTTTCTTTGTGGACCGCTCCATTTGGCGCACGGACTGTCAGCGTCGCGCGGGCAGCCGGAAAATCGACGGCAGGTAGATTCACAACCATCTGCAAATGTTCAGGAAGCTCCGATGATTCCACTTCAATCACCCTAGTGGCCGGTCTTTCGAAAGCTCGCATGTCGAACTGTTTCGCGACTGGCGTGGTTTTCTTGAATGCTGCTTTGTCGTCCGTGCACTTCACGCCTTCGATTATGAGAGGCTCGATTGCGGTATTTACTGTGCGCCCGTTCGTGAGGCTCGCCGAAACCAGGCGGTAATTCATAAATTGAAATCGGCTCTGACACGCGCTCGAGCCAAGATAAAGATGGATGTTTTCTTTCGGCAGCAGGCGTTTCCTCGTCTGCAATAATGGCGACGCATTCGTGCCTTGTGATGAAAGCACGGTTTTTTTCATCCCGCGATTTATCCAACCGGCTTCAACTCGTGCAGTAGGTGAAGGATAATCTTCGATGGGCGTCGTTCCAACGTTTTCAATCGTAATCACGTAGTGGATTCGTGGTGTCGATGGCTCGACCCAAGTAAACAATGCGGCCCGCAAGCCACCAGAAGAAGCCCCCCATTTGTGGATCGCATTGCCGGCCGGGTCGTTCGAGAATTTTTCATTGAATGCCTTTTCCAACTCCGCTGGCACCGAGGTGTTACCGATCGCGTGAATAGTGGATTCTGCCCCATGGGCCGCTAAGCCGAAGACTAGAATACACAGGAAAAGAAAATTCGATTGGCGGCTCATAGTGCTGATTTTTGAGAAATTCGTCGCGCCACGAACTGTTCGTCAAGTAGAGCCATTAGATCGAGCGGCCACCAGATGCGCGTCCATCGTCGCTCGTAGTGATCATAGAGGTGAGACTGCGCAGCGCCGGTCATGTAAAACTGCAAAGTACGTGCGGTCGCGTACCGAGCATCGTTCACATTGTATTCAGGAAATCCCTGCATGAACGCTTCGATCGTGACCGTCGTGCAATTCACTTCGACTGCATGAAATGTTTTGTAGTTCGAATTGTATGCGACGAATTGCTTGTTTGATCCGACGACTCTTGCACCGTTCGTCATGCGACTGAAGTAAGCGTTGATCCGAGCATTTCGTGCCGGTGAGGACTCGAAGCGGAAACGAAACGACGATCCGCCGTCTTTATGGTGATGGGCACGGTAGCTCTCGAAACTCCCCGTTCGCCAAACACGTAAAATGGGTTCACCCTCGGAAGCGTTTTTCATTCCCCACATTTTTCCGTAACGACCGAAGTCGTAATTCAAATCAACGCCGTCGGTGACGACTCGCAAAGAGACGTGTCCCCACTTTCGAGTTACTTCGGTACGGTCGCCGATGAGGAATTCGACATAGCTGCCGCCCTTCAACGCTGGCTGCGCTGTTTCGGTTTGACCGTGGGCCGCATGGATACCGATCAATGCGAAAAGTAGTGCGAACATGACGGCGGCGAATTGGCGCCGAGCGCGATCAAAAGTGCAGACTGGCATTTGGAGTTCCCCCGAGAGAGCTAATATCCGGGGAGCTTAAACATGATCGACGATGAATTGCTCACGAAATGGGCGTGAAGCTCGAACCGTGTCGGGGCTCCATAAAATACCGAGGGAAATCAGTAAGAAATTACCAAAGGAGTGTAACGAGGATTTGCTACGGGAGGTCTAAAACGGCAGCACGCGGAATAATAGTTCGGCTGGTGGCATCGTAATGCTGACTTTGTCCGTTGTTGATCACTTCAACGGCTTCACGGGTTTCAGATCCACCTCGGGCACGCATCCATCCAACTCGTACAAAACGAATCGTCGGTGCCCCTCCCGCTTCCATCGAAACGTAGTGAACGAGTCCACCGTGGTCTGCAAGTTCAAAGAAATGGACTCCCTTAGTGGTTCCCACGACGAGCACGGTTCCAATCGCCGGTTGGATGTAGTTGGAAATGCCACCGGAACTCGATGGACGAAAGAAGCCGGATGACCTTGCGTGCCGATACTCAACCGCTTCAAGGCTAATGAATTCACCATACTTTCGCGTAAGTATGTTTGCTCCGAATTGATCGCTGATTTTTCCATCTGCGGTCTTCATTTGAAATATTCGATTTCCGCTGATGTCGGGATGCTGCAAACATACGTCATTGAAAGAATCGATTTTAGATCGAAAAGTTTCATGCGCTACCTTCATAAAACGGTTGGGCAAAAAAAAGACGGCCCGAAGGGACCGTCTTGAAAGTAACTAGAGACAAAGTTCGGGGTCTGAGGCCGAACTCGCTCTGACTTAAACTTTTGGTTTCGA
This sequence comes from Bdellovibrionales bacterium, assembly GCA_043716655.1. Lineage (GTDB taxonomy): Bacteria > Bdellovibrionota > Bdellovibrionia > Bdellovibrionales > JAMPXM01. The sequence goes on along the minus strand of JAYSYF010000381.1, from coordinate 16,800 downwards.
GTGTACTGCGTATTTTTCGAATTCGCCGTACTCGTGCAGTTTGTTATAAAGAGTCTTAATTGTGATCCCAAGAGCGTTAGCTGCTTGAGTCTTGTTGCCGTCGAAATAGTTCAACGCCTTCAAGATGTAACGTTTCTCGAGTTCATAGAGAGTGACCGTTGCATCGTAGTCATCAGTTGTGACTTTTTGCTCTGGGTTCAAAATGTTTTCTGGTAAATCGCCTGGCATGATCGTGTGACCATCAGCCAAGATCTGCAATCGCTCGCAGACGTTCTGAAGTTCACGGATGTTTCCTGGCCAGTCGTAACGAGTTACGATCTTCATCGCTTCTTCGCTCATCGCGCGTCCACGGTTCAAGATGCGGTTTTGACCGCGAGCCAAGAAATACTCCACGAGAAGTGGAATATCTTCTTTACGACGACGCAAAGGTGGCGAATGAACAGTGATTGTGTTGATGCGGTAGTAAAGATCTTCACGGAAATTTCCGCGTGATACTTCTGCATCTAACTCACGGTTTGTTGCCGAGATAAGGCGGATATCTACTTTGATTGGATCTTTTCCACCAACGCGGAAGATCTCACCCTCTTGTACGAAGCGAAGAAGTTTCGCCTGGATGCCTGGCGAGAGTTCTCCGATTTCGTCGAGGAACAAAGTTCCACCGTTCGCTGCTTCAGCGAGACCGATCTTACGAGTGTAAGCGCCAGTGAACGAACCTTTCTCGTGGCCGAAAAGTTCCGACTCGAGAAGAGTTTCGCGAAGTGCTCCGCAATTGATTGCGACGAAAGGCTTGTTCTTACGATTCGAACGCTCGTGGATGGCGCGAGCGATCAATTCTTTACCCGTTCCCGACTCGCCCAGAACCAATACGGTCGCAGTCGAAGGAGAAACGCGGTCGATCATTTTCATCAGTTGCCGCATGACCTCTGATTTGTAGACGATAGTTTTATCACCCGACGAAAGCGAACCGATCGCTGTATCGTTGAGTGCCTTCTGGTGTTGTGCACCAGAAAGAGGACCAGACGCGGTGGAGTTACCGCCGACTGGGAGAGCAGCGCCGGGGAGAATCGGAGTGTTTTCAAACTGCGACATACGTTCAGCCTCTTTTGTTCGAAACCCTATTACCGGGTCCGGGTAATCCATTTAAACGCGGTGTCTCATATTGGGACGCAGCGCTGAGTTGGTTATAACGCAACGCGGCCAAAACTGCAAGGAACTTTTTGCTCTCGAATGAAAAAAAAGCGTGAAAAAATACAGGTAGAGCCCCCTCTAAAATCGCCACCGTTGAATCAGTACGAATCGAAACACTATGCAATTTACGTGCGTAACTATTTGTATTCCATGGTGTTTATGGAATCTTGTTCAGAGCACACGTTAAGGGCGTACAAAATCGACCTGTGTCAGTGTTTTTATTTTGATCCGTCGGCCCTGACCCCCTCTTCGACCCCTCCAGAGGCTCCCATGACGGCCCAGGAAACCGACCTTTTGCTGACCCGGACCCGTGAGGCCCAGCGTCGGTGGGGAGCCTTAAGTCCAGCCACGAGGAACCGCAAGACTGCCACTTTAAAGAGTTTCTTTGGATGGCTTCATCGCGAGAACTATATAGTGCGAGACCTCGCAGCACTGCTCAATTCACCGAAAGTTCCCTCGCGACTTCCGAAACACTTGAGTGTCGACGAAGCCGTCGTACTAATTCGAATGCTCCAAAAAGAGGCTGCAGATTCGAGCGAAACAAATCGCCACTCTGCGCTCACGCAACTCGCATTGATTGCGTTGTTGTACGGAGGCGGACTGCGCGTTTCGGAAGCCTGCGAAATTGAAAATAAAAATATCGATTTCAACAACGGAACTTGTCGAGTGCTTGGTAAAGGTTCGAAGGAACGAATCGTCGCTCTACCCGCGCTTGCAATGACAGCGGTTCGGCAACTCCGTTCGACAACACAGTACCTATTCGGAATCGAGCCACTCTCGACTCGCGTCGCTTACGAAATCGTACGCAAGGCTGGAGTTCGCGCGGGCTTGCTCAAGCAGTTACATCCGCATGCCCTCCGCCATAGTTATGCAACTCACCTTCTTCGATCCGGAGCTAATCTGCGTGTTCTACAAGCATTGCTCGGTCACGCGACTCTACAAGCGACGAGTCGATACACGCACGTTGGACTCGACGATCTGGCGCGGACACTTGAGGCGCATCATCCACATGGCGGCGAAAAGTCCGTGCAGCGAAAACGCGAGCGCGAGACTTGACCCAGGCAAGCCTTAAAGTTACGGCCATGGCTGTATGAAGAAAACGATATTTCTCGATCGCGACGGCACGCTGATTGTCGACAAGGTCTATCTCAACGATCCCGATCAAATCGAATATCTGCCAGATGTTTTCGAAGCATTGCGCCTGCTGCGGGACGAAGGTTTTCAGTTCGTCGTCGTTACCAATCAATCGGGAATCGCTCGCCGTCTCGTCACGCTCGAGAATCTCGATGAAACTCATCGGAGAATTCAGGCCGAGTTCTCGAAGCACGGCGTTCACTTCAACGGCTTTTATTACGCTCCATACTCGGTCGAGAGTAATCATCCGATTCGAAAGCCTCATCCTGGGATGCTCCTTCGCGGCGCTCTCGATCATCGCGCAGATCTAAGCAAAAGTTGGATGGTCGGCGATCGTCTCACAGACGTCATTGCGGGTTCGCGCGCAGGCTGTCGCACAGTATTGTTAGCAGGCGTTGAAGGCGTGGATTCATCGTTGCCAGCAGAGGCGCAACCGACGATCTTCAGCCACGGTTTGCTAGAAGCAGCACACGCGATCGTAGGACTTTCGTCCCGCTAGAGAACACACGCTTATTCTCGACCCGCCTCATCTCGAGATTATAAGAACTTTTATCAGTCGCTTCTGAGACAGACGCTGTTCCGGAGCGCGACTCTAATCAAGTTTAATTGAGCAAAATCCGATTGTATATTTATGAAGAATCACAAGGTTAGCCTCTTAGCCATGGTTATTGCGGTCGCAGTTTTACTGCCAGAATCCGTTTACGCGGCTTGCGGTGAAATCCTCGTTTCTAAAGGCGACGTGAAAATCGAGAGCGGAAAAGACAAGTCGATTAAGTCGGCTCCGCAAGGCACGAAAGTTTGCCAAGGCGATACCGTTATCGCGGGCACACAGTCGCGCGCAAAAGTGAAAATGGAAGATGGTAACGAACTTAACATCTCGCCAGACTCACGCATCTTGCTTGAGACTTACGAATACAAAGCAGCAGACAATAAGAAAAAAGTTTTGTTGAACGTTCTTTACGGAAAAGTTCGCGCAGCGACCCGTGAAGAGAACATGTACAACGACAAAACAAAAGACGGCCAAGCGAACACATTCCAAGTTAAAACGAAGAGTGCGGTTGCCGGTGTTCGAGGTACTGACTTCTTAACAAGCTTCGACGCAAAAACTTCGAAAACAGAAATCGTTACGTTCAAAGGTAACGTTGACGTCGGAACACCAGGTCCCGGCGGCACTATCATGAATGCAGTTTCTGTCGGAGCTGGACAAAAGACTGAAGCACTTCCAGGCGCTCCACCTGCACCACCGAAAATGGTTCCAGCTGGTGACATGGACAAGATGAATAAAGAAACCAAAGGCGGAAGTACAGATTCTGCTGGTGGAAAAAATAACGAGAACGCTCCATCGCAATCGAATCGCGACGGCGACAAAGATAAAAAAGACGCAAGCGCGGACAAGGCTCCCGAGAAGTCTCCAGACAAATCGGCTGACAAGGGACCAGACAAGAAGGGTCCAGAGAAGCGTCCCGAGTCTGGCAATGCAAAGAATCCAGACAAAGCACCAGATCGCGGATCTAATTCCGGAACTTCGGGCGGCAGTGCTGCCGGCGGTTCGGCAGGAGGAGCGACTGGCGGTACAAGTGGTGACGCTCCAAATGGTCCGGCTCCGGGTATGGCGCCAGCACCGGGTCCAGTGGGTGGCTTACCACCGATGGGTGATGCGAGTATGATTTCGAAAGAAGATATGGGCATGGCTCCGATTCGTGGCCCAGCAGGTTTGCCTGAAGCTCCGATTGTCATGATGCCGCCTCCACCGCCTCCGATGCCTGTTCTGCCGCCTGTGATTCCACTCGTGAATCAAGTTGTCGAATCGGGTCCGGGCAAAGTGAACATAACCATCTCGGTACCTCAATAGACCAGTCGAGGCCTTAACGCCTCGTTGGTATTTCTTTTCTCTTCTTTTCTGCTGACCGCTAAGCTGATGGGGGCCGTAAATCACGGTCGACGACAGCTTAGAGGGATAGCCGAAATGCATAAAGTGATTCTATCGATTGGTGTTGGTTTTTTCTTACTCACGACCCCTTTCATTGCAGAAGCGCAAACGAGCGCAGCACCCACCAAAGCAAAAGCGGTCAAGACATTACCCAAACGTAAAGCCGGCACCAAGAAGGTTGCACCGTCTGAAGCGGCACCCGCCGTAGCAGCAACGCCAGCGGCACCTGAAGCGGGCGATGACATCGAGACCGCGCAACGCAAGAGCGCGGTCAACGTCGACACAAAAAACGCCATTCGATTGAACTACGGTCGAAGCGAGTGGAACACGGACTCAACGAAGATAGATGAAGCGATCATCTTTCTACGAGAAGGAGCCACCGGGCGTATCGTGCAGATTCAGGCCGAAGAAACAGCGCCTGATTCGGCCGTCTTCTCGGGAATCTATTCGATCAACTGGCGTACGGTTGAATCGCTACACATCGAATTCTATGCTCCCCCACAGAAGTTGCTCGCAGATATGGCGGGTCGAAAAAAGATTTCTGCGATGATCGACTCGAAAGAGCTTCGCCGTTTGCCATTCGTCATGCGTAAAGACCCGGTTACGAACGTTCAAAACATCGAACTTTTTGATAACGCTGAACAAGCGCGTATGGCGTACAAGGCTTACCAGTCTGAAAAAGAACTGCTCGAAGCAATGCGGACCAAGAAGATTCAAGGAAACACTCCAGTCACTGGTGAAGTGAACAACGAGACGAACCAAGCTATCGATACCGCTATGCTCGCCGAGCGCGCAGCATTCGCAAAGCTGAGCAAAGACCTTTCGGAACGCGTTCGGTTAAGTCAGATCGAAACGCAGCGTCTCGCGGCGTTGATTGGCAAATTCGGGGCCCTCAGCCCAGCGGATCGCGAAAAACAAAAGCGTGAAGCACAGGCGGCGGCCGATCAGGCTATGATCGACTATCGAGCCGGTCGCTACGATGGCGCTCGTAAGTCGTTCGACAAAGCGGTTGAACTCGATCCGACAAATCGCAGCTATTACTTCCAATACGGCGTGACACTTTACAAGCTCGACGACTTTAACCGTTCGCTGGTTTATCTCGATCTAGCCGAAGGAAAAGACGTTAATCTGCTGGAAAAAGACTTCTATCGCGGTCTCAACTACTTCCGCTTGAAAGATTCGAAAAACGCACTCGAGGCATTCGACAAAGTTGTCGTAGCGAAAGACTCGCAGATGTCACCGTCAGCGAATTTTTATCGAGGTATGATTTATTTCGAGAAAAAAACTTGGCCCGAGGCGCGGATCGAATTCCAAAAAGTTTTGGATGATTCAAAGGACCCCGCTCTTGATGAACGCGCTGAAGCTTTCTTGGAAAACATTTTGCGACAGCAACAGTTCGATACCGAGCGCGCAAAGAAGTGGACCCTCACTGGAACGTTTGGACTCCTCTATGACGACAACGTTTTGCTGTCGTCAGACTCTGATCGAGACCGCGGATCAGCGACGAATCTCGAGGCCTTTCGTTCGCTGCTCGTCGGATCTGCTCGATATCGCCCAATATATGAAGAGACGATGGAATTCGCGGCACAGCTCGATCTGTTGACCATGCTTTCTGTCGACAAAACTTTTCAGACAGTTCAGACGCTGACCAATGCCGATCCTACGGTCGTCGGTCTTCGTCTGCCATGGACACACAAAGGTTTGTTGCTCGAGAAGGGTTACAAATTCGACATCGTTCCAGGTTATGAACTCACCTACATGAGTAATGACGGCAACCAATGGAAGGCGATTTACAACTCGTACATCCTCGACTTCAAGAACCTGTTGGTCATGAACGAACGTTGGTACACAAATATCAATCTCGACGTTCGCCAGGACAACTCGAATTTGTCGACATCCGTCGGCGACGACAATTCCACGGCTCTGAAAGTAAAGTTAGCTTGGTCGAATATCAACTTCCTTGAAGACAAGAAACAAATCGTGGTGAGCGATTTCTCGTACACCGCGAACAATTCGCTAGGGAAAAACGCGGTTTTCAACCGGGTCGATCTCGGTGCCGGTTACATCATGCCGTGGAAGTGGGGAACGACGTTCATCTCGAAACTCAGCTACTTCTTGCTGACTTATCCAGAAAACGCGTCAGGCCGTGTCGACAACAGCTATACGCTCACACTGGGCTTGAGCCGACCGATTACAGAGAAGCTCACGACAGGTCTTACGAGCACGTACAACATCAACAGTTCGAACGTGACGACCAATCAGTACAAGAAGGTAAACGTCCTTCTCACTGTCACCGCAAACGAAGTGTTTTAATCGGCTCGCTAAACCGCGCCGGATTCTACGTAGCGGCGCAGTTGTTGCGACGCTACGGCGCCTAATGAGCGCCAGTCGATGCCCGAGATTTTTTCGACATCGTGACTGCCGATCGAGAGTGCGGCGAGATGTGCCGCTTCTCCTTCTATTTCTAAAACACCTTGAGATGCGAGTAAGCGAATATCGAAATGCACGCGAAGGCGTGTCAGTTCGGTTGATGTTTCTGCGGCTTTCAAAGCATTGCCGAGAAGATTGAAAAGTTCAGGTGAACCGGCGTCGCCCTGCCGAACAATTTGATGAACCGAATTGATCAACGACAGTGCAAGTTCGAGCCGGTCGTAATTTGTGCGCAGCCCTTCGAACGCCTGAATGATCGAAGCTTCGCGAAGGGAATGCAGTTCCGATTCTCCGCCAAGTTTTGATCTGCGATCTTCATAGCTGACTTGAATGTAGTGAGTCGGCTCGAGAACTCCGCCACCGAATCTTTTTTTACTCTTTAATGCGTTTCGCGCGAACAGCTGAAGTCGCTGACCTTCGCTCGTCAAAACCGAAACAATCAGATCTGCTTCACTGTACCGAGTTGCTTTAAGAACGATGCCTTTAGTTTGTGCGAGCATCGGGCAGCGCCTCTGCTGGGCTCAGCACAACTCGGCGTGCGGCTCCTCTTTTCAAATAGAAGAAGGCGCCAACGAGTCCCATCAGGAATTGAAAGACTTGAAGCAGAGTGATGCCAACGGTGCCGACTTGCGACGGATGTCCGAGCGTAGCTTCGAACAGAAATAAGAACACAGCCTGACCAACGCCGACTCCGGCAGGAGTAATCGGCGCAGAAGTCGCGACGAGACCAATCGGAATGCAAAACCAGAATACCGAAAGCGGAATATCAGTTTCGCCCAGCAATTGCGCCGCGAAATAAAAAAATGCGATCAGTAGAAATTGGTTGATCACCGAAAACAGAACGGCCATGGCGAGTTCACGCGTTCGGTAACGATACGAGTGCATCGCGTGATAAATATCGTGCAATGCTTTGTGCCCAGGAAGCCTATCAAGATACTTAGTAAAAAATCGAAGTGGCGCCTGCAAACGTCGCGACAACGAGACCGCGAGAATCACGACGAAGACTGCGGTCAACGCCAGTGCTCCTGTACCGATCGCCATCAAACGTGAATCGTGTGTAAGTCGCTCGTGAAAAGCCAAGATGGCGATGGCTCCAGAGAAAACCATGACGAAAAGCCCGATGAGCCGGTCCATGAAGACGCTGACTCCGGCGCTTAGCTTTTGCTCTGGAAAATCCTGAGCGAGGTAATATCCCTTCACAATATCGCCGCCGACGCTTCCGGGCATCGCGTAGTTAAAAAACATACCGATCAGCGTGAGTGGAAATATTTGTTTGGTCTTTATCTTAAAACCTTGGCCCTTGAGCAGGATGTGCCAACGCGCGTTTGCGAAAGCAATCTGCAGAAAAACGAGGAAACCGAGGATGAGGAATGCTTGCGGCTCGAGCGCGACTTTAAGCGCTTTCGGATCGAGTTTGTCCGACTGAATGATCCACGCAATCAAACCCACCGCGAGAGCGATTTTCAGCACCGTTAATCCGATGGTTTTTATGCGAGACTTTGTCACTCTAACCTTCTACGCGACTTGACCTTCCCTCGGGAAGAGGCGAAATGAAGTTTCAGTCGCGCCTATGAGGAGATATTATGCAGGTAGCCATCGTCGGTACAGGATACGTCGGTCTCGTAGCCGGAATTTGCTTCGCTGACGCAGGGCACGACGTCTGGGGAGTCGACCGCGACGAGAAGAAAATCGCAGCCCTCAAAAAGCGCGAAATTCCGATCTATGAGCCGGGACTTAGCGATGTGTTCGACCGTGCAGCGAGCCGCCTCACCTTCACCACGGATCTCGCCTCTGCTGTAAAGAATTGTGACGTCGTTTTTATTGCCGTTGGAACGCCTGAAAAGGACGACGGCAGCGCGGACATGGCGCCAACCATGGCCGTCGTTGAAGCCATCGCCAAAGTCGCGGATCGACCAAAAACTCTTGTGCTGAAAAGCACAGTGCCCGTCGGAACAGCCGAAATAGTTCGCGCGCGAATACTTGAGATCACGAAAGTAGAAATCGAAGTCGTCAGCAATCCCGAGTTTTTAAAAGAGGGTGCTGCTGTCGAGGACTTCTTGCGACCTGATCGCGTCGTCATCGGTTGCAACTCGGCGAAAGCTGAAGCGGTAATGCGTGAGCTATACGAACCTTTCGTAAAAAACGGTCACCCGATTTTGTTCATGGATAACGTTTCTGCTGAAATGACGAAGTATGCGGCGAACGCGTTTTTGAGCGTGAAAATTTCGTTTATCAACGAACTCGCACTGCTCGCTGATAAACTGGGCGCCGACATCAACGACGTACGCCGCGGTTTTACATCGGACAGTCGAATCAATCCGGCGTTCTTTTATCCTGGCGTCGGTTTTGGCGGCAGCTGTTTTCCCAAAGATGTGAAGGCACTCACTCACAGCGGACAAGCCGTCGGCATTCCAATGCACATCGTAGAAGCGGCAGACAGCGTGAACGATCGTCAGAAACTTGTTTTGTTCAATCGCATGCGCGATTACTTCACAAGTCGCGGCGAAACTCTGCATGGCAAAACGATCGCGATGTGGGGCCTAGCTTTCAAACCGCACACCGATGACGTTCGCGAAGCACCCGCGATGTACATCATCGAACAACTCGTCGATGCGGGTGCAAGGGTCGTCGGGTTCGATCCGGTCGCGATGGAGACAGCAAAAGCTTCGTTCACTCGTCCCTTCCAGGCCGCGACTTCGGCTTTGGATGCCGCCAAAGGTGCCGATGCACTTGCGATTGTGACCGAGTGGAACGAATTTAGAACTCCGGATCTCGCAAAACTGAAATCCGCTATGAAAAACCCCGCGATTTTTGATGGTCGAAACGTTCTCGAGCCGGCAAAAGCTTCGGCTGCTGGGTTCGACTACTTCTGCATCGGCCGTCAAATGCGCAGCAAAGCGAAGCTTGGAGCCGATTTACTTCGCAAGGATACGTCCGGGAAAAAAGTGAAACGGATTTTGATCGCCGGCGCGGCCGGATTCGTTCCAAGCCATCTCGTCGATTCATTGCTCGAAGAAGGTCACGAAGTGATTGGCCTCGACTCTTTCGTTACCGGTCGCGAAGAAAATCTTGCGGACGCTCGAAAAAATTCGCGATTCCGATTTGTAAAACACGATATTCGTCAGCCGATTTCTCTCGCATTATCGAAGCTTGGACTTGAGCCGAAAGCCGGCGCGCTGGACGAGATCTATAATATGGCCTCGCCCGCTTCGCCGGTCGACTTCGACAAAATTCCGGTTTCCATTCTCGAGACATCGTCGACAGGTCATCGTCAAATGCTCGATCTTGCGCGCGCGACTGGTGCCGTTTGCCTTTTTGCGAGTTCGAGCGAAGTTTACGGCGACGCCGAAGTGCATCCACAGGTTGAATCTTATTTCGGGAACGTGAACCCTATCGGACATCGTTCTTGCTATGACGAAGCGAAACGCTATGGCGAAGCTTTGTCAGTGGCGCACGCGAAAGAGTTTGGAACCAAAATACGCATGGCCCGTATTTTCAATACCTATGGACCACGCATGCGCCCGAACGATGGTCGCATCATTCCGAACTTCTTCATGCAGGCGCTTCAAGGGCGCCCACTCACCGTTTATGGAGAAGGCACGCAGACACGAAGCTTCTGTTATGTTTCGGATCTTGTGAGCGGATTGATCGCGCTCGCACGAAGCAGCGAATCGCGACCAACGAATCTCGGTAACCCCATCGAACGATCCGTCGCTGAGATCGCAAAGAACGTGAATCAGCTTACGGAAAGTCGCACCGGAGTCACAAATCTTCCGCTTCCAGAAAATGATCCAAAAGTGCGGCGACCTGACATCACACGCGCACGCGCGTTCGGATGGGAACCGAAAGTTTCTCTCGAAGACGGTTTGAAAAGTTCGATGGCGTATTTCAAGCAGCAGCTAAAATCAGCCGGCGGAGCCGTGGCGACTCCGACAGTCGAAGCTCAGCTTCGCTAGCAGAATCGAAGCTCAGCTTCCCACGGTTCAGCGGTGAAATAGTCGGTTTCTTCCTCGACTGGAAGACCGATAAACGACAATACCGTTTTCAAGACCGAGGGCGACGAAACGGATTCGAAGGAAGTCGTCTTGCGGTCCCGATCCATCTGTTTTTGATCAGCTAAAATCGAACGTGCCCACGCGAGCGACTCGGTTCGATCGACAGGCTTTGGTCGCTTGGCATCTGCAGCAGCGACATCTTTCCACTCGCCGGTATCGAACCAGACCTGTGCGCACTTTCCGCAGTAATCGAGTTCGACGTCGTGCTCGCCGAAAGCATGCCAAACGACATGCATTTTATTTCTGCAATGTGTGCACGGGTTTTGTCCCGGAGGCGATCGAAGTGCGGCATCGCGGAAACTCGTGACTTCAGTGGGCGAAAGAAATTTTTCTGAGCGCACTCACCGGAGCGACGAACCCGAGACAACTCGAACAGTAGTACTGCCCGACTCCGGTTTTCTCGCGAGGTGTGAGGCGTATCGCACAATGAGGACACGCCGGTCCGATCATTTCTTAGCGACCGCGAGAATACTTGGCCATGATTCGGCCGATACGGCACGAATCAGATCGCGTGAAATGTGTATGGCTCCGCGAATAAGCCAGGCGTCGTCACCGCGCGAGCGAAGCCACTCTTGCCGACGTTCGTCGTTCATTGCACAACCACTAAGTGCGAAAAGTCCGCGGTTCACAATAGCAGGCGGAACTTTTGAAAGTTTCAAACGAAGCTGTTCGACGATAAACGAACCATCGAATTCTTTCGAGGTAATGACAGCGCGGTCGAGCATTCGCATCGAACCCTTAGGCCACCACGCTTGGAAAGCTGCCGGGAGCGCCGCTTCGAAAGATTCAATTTCATTGCGCGCTTTCAAAGTTTCCGATGCATGCATGTCAGGAGCAACGGGAACGAAAGTTGACTGAGTTAAAAGCGATTCTTCGATTTGTGCGAGACGCAGCGGATCCATCGAGATCGGAGCCATCCGCGGTTCGAGTCGAAGGCGTTCGCCGACAATCGCAACTGCGGCCGGAGATCCGTTCGCGTCTTCTCCTTGTAGCGGATAGACACGAATTTCAAATGGTCTTGGAAGCGAAAGGCGCCATGCACTGGTTTCAATACCGGATGCAAAACAAAGTGAGACGATCGGTATGCGCAGACCGTCCTTGAAGAGCGCCGCTCTTCTTGCAGAAGTATCGTACACCCGTCCGGTGAATCGATCGTCTTCGGCATGAGCGATCAAAATCGCTTTCGATTTAATTTCGGGAAGCCACGTATCGATCTGTGCCCACTCGGCTTCAGTCTTTGGCTTCGCTTCGAGTCCGGTGCTGCTGATCGTTTTCGCCATGCGATCGATCGCAGGATCCTGAAGGAGACCATAAATGATCAGATTTCGTTCTCCACCGACTTCGCGCTCGCGATCAGCTAGGAGAACCGCGATTTCAGTCAACGCGGCTTCGATCGATGGAAAAACAAAACATCCGGCGTTCAGAGGCAGTCCGACAATCTGTGATCGAAACCGATCACAATTCTCGGCCCATTTGAGCGATGGATCTGCGGAGACGCTAATCATGCGGCGACCCCTTCAACAGTGGCGATCAGATTCCCGCCTCGTGACGTTCTTTTTCGTCAAGAACCGAAACGATGCCGCCTTTAAGCTGCGGACGATACGCGAGATGTTTGATGTCGTAATTAAAATCCGAACCGTTCACGCCAGGTGTCTGCCACTCGGGTCCCATACGAATTGCATCGACGGGGCAAGCCTCTTCGCAGAAACCGCAGAAGACACAACGAAGGATATCGATCTCGTAGGCGATCGGAAATTTCTCGACCGTTGGATCGTCGTGTTCGCTTGCCGTGATCTTAATGCAATCTGCTGGACAATTCGTCGCGCACAGCATGCAGGCCGTGCAGCGAAGTGATCCGTCTTTTTTTACGGTCAAAACGTGATTGCCCTTAAAACGCGGCGAATACTCGTACTTCTCTTCCGGATAATTTACGGTCGGCATTTTCGTGCGAGCGCGAATTCCAAGAATCGATGGAACGTAGTCGACCAGATTGAAGAACAATTCTTTGGCCGTTAAAAACAGGCCAAACAGAATGCCTGGTAAGTACCAAGTGTCCCGAACTTCGGCTCGTTTAACTTTTTCTACGATGATCGGTCGTGGTGGCGCGCCGATGGTTCCTGCGGATTGAACTGCCATTACCAAACTCCCCGAGCTTGAACGTACTCGTTATTAATGCGACCAACGCCGATCTTGTTTGGCCGATGGCCAGCAATCGATGTATCGCGAACGACATCGAGTGTGACGTCTTCGCCCTTCATCGCATGTACGATTTCAGTTAGCGAAAGTGCTGTGCTCACAATCGAGGTCACGCGCTCGACCTTTTGTCGAAGTCCTGCGTGATTCACGAAAGTCCCAGCTTTTTCGATATACGACTTCACCGGTAACAATGCGACGTCGCCAGAAAGTGCTTCGAGTTCAGGATTCTTTCCCGAAGTCAGCCATACAAGTTTCGCGGCTTTCGAGAGCTCGCTCACTTTTACTTTCATATCTGGGAAATTCGCCTGGTTTTCAGGTCCCGCAACAACCACCGTTTTCACAGCGCCCGTGCCGATCCCGTCGATCAATTCTTTCCACGATCCGGAAACGCCGTTCGCTTTCAAAACTTCAAGCAGTCCGCGAGTGTTCGGGTTCTTGTCGCCGCGATAGAGAATGCCGTCGAAGGCCTCGAAAGATTCTGGGTTATTGATCCAATGGTAGATCGCAGTCGATCCGACTTCAGTTTTGAAGTACTGAACGATGGATTCGTACTCTTCAACCGTGTAGCTGCCGGTCAAAACGAGTGCGGCCGATTTACCCAAACCTTTAAGCGTTGCTCCGAGGCGTTTCGCGAGTTCCTTCGCCTGCATGAATTCAGCTTTGCCACCCGACACGACTTTGGCGTCGATGAGGCGCGCTTCTTTATTCACGAACTTATAAGTGTCGCGACCAACGTCGCACATCCAATGGCCGTTCACATCCGGATTGTAAACCGGCTTCATTCTGAACATGCCTTCTTTGTTGTAATAGACTTTCACGTTGCAGCCCGTGCTGCAGCCTGTGCAAATCGTCTCGGCGTCCTTCAAGAACCAAACGCGCTGACGGAATCGGAAGTCACGCGAGGTCAACGCACCCACTGGGCAAATATCGATCGTGTTGACCGAATAGTTGTTAGCTAAAGGTTTACCTTCGAAAGTTCCGATCTCGGCGCGGTCGCCCCGATTGAAGATACCGAGTTCGTCTGTTTTTGAGACTTCATTTGTGAATCGAACGCAACGCGAACAAAGAATGCAGCGTTCGCTATCGAGAACTACGCGTGGACCGAGGTCTACGACTTTGTGTTTCTTAACTTTGCGTTCGCCCATTTCAGAATCGTACTGCCCGTACTTCATGTACTGGTCTTGCAGTCCGCACTCACCGGCCTGATCGCAGATTGGGCAATCGAGTGGATGGTTGATCAAATGGAAATCGAGGCCCCACTTCACCGCTTCTTTTACTTTGGCCGAAGCGTTGTTCACCTTCATGCCTGCAGTCACTGTGGTGTTGCACGCAATCTGGAGTCGTGGATTGCCTTCAATCTCGACCATGCAAAGACGGCAGACGCCCGCGATCGAAAGACCAGGGTGCCAGCAGTAATGAGCGATATCGAGTTTGTTTTGATAGAAGGCTTCGATGATGGTCGAACCCTCTTTCACTTCAACGTCTTTACCGTTGATCGAAATCGTGACCATCTTCGGTTGTGGCGAAGATACACCATGAGACAGTGGAGCGTTCGCGCCAGATGGCGCTGCAGGCTGACCGGTACTAGTGACTGATTTGAGCATAAATCTGCCCTCCGCGAACTTTCGATTTCTTTTCACGAACGAAGTATTCAAATTCATCTCGGAACTTCGTAACAAAGCTCAAGACCGGCAGTGCCGCTGCATCTGAAAGTGCGCAGATGGTGCGACCTTTCATTTGATCCGCGATTTTTAGAAGGAGATCGAGATCGCCTTCATTGCCGTGCCCATGCACGATGCCGTGAATGAGGCGCTCCATCCAGCCCGTTCCTTCGCGGCAAGGAGTGCACTGCCCGCAAGATTCGTGGTGATAGAAATGTGAGATTGTCGACAGGACATCGACCATGCAGTTTGAATCGTCGATCACGATGATCGCGCCCGAACCAAGCATCGTTCCCATTTGCGCGAGACATTCGTAGTCGAGCGTCGCTTTCTGGCATTCCTCAGCGGTGATCACCGGCGCCGACGATCCACCTGGAACAACGGCCTTCAGTTTGCGTCCGGCTATCAGGCCGCCGCATTCTTTATTGATCAGATCCATCAACGGATATCCGAGTGGAACTTCGTACGTACCAGGTTTATTTACGTTGCCGGAAATCGAGAACAGTTTTGTTCCTGCTGATTTCTCGGTTCCGTATTTGCGGAAACCCAAAGCTCCGTCGCGAATGATCGGGACTACGGCAGCAAGCGTTTCAACGTTGTTCACGATTGTAGGTTTGCGAAGGTAGCCTTGCACCGCGGGAAATGGCGGTTTCAATTTCGGCTGACCCTTCAAACCTTCGAGCGAAGAAATCATTCCGGTCTCTTCACCACAGATGTACGCGCCAGCACCTAGGTAAAGATCGAGTTCGCAGTCGAAACCCGAACCCATAATGTTTTTACCGATGAGCCCCGCAGCTCGAGCTTCTGCAATCGCCTTTTCGAGGATCGCCGCTGGTCCCATGTATTCGCCGCGGATATAAATGTAAGCTTTCTTCGATTTGATCGCGAAAGCTGAGATCAGCATTCCTTCGATCAATTGATGAGGCGCCTTCTCCATCATCACACGATCTTTGAATGTGCCGGGTTCAGACTCGTCTGCGTTGCAAAGGAGATAACGAGGCTCACCGTTGTTCGGCAAGAATCCCCACTTCACTCCAGTCGCGAAACCCGCACCACCGCGACCGCGAAGGCCAGAGGCTTTCACTTCATCGATGATTTTTTGCGGTTCCATTTTTAGAGCGCGCGCGAGCTGCTCGTAACCGCCAAGTTTTTTATAACCTTCGAGAGTTCGGAACTCGGGTTTATCGTAATGTTCAGAGAGGTATTTTACTTCAGCCATTAGTGCCCCCGGCCCGTCGCGCCCGAGGGCGCGCCAAAATTACCAGCGGTTTTTGCGCCGGCTGATTGTGTGCGAAGGCTGCGAACGAGATCGAGACCTTTTTCGGTATTCAAATTCTCGAGGTACGAATCGCGATTTACCTGAAGCATTGGTGCCGTGTCGCAAGAACCCAAGCACTCAACTTTTGAGAATGTGAATAGTCCGTCAGGAGAAACGTCGCCAAGCTTTTTGCAGCCAGCTTCTTTCATCATCGAGTCGCAAAGCTCGCGGCCACCCAACATTCCGCAAGTGAGCGTCACGCAAACCTGGATGTGGTTTTTGCCGACCGGAGTTTTGTTAAACATCGTATAGAACGTCGCGACTTCTTCGATCTGTGCCGCTGGAATATCCATGACCTTCGACAAATGCTCGATCACCGCAGGGCTGACCCAACCACCATTTTCATCTTGCGCTTTGTACAAGCAGCGAATGATCGCCGACTGTTTCACTTCATAGCGAGTGAGTTCGTTTTTTACGTATTTGAGGCCATCAGCCGAAAGTTCAAACATTACCATCCCCCTACCGATCCAGCTCGCCAGCGATTAAATTCATCGAACCCAAAATCGAAACGACGTCTGACAACAGTCCGCCGGTGATTTGTTCTGGGAACGACTGATAAATCGCAAAGCATGGTGGACGACACTTCAAGCGGTACGGTCGACCACTGCCATCACTGACTAGATAAAATCCGAGTTCGCCATTCGCGGCTTCAGTTGCGTCGTAGATATCGCCAACTGGTGGACGCAAACCTTTAATGATCAACATGAAGTGGTTCATCAAACCTTCGATGTTTCCGTAAACGTCGGCTTTTTCTGGAAGCACGATCGACTTGTCGCGAATCGTGTAGTCGCCTTCAGGCATGTTTTTGCAAACTTGCTCGATAATTTTTAAAGACTCGTGCATTTCAGCGACGCGTACCAAGTAACGATCGTAAACGTCGCCGGTTGT